>JBARYG010000094.1:0-84034 GCA_049647745.1 Mesorhizobium sp.
GAATAGGGCTGTTCCGAGCGAATCCTCCAGCTTGCGTATCTTGTGGCTGAGCGTCGACTTCGGCAGGCCGTAAAGCTTGGAGGCGTGCGACAGCGACTGCGCCTCCGCGACTTTCAGGAAGAAATCGACGGCTTCAAGATCCATGGATCGTCCAATTTCCTGAACGAATTGTCCAAAGGTGAGAGGCAAGCGGCATTTGCATGGACGGAGTTAATACGACAGGATCATTGGACGCAAGGGTGGATTTGCATGACGGCCCGGGCCGGTACGCCGCCGCCGAAGCGGCTTACGGAAATTACAGCGTGGAGCGATAGATTTGTCCGATATCCGTGAATTCATCCGCGCCGGGCGCGCCGAATTGAAGGCGACGCTGATCGTCAGCGGCGGTACGCTGGTGAATGTGGCGTCGGCGGAAATCTACCCGGCCGACGTTGCCGTCTACAAGGACCGCATCGTGGCGGTGGGGGACGTTTCGGACTATCGCGGGCCGGAAACCGAGATCGTCGACGCCACCGGCTATTATCTGTGCCCCGGCATGATCGACGGGCATCTGCATGTCGAGTGCTCGAAAATGTCCGTCACCAGCTTCGCCAAGGCGGTGGTGCCGCTCGGCACGACTTCCATCGTTTCGGGGCTCGACCAGATACTCGTCGTCTCGGGGCTGGAAGGCGCGCGCGAATTCCTTGACGAAGCCAAGGGCACGCCGCTGAAGATTTTCTGGGGTGCGCCGTGCAAGACGCCCTATACGCTGCCGCGCTCCAATGTCGGCTATTATTTCGGCCCGGACGATCACCGCGCCACGCATTCCTGGCCCGAATGCGTCGGCATCTGGGAAACGGTGCGCGAATTCGTCGATACAATGGACGATCATGTCATGCAGGCGATCGAGATCGCCGAAAAAAGCCGGTTGCCTATCCTCGGCTGTTCGCCGATGTGCCGGGGCCACAAGCTCAACAGCTACCTGCAATCCGGCGTGCGCTCCGACCATGAAAGCTATACTGCCGACGAGATGCTGGAAAAGCTGCGCAACGGCGTTCACGTTGTCATCCGCGAATCGTCGATCTCGCATTTTCTTACCGAGAATCTGCGCATCGTCACCGAAATGGGTATCAAGGCGACGAGCCGGATCAGCTTCTGCACCGACGACGTGGTGGCGAGCGACATTCTCAAGCGCGGTCATCTCGACAACATGGTTCGCATGGCCATCGCCATGGGCATCGAGCCGCTGACCGCGATCCAGATGGCGACGATCAATGGTGCCGAGGCGCTGAAGATCGGCCAGAAGGTCGGCTCCATTTCGCCCGGCCTCGCGGCGGATATTCTTCTGGTCAAGGATATTGCCGATTTCCGCGTTTCGGCGGTCATCGCCAAGGGCAAGGTTGCGGCGCGCGACGGCAAGCTTGTTTCCGACCTTGCCGCGCCGCCGCGCAGCCGGCTTGTCACCGATACCTTCAAGGTGGACAAGGTGAGCGCCGACGATCTGGCCGTCCGCTCGCCGGATTCGGGAAGCACCGCCAGGGTTTTCACCATGGCGGTGACACCGGAGCAGATTTTCGTGCGCAAGCGCCGCGACGTGACGCTGCCGGTGCGCGACGGGCTGGTCGAGGCCGAAGTGGCGCAGGACGTGCAGTATCTGACCGTGGTCGAGCGCTACGGCAAGACGAGAAACAGGCCGGTGGCGTTCGCTTCCGGTTTCGGCCTGCGCTCGGGCGCGCTGGCGACTTCAACCGCACCGGACGACAACAATATCGTCTGCGTCGGCACCAACCTCGACGACATGGCGGTCGCCATCAACACCATTATCGAAAACAATGGCGGGCAGGCGGTGGTCGACGGCAGCAAGGTCAAGGCCTTCCTGCCGCTGCCGATCGGCGGCATCGTCTCGGACATCGAGCCGGAGGAAATGGCCGCCAAGGAACACGAACTGGACGAGGCCGCGCGCGCCCTGGGCTGCTCGCTGCCGTGGCCTTTCATGTATATGTTCGTGTTGCAGATCACCGCTATTCCCGATTTCGCCATGACCGATCTCGGCGCTATCGATTGCGTGAAGCTCGAAGTTGTCGACCCGCTTAAAATGGCACTGTAAACAACGATAAAAGGGAGGAACCATGCTGAAGAAACTCGCCGTCGCGCTTTCGGCGCTGGCCGCCATGCTTGTGGTCGGCTCCGCCGCCCGGGCCGAAGATCCCACCACGCTGAAGATCGCCGGCATTCTTTCGGCCGGCAAGGAAGCGCCGTGGGAAACCTCCTTCGTCAATTCGATGGACCGGGTGATCGCGGCCAAGCCGCATGGCCTCAACATCGAGGTCAATTATACCGAAAACGTAGCTGACAATGCCGAGCAGGTGTTCCGCACCTATGCTGAAACCGGCCAGTACGATATCCTGTTCGGCGACACCGCCTATGTCGACGCTATCGAGAAGCTGAAGGACGAGTTCCCCAAGATCATGTTCGTGATGAGCGGATCGGGCAACCAGGGGCTCGGCGGCAACGCCTACTGGATATTCATCCACGCGCATGAGCCGGCCTTTGTGATGGGGCAGATCGCCGGCAAGATGACCAAGTCGAACGTCGTCGGGGCGGTTTCGACCTTCCCGGCAGACGACACCAACGACCAGATCAACGCCTTCTTCGCCGGGGCCAAGGACGTCAACCCGGCGGTGAAGCAGAAGATTACCTTCATTCAGTCGTGGTTCGACCCGACCAAATCGAACGAGGCGACCTCCGCGCAGATCGCTGCCGGCGCCGACATGATCTATCAGATGTCGGGTGCCTTCGAGGTGTGCGAGGAGAAGGGGATCGGCTGTTTCGGCAACTATGTCGACATGTCCAAGGTGGCGCCGAAATCCATCGTTGCCTCGGCCATCGTCAAATGGGACCCGCATATCAACTGGCTGATCGACCAGTGGTGGAAGGTCAAGACCACGGGCGCCGCTTTCGACGCGCCGATCGAGCCGAAATGGTTCACCTGGGCCGAAGGCTCGGGCGATCTCGTGATCAACCCGGTGTGGGAAGCCAAGATGCCCGAGGACGTGAAGAAACTCGTGGCCGACAGCGTCGAGGCGATCAAGAGCGGCAAGAAGAAGGTCGAACTCGACCTTGCCGAGCCGAAGTCGGACTGAGCTTGTAGCGCTCGCTTAAAGACAAGGCAGGAGCCGTGGCCGAAAGCCGATGACGCCCAACGATACCCCTCGACTTTCGGTCAGGCATCTGACCAAGCGGTTCGGCCCGCTGGTTGCCAATGACGATATCTCGCTCGACGTGATGCCGGGCGAACTGCACTGCCTGCTTGGCGAGAACGGGGCGGGAAAGTCGACGCTGTCGTCCTGTCTCTACGGGCTTTATCGCCCGGACGGTGGCGAGATATGGGTAGACGGCAAGCCTGTCCACCTCAATTCGCCGAGCGACGCCATCGCTGCCGGCATGGGCATGGTGCACCAGCATTTCGTGCTGGTGCCGAGTTTTACGGTTCTGGAAAACATCGCCGTCGGTTCCGGTTCGGGCTGGCGGCTCGACCAGGCGAGCGTGCTCGCCCGCATCCGCTCGATCTGCGATGCCTATGCCATCGAACTCGATCCTTCCCAGCCGATCGGCGAACTGTCGGTGGGCGAGCAGCAATGGGTGGAGATCGTCAAGGTGCTTTACATGGGCGCGCGCCTGCTCATCCTCGATGAGCCGACCGCCGTGTTGACGCCTGACGAATCGAAAAAGCTGTTCGCGGTGATCGAACGCCTGCTGGCCGACGGCATTTCTGTGCTGCTCATCAGCCACAAGATGGCGGAAGTGATGCGCTCCGATGCCGTCAGCGTGCTGCGCAAGGGAAGGCTGGTCGGTACGGTCCGCACTGCCGACACGACCCGCGACGAACTGACCTCGATGATGGTCGGGCGGCGGGTTTCCGCTCCGGTGCGCGTGGACGGCGAGGCGGCGGGGCGGGAGACGGTGCTGGCGGTTCGCGGCTTGGCGCATCTGCGCGATGCGCGGCGGGTTCTGGACGGTATTTCCTTCGATGTGGCGAAGGGCGAAATCCTCGGTCTGGCCGGCGTTTCCGGCAACGGGCAGGACGAATTGTTCGAATGCCTGTGCGGGCTGGTCGCGCCGGGCGAGGGCACCGTCACTCTTGCCGGCAAGCCGTTGCAGGGCCTTTCGGTGGCGGAAGTCGCTGCCGAGGGCGTCGGCTATGTGCCGAGCGACCGCTTTCGCGACGGGCTGGTCGCCGACCTGGCCGTCAGCGAAAATCTTATCCTTGGCCAGCACTGGCAGGCGCGCTGGCGTAACGGCCCGTTCCTGGATGGTGCGGCGCTCGACGCCAACGCGAGGCAGGCCATCGAAACCTATTCGATCGCGGCGAGCGGCCCGGATGCGCCTTGCCGCAAGCTTTCGGGCGGCAATGCGCAAAAGGTGATTCTGGCACGCGAGTTCGCCAAGGCGAGCAAGCTTCTGCTCTGCAACCAGCCGACGCGCGGGCTCGACGTCGGCGCCATCGAATTCGTGCATCGCGAACTGGTGCGCAAGCGCGACGAGGGCTGCGCCGTCCTTCTGGCCAGCGAGGAACTGGACGATCTGTTCGCGCTGTGCAGCCGCATCGGCGTCATGTTCCGGGGCCGGCTCCTGGCGATCCTCGACGCGCGCTCCGCTACACACGAGGAAGTCGGGCGGCTGATGGCCGGACAGGAAAGCGCGGTCGCCGCATGAGCGAGTTTTCCCTGGCCGGATGGCGGCTGGAACGCCGCATCGAGCAGAACCGCTTTGCCCGGCCGATCGGGCTGGCGGCAGCAGCGGTCGGGGCGATCCTCGTCTGCGGCGTGCTGTTCGTTTCCGCCGGGGCCAACCCGCTGACCGCGTTCGCGACGCTCGTCAAGGGCAGCTTCGGTTCGCTTCGGGTGACGGGCGAGACGCTGGTGAAGGCGACACCGCTCATCTTCACCGGGCTTGCCGCCTGCGTCGCCTTCCGTGCACGGCTGTGGAACATAGGCGCGGAGGGACAGGTGTTTGCGGGCGCCATGTTCGCCTTCTGGATGCAGCATAATCTTGGCGGCTATCCGGCGCTGGTGCAGATACCCATCGTGGTGGTGGGCGGCATCGTCGGCGGCGCGCTCTATGCAGGGCTGGCGGCGGTGCTGAAAACGCGTTTCTCGGTCGACGAGGTGATTTCGACTGTGATGCTCAACTACATCATCGTCTATGTGCTCTCGATGCTTCTGCTGCATGGGCCGTGGAGCGAGGCAGGCGGCTTTTTCGAGCAATCGGCGCGCGTCGACCGGGGCGCGGTGCTGCCGGTCATGCTTGCCGGCACGCGGCTGCATGCCGGCTTCCTTCTGGCGATCATCGCGGCGGTGCTGGTCTATTTCCTGCTCAAGCGCACGCCGCTCGGCTACGAAATCAAGGCGGCCGGCTCGAACCTGCGCGCGCTCGACGTGCAGGGGACCAATACGCGCCGGCTGATCCTGGTGGTGTTTCTCGTTTCCGGCGCACTTGCCGGGCTTGCCGGCGTTACCGAAGTCTACGGCGTCCAGTATCGGCTCAAGGCCGGTGCGATTGCCGGCTATGGCTATAGTGGCATCATCGTCGCCATCCTCGGGCAATTGCACCCGGCGGGCGTGGTCATCGCCGCCATCCTGTTCGGCGCGCTGCTCAACGGTGCGATCCTGATGCAGATCACGACCGGCGTGCCCTCCGCGCTCATCTATGCCATACAAGCCATCCTGCTTCTGTTCTTCCTTGCCGGGTGGGCGGCCTGCAATTTCCGTCTGCGGAGGGTTACCGATGCTTGACACCCTGTTCCAGGCCTCGATCCTCGTCAGCATCGCCGCCGCCACGGTCCGTATCGCGACGCCGCTTCTGCTGGCCGCCCTTGGCGAACTCGTCGCCGAGCGCGGTGGCGTCTACAATATGGGCCTCGAAGGCATGATGCTGATGGGCGCCTTCACCGGCTATCTCGCCGCCTACGGAAGCGGCTCGCTGTGGGTCGGCGTTGCGGCGGCGGCGTTCACGGGGGCGCTGATGGCGTTCGTCTTCGCCGCCATGGTTATCACGCTCAAGGTCGAGCAGATCGTCACCGGCCTTGCCGTCAACCTTTTGGGGGCAGGGCTTTCCACCTACTGGCTGCGCGCGGCCTTCGCCGGCGACGGCCAGACGCCGACCATTCCGTTCTTTTCAAATGTTCCGATTCCATATCTCCGCGAACTGCCCTATGTCGGGCAGGTGCTGTTCGACCAGAAACTGCTCACCTATTTCGCCTTCCTGATGGTACCGGCGGTATGGTTTTTTCTCTACCGCACGCGCTACGGGCTGATCCTGCGCTGTGCCGGTGACAATCCGAAGGCGCTGGACGTCAAGGGCGTCGCGGTGGCCCCGGTGCAATACGCGGCGGTGGTGTTCGGCGGGCTGATGGCGGGGCTTGGCGGTGCGTTCCTGTCGGTCGGCTCGGCGGCTCGTTTCGTGCCGGACATGACCAACGGACGCGGCTGGCTGGCCATCATCATCGTCATCGCCGGCCTGTGGCGGCCGTGGTCGATCCTTGTCGCGACGCTGGTGTTTTCGTTCCTCGACGCGCTGCAATTGCAGATACAGGGCATCGGCATCGCCATCCCCTACCAGTTGCTTTTGATGATGCCCTATGTGGCGGCCATCGTCGCGCTGATGGTGCGCCGCTCGCGCGGCCAGGCGCCGGCGCTGCTCGGCGTGCCCTATACGCGCGAGTGACGCCTGCTCAGATCGGCCCGAACGCGCCGGCCGTGGGCGTCTTCACGATCACCGCTTCACCGGCCTGAAGCACGGTCTGGTCGCAGGCCTTGAGCGTCTCCAGCGTGCCGTCGTTGCGGCGGATTTGGGTCGACCCGGCCTCGCCGTCGCCGCCGCCGGCGATGCCCTGCGGTGGACGGCTGCGGTGCGACGACAGGATCGCGCATTCCATTTTCTCTAGGAAGCGGATGGTGCGGCGGGTGCCGTCGCCGGCGTTCCACTTTCCTTTTCCGCCTGACCCTTCGCGGATGCGGAAATCCTCCAGCAGCACCGGGAAGCGCAACTCCAGCACTTCCGGGTCGGTGAGGCGCGAATTGGTCATGTGGGTATGGACGCCCGATGTGCCGGCAAAGCCGCGCCCATCGTTCATTTGCCCGGCTGGGGAGCCGGAACAAATGGTTTCGTAATACTGGTAGGTCTGGTTGCCGAAGGTCAGGTTGTTCATCGTGCCTTGCGCGTTCGCCATCGCGCCCATGGCGCCGAACAGCGCGTTGGTGACGTGCTGCGAGGTCTCGACGTTGCCGGCGACGACGGCCGCGGGGTAGGCGGGCTTCAGCATCGAGCCGTCGGGGATGACGATGTTGATCGGCCGCAGGCAGCCGGCATTCATCGGGATATTGTCCTCGACCATGACGCGGAAGGCATAGAGCACCGCCGCGCGGGCGACTGGTTCGGGCGCGTTGAAGTTGTTTTTCATGACCGGCGAGGTGCCGGTGAAGTCGACCGTCGCCTCGCGCTTGTCGCGATCGACGGTGATCTTCACCTTGATCACCTGGCCTGTGTCGGTCGGGTATTCGTATGCGCACGCATCGGGCAGGCGTTCCAGCACGCGGCGCACGCTTTCGGCGGCGTTGTCCTGGACATGACCCATATAGGCCTCGACCGTAGGCAGCCCGAAATGTGCCACCATCTTGCGAAGTTCAGCGACACCCTTTTCGTTGGCAGCGATCTGCGCCTTGAGGTCGGCGATGTTCTGCGCCGGGTTGCGGGCGGGGTAGGGATGGTCGGTCAGCAGGGCGCGCAGTTCCTTCTCGCGGAACCGGCCATGCTCGACCAGCCGGAAATTGTCGAACAGCACGCCTTCCTCGTCGACGGTGGTCGCCAGCGGCGTCATCGAACCGGGCGCGGTGCCGCCGACATCGGCGTGATGGCCGCGCGCCGCGACCCAGAACAGGATTTCGTCCTGCGTGTCGCTGAACACCGGTGTTACGACGGTGATGTCAGGCAGGTGCGTGCCGCCATTATAGGGGGCATTCAGGGCGAAAACATCGCCGGGACGGATATCGCCGGCGTTCAGCCGGATGATGGTTTCCACCGAACGGTCCATGGAGCCGAGATGCACCGGCATATGCGGAGCGTTCGCCACCAGCGCGCCGTCGCGGTCGAATACGGCGCAGGAAAAATCCAGCCGCTCCTTGATGTTGACCGAATAGGCGGTGTTTTGCAGCGTGACGCCCATCTGTTCGGCAATCGACATGAACAGGTTGTTGAACACCTCCAGCATCACCGGATCGGCTCCCGCCTTTCCGGAAAGGCCGGTGCCGAGCGCCTTGTTGCGGGCCTTCTTCGTGATGCGCCGCAGCACGACATGGTTGCGCGTGGTGATTTCGGCTCGCCAGCCGGGCTCGACGACGATGGTCTGGTGGCTTTCGACGATGAGCGCCGGCCCGTCGATCCGGTGGCCCGGCTTCAGGTCGTCACGGAAGAAGACGCCGGCATCGTGCCATGCGCCCTCGGTAAACAATTTCCTTGTTTGCGAGGGAGTTGCGTTCTCTTCCTCGCATTCCGATTCAGGTTCGTTTCGCGTCTTCGCCTGCTGGTCGCTACCCTCGACGCTCACCGTTTCGACGATCATCGGCTTGTCGTCATAGACGAAACCGAACTGCGCCTTGTGAGCGGCTTCGAAGTCGTCTTTCGCCTGTTCAAGCGAGCGGCGGCTGAAATCCACCGGCAACGTGGTGTCGGTGCCGTCATAGCGGACATGCAGGATCGGCGTGGTCGTAACGGCATCAGGCGCCACGCCTTCGGCCACCAGTTCCTCCGTTACCGCCTTTTCAAGCGTGGCGATCAATTCGCCGATCGCGGCCGCCGAATGCTGCGCCAGCGGCTTCAGAAGCGCCTGGCTGCGCGAGGCGAAGACGGACGAAAGCCCGATGCCATAGGCCGAAAGCAGGCCGGAGAGCGGGTGGATCAGAACCGCCTCCATGCCGAGCGCATCGGCGACCATACAGGCGTGCTGGCCGCCTGCGCCGCCGAAACAGTTCAGCGCATATTCGGTCACGTCATAGCCGCGCTGCACCGAAATTTTCTTGATGGCGTTGGCCATGTTTTCGATCGCGATGGTGAGAAACCCCTCAGCCACCGCCTCCGGCGAACGGCCGTCGCCGATTTCCCCACCGGCTATTTCAGTGCCGAGGGCGGCGAATTTCTCGCGCACGATTTTCGCATCGAGCGGCTGGTTCTGCTCGGGACCGAAGATCGCCGGGAAGAAATCGGGCTGCAATTTGCCCAGCATGACGTTGGCGTCGGTGACGGCCAGCGGGCCGCCGCGACGGTAGCAGGCGGGGCCGGGACTGGCGCCGGCCGAATCCGGGCCGGCGCGAAAACGCCCGGCCTCGAAATGCAGGACCGAGCCGCCGCCAGCCGCCACCGTGTGGATGCGCATCATCGGCGCACGGATGCGCACGCCGGCCACTTCCGTATCGAAGGCGCGCTCGTAGATGCCGTCGTAGTGAGCGACGTCGGTCGAGGTGCCGCCCATGTCGAAGCCGATGACCTTTTCGAAGCCAGCGAGCCTTGCTGTCTCGACCATGCCGACCACGCCGCCGGCCGGGCCGGACAACAGCGCGTCCTTGCCCTGGAATTTTTCCGCCGCCGTCAGTCCGCCCGACGACATCATGAACATCAATCTTGGGCTCACGGGCCGTACCGCCGCCTGTAGCGGCTGGTCGTCTTTGTTTGTTTGCGCGCCTTCGGCGTCGCGGCGTAGGGCGGCCGATGACGGCCGACGCGCGGTCGCGCTTGCGGGCTCCGCCCGGTCCTTGTCTGCTACCCCCAGTTCCTCTGCCACCCGGCTGACATAGCGTGAAAGAATCGGCGACAGATACGCATCTACGACCGTGGTGTCGCCGCGGCCTACCAGTTTGATCAGCGGCGAGGCCTCGTGGCTGACCGACACCTGTCCGAAGCCGAGCTTGCGGCAGATTTTCGCCATGGCCTGTTCGTGGTCGGGGTATTTCCAGGCGTGCATGAAGACGATGGCGACGGCATCGATGCCGTCGGCCTTGGCCTGCTCGATGGCCGGCAGGACGGAAGCAATGTCGAGTAGGGTTTCGATGCAGCCATCAGCCCGCACCCGCTCGTTCACCTCGACGACGCGCTCGTAGATCTGCTCCGGCAGGATGATTTCCTTGGCGAAAATGTCGGGCCGAGCCTGGTAGGCGATCTTAAGCGCGTCGCGAAAACCTTTCGTTATCAGCAAAAGCACGCGGTCGCCCTTGCGCTCCAGCAGCGCGTTGGTGGCGACCGTAGTGCCCATGCGGATATCGCCGATGAGATCAGCCGGGACAGGCTCGTCCGGCTTCAGGCCGAGCAGGCCGCGAATGCCGGCAATCGCCGGGTCGCGATAGGCTTCCGGGTTTTCCGACAGCAGTTTACGCGGATGCAAAACGCCGTCGGGATCGCAGCCGATGACATCGGTGAAGGTGCCGCCCCGGTCGATCCAGAAATTCCACTTCGCGGTCAATGTCTGTCTTCCACGCTGCCAGCCGATTCGGGAGCGGCGGCACTGTGGTCAGGACCGGAGCGGGCGGCAAGGAAAAAACTGCCCTTGCCCTGGCTGCCCGCGCCCTCACCGGCAGTTTGGGGAATGTCTTGTAAAAAAGGGCGTTCGAATGGAAGTTTGTCGTGAGTTTCCGTGCTGTGTTTGACATGTCGTTTCGGATATTTCGTCTGGGAGAGGATTGGCCATGAAAATCACCGACGTAAAAACCTTCGTCGTCGGCAATCCGCCTCCCGGCATCGGCGGCAAATATTTTATTTTCGTCAAGCTGACCACGAATAGCGGCGTCGTCGGCTATGGCGAGGCCTATAACGCCACCTTCTCCGCCCATGTCACCGCCCGCATGATCGAGGACATGGCCGAGCGCTATCTGGTCGGCCGCGACCCGCACGATATCGAGAACCTGTTCCGCCGCTGCTATTCCTCCGGCTTCACCCAGCGCCCGGACGTTTCCGCCATGGGCTGCTTTTCCGCACTCGAAATCGCCTGCTGGGACATTATCGGCAAGGAGGCGGGTAAGCCTGTCTATAAGCTGCTCGGCGGGCAGGTGCACGAGACGTTGCGTTCCTACACCTATCTCTATCCGCACAGCGGCAGCGTTCATTCCGAGGACGCCCATGGCAGGAACGTCTACAACGATCCCGACATGGCGGCCGAATGCGCAGCCCTTTATGTGAAACAGGGCTTCAATGCCGTAAAGCTCGACCCCGCAGGCCCCTACACCGCCTTCGACGGCCATCAGCCGCGTCTTCACGATATCGACCTTTCGGCCCGCATGATGAAGGCCATCCGGGAAGCGGTCGGCAATAAGGCCGACATCCTGTTCGGTACGCACGGCCAGTTCACGGCCTCGGGCGCGCTACGCATGGCCGCGGCAATCGAACCCTATGATCCGCTGTGGTTCGAAGAGCCGGTGCCACCGGATATGCCGGAAGTGATGGCCGAGGTCGCGCGGGGCACCAAAATCCCGATTGCCACCGGCGAGCGGCTGACGACGAAATTCGAGTTTGCCCGCGTCATCGAAAACCGTGCCGCGACTATCCTTCAGCCCGATCTCGGCCGCTCCGGCGGCATTCTGGAGACCAAGAAGATCGCGGCCATGGCCGAGGCCTATCATATCCAGATCGCACCGCACTGCTATTGCGGGCCGATCGTGGGGGCGGCCAATATTCAGCTTGCGGCCACGCTGCCGAACTTTCTCATCCTGGAATCGCTGAAGCAATGGGACGGCTTCCACGCCACGCTTTTGAAAAAGAAGATCGAATGGCAGGACGGCAACGTCATCCCGTCTACGGAACCCGGCCTCGGCGTCGAACTGGACGAGGCTGTATGCGAGGCGCACCCCTATGACGGCAAGGCCCTGCATCTTGAGATGATGCAGACGCCGCTGATGCCTTGAGAGGGAAAACAGGCCCCGGTTTCGCCGGGGATCACAAATGTTTGTTTAGCTGTGTGGCGCGGCATCCTGCCCGGAAAACCGGGCATTCGGCGTCTGAATTGCGATTGATCGGCGTTTTGCACCAGCCGCTTGCGGCACCAGAGTTCGACACAGACTTGATCGACGGCCCTTCAGCCTCCATATTGCGCGAGCGTCTCTCCTGATTTGAGAGCTTACGCCCTTTAGGATGTTGCCCGGATCGGGCTTTTTGACATCAGCCTTCATATCGGCATGCGCCTGTTTCGAGTTTTCGTGCAGCCGATCTCTTGTTGGAGAAAAAATGACTACTTCAAAGCTTCTTACGCTGCCTGAAGCCGTGTCGAATGCGATCGGGGCAGGCACGCACATCATCCGCGCATACCGGGAGTATCTAGGCTACACCATCGATGACGTAGCCATTACCAGCGGCCTCACCGTCGAGGAGGTCGAGCAGATCGAGGCAGGCCGCCGTTTCGAAAAGGGCTACCGCGAAAGGATCGCCAAGGCGCTCTCGCTGCCCGCAGGCGTGTTCGACATGGAATCGGATATCCCCGACGCGGCCTGACCACATCGGCACGCCGAAAACCTGTTCGGCGACTGCCCGGTTTTATCGGAATTGGCGGCGAAGCGCGCCGCCGGTTCCTCCCCTCTCAGAATCTTTGGCGCAAATATGGAGAATATTTGTTCCTCAAGCCCAACCCACCATGTCCGCTGATGCTCAGGCTTGGTTGAACCTGAGATCGGCGAGATAGGGGTTCTGCTTGGCTGAATTCCCGAAAGCATCGGCATCGAGGGCGGCGACCAGCAGAGCCTCGCCGGTAGCTCCGGCTGCGGCCAGCAGGGTGCCGTCCGGGGCGGCGATGCCGGAAAGCCCTGCATAGGAACCCAGCGCATCCGCGCCGCAATGGTCGACATAGGCGACGAAGACCTGGTTTTCGAACGCGCGGACCGGGATCATCTTTCGCGCGATAAATTCGTCATGATCGCTGGCGGGCAATGCCGTCGGCACCAGCACTGCCTGCGCGCCGGCCATTGCCAGACGCCGCACGTTTTCCGGGAATTCCACATCATAGCAGATGAGCATGCCGAACTTCATGCCGGCATGGTCGAAAAGGCAGGAGGTCGGCGTTTCCGGCCTGAACAGGCTCCGTTCGTAGGGGCCGTAGAGATGCGACTTGCGATAGACTTTCGGCGGTTTGTCGCCATCCACGAACAGGGCGCTGTTGTAGACGGCCTCGCCGTCGCGCTCGGCAAAGCCGGCGACAACCGCGACCTTTGTTTCCTGCGACACTGCGGCAAGCCGCCGCCAGCCTGGGCCTTGCGGCTCTTCGGCCAGTGCCGCCATCGCGTCGCCCGCGCCATAGCCCGGGATGGCGAGCTCGGGCACGACCAAAAGCGTGGCGCACTGCCGGGCGGCGTCGCGCATGGCCGCCTCGATGCGGACGAGATTGGCTTCGACATCGCCGGCTACCGCCTGCATCTGGAGCGCTGCAATCTTCATCATTTGTCTCCCGAACCCATGGCCCCGAGCAGTTTGCGGATGTCGCCGAAGCGGGCGATCGACCCGAACACTAGTGCCGCCACCACGACGAAGAACACCGACACCGAAGCCATGGTCGGCGTATAGCCATAGCGCAGCGCATTGAAAATCTTGATCGGCAACGTCTCGGTGGTGAAGCCGATGGTCATATAGGCGATAATGTATTCGTTGAGCGACAGCACGAAGGCGAAGGCGTAGCCGGACACCAGATAGGGCAGGATCAGCGGCAGCACGACGGTCTTCAGCACGGTGCGGTCGTCCGCGCCCATGGTGGCCGCCGCCTCGACCAGCGCGCGATCGATGGAGGCGAAGCCGAGCGACAGCGTCACCAGCGGCAGCGTCACGAAGAAGATGGCGTGGCTGATGATGGCGGTGAAGAACTGGCCGAACAGCCCGACCGTCGCCCAGAAGGTGAGGAAGCCGAGCGCGGTGATGACCGGCGGCAGGATGAAGGGCGCCAGCCCCAACACCTGAAACACGTTCGCCCATGGCGCGATGCGCCGCCACAGGAACCAGGCGAGCGGCAGCGCGATCGCCACCGCGATCGCCGCCGAACACAGCGCCAGCGTGACCGAGTGGATCAGCGCCAGCCGCCATTCAGGATCAGAAAAAATCTGGCCGTACCAAGCCAGCGAAAAGCCGACCGGCGGAAAGGCCAGCGTCTGCTTGGCGTTGAACGAAACGCCGGCGACGACAACCAGCGGGGCGGCGAGAAATAGCGCCACGGCGGTGAAATAGAGACGACGCAGGAAGGTCTCGATCATAGCGCGTTCTCCCGCCTGCCGATGAGCAGCGTCAGCCCGACCAGAGCCAGTGAGATCAGCACCAGGAACACCGCCATCGCCGCCGCGAACGGCATGTTGGACTGGTAGATTGCCTGATCGGTGATCAGCACCGACAGCGTCCAGTTCTGCGGCCGGCCGAGAATCTGCGGCAACAGGTAGGAGCCGAGCGCGAAGACGAAGACCATGATCAACGTCGCTACGATGGTGTTGCGAAGCGCCGGCGCCACGACGTTGAAGAAGGCCCTGACCGGGGAAGCGCCCAAGGTCCGTGCTGCTTCGAGCAGCGTCGGGTCGAGCCGTACCAGCGCCGGATAGAGCACGAGGACGGAGTATGGGAGCGCCTGATAGACCATGCCGGTCAGCACCGCGCCGAAGCTCGGCAGCAGCGCTACCGGTTGATCCATTAAGCCGATTGCGACGAGCAGGTTGGTGATGCCGGCGGTGCGCGAAAACAGCGTCGACCAAGCAAAGCCGATGATGACTTCCGACAGCGACAACACCGAAAGCAGGCCTACCAGCCACAGCGTCTGCACCTTTCGCGAACGCTGGGTCAAAAGGTAAGTGAAGGGAAAGGCGATGGCGACGCAGCAGAGCGCGACCATGATCGCCAGCATCAGCGAGAAGCCGAGCACGCCGCCGAAGAACACCGACAGGAAGCGCGCGTAATTGTCGAAGACGAAATCGGGCGTGTAGAAACCGGCCGGGTTGCGCTTGAAGAAGCTCACCGCGATCATGGTCGAGAACGGCACGATGAAGAACACCACCAGCATCAGCCCCGGAAACACCAGCGGCGTGTAGTCGGCAAGCGTCTTGGGTGGCTCGCGTCTCATGGCTTCAGCACCACGCAGCTTTCCGGCGGCAGGACGATGCCGACGCTCTGGCCGACCGTGACGTTCGGCCGTTCGCGCGGCGTGGCAACCGCGACGAGGGTCACGCCGCCGGCTTCCACGAAGGTTTCGATGGTGCCGCCGAGATCGCGCACGAAGGTCACCGTTCCGGTGAGCGCGCCTGCGCTGGGCGCTGTCAGGTGAACGTCTTCCGGCCGCACCGAAAGTGACGCCTTCGACAGGCCGGCCGGCATGGCGACCCCGACCATGGTGGTGCCGAGCACGGTGACCCGGCCGGTGCTGTCCGTTTCCACGGGCAGGAGGTTGGTGCTGCCGATGAAGTCGGCGACGAAGGCGTCGGCCGGCTTGCGGTAGATTTCGACGGGCGGCGCGACTTGCAGGATCCTGCCCTTGCCCATGACCACGACGAGGTCGGCCATGGTCATCGCCTCGCGCTGGTCGTGGGTGACGACGATGGTGGTGATGCCGAGCCGCTGCTGCAATTGCCGCAGTTCAACCTGCATGGCCTCGCGCAGCTTGGCGTCGAGCGCCGACAGCGGTTCGTCGAGCAGGAACAGTTTCGGCGACAGGGCGAGCGCACGGGCAATCGCCACCCGCTGGCGCTGGCCGCCGGAAAGTTTCGCCACCGGTCGATCGGCGAAGCCGGGCAGGGCGATCATGTTGAGAAGTTCGTCGACGCGTTTTTTCTGCGCTTCCTTGGCCACGCCACGGATGCGCAGCGCATAGGCGATGTTGCCGCCCACCGACAGATGCGGAAACAGCGCCAGCGACTGGAACACCATGCCGAGATTGCGCTTGTGCGTCGGCAGCGGGGTGATGTCCTCTCCGTCCAGCACGATCCGGCCGCCGGTCGGCTCTTCCAACCCGGCGATCATCCTGAGCAGTGTGGTCTTGCCGCAGCCGGAGGGGCCGAGCAGGCACACGAAGCTGCCATTCGGCACATTCAGCGCGACGTTGTCGACGGCGGTGAAAGGCCCGAACGTCTTGGTGATGGCGTTGAGGGAAAGACCGGACATGAGCCGATTGCTCCGATTGCGAAAGGCGGGCGACCTCCCCCCGTCGTTCACGGGGGGAGGTCAGGCCAAGGACGCGTGGTTAAGGCAGGCGACGGCTTCAGCCGACGATCATCTCGGTCCATTTCTGGTTCAGCCAGTCGGCCTTGGTCGTATAGAGGTCGTAGCGCGGGATGATCGGCTCGATTTCGGACGACACCGCCGCGAATTCCTTGTCGGTGAGGTCGAGCACTGCGCGCTTGAGCGTCGGTGCGGTGCCTACCTTGCGCGACATCAACCCCTGCTGGGCGGGCTGGCTCATATAATCGATGAAGGTATGGGCCTCCTCGGCCTTGGTCGAGGCGCGCGAAATGACCCAGCTGCCCGAGTCCTGGATGCCGCCCTCCTTCGGGAAGGTCGAGCGAACATGGAAGCCATCGGCGATCGCAAGCCCGGTGACGTCGTGGTAATACTGGCCCATCGGGATTTCGCCCGATTTCAGCGCCTGCTCGAACTGCGCCTCGTCGCGGTACCACAGGCGCACGTTCGGCTTCACTTCCGCGAGCTTCTCGAACGCCTTGTTCAGGCCTTCTTCGGTATCGAGCGCGTTGGTGCTGCCCATGAAGGTCTTGGCCGTCACTTCGAGCAGGAAGGAGTTGGAAACAAGCGCCAGAAGGCCGAGCTTGTCGGCATTGGCCTTGTCCCAGAACGCCGCCCACGAGGTCGGCGCTTCCTTGTAGACGTCGGTGTTGGTGACCAGCGTGATGTACCACGCCACCGCGCCGATGCCGCAGACGCGCCCGTCCGGATATTTGTTGATGAAGCGCGGGAGCAGGTCGTCGGCATGCTTGATCTTTGCCATGTCGAGCGGCTGCCACAGTTCGGTCGACATGCCCTTGAGTGTTGCCACCTGCGACATCATCGAGATGTCGGCCGGGGCCTGGTTGGCCTTGGCGGCCTGCTCCAGCTGCACCAGCCAGGCTTCGCCGGTCGGCTCGGCGACCGATTCCACGGCAATGCCGGTCGCCTTGGTGAAGGCCGGGAAAATGTGCTCGTCGAAGGATTTCTTGAAGTAGCCGCCATAGACGCCGACTTTCAGCGACTTGTCCTGCGCGCGCAGGATCGACGGCATGGCGAGCACGCCGGCAGCGGCGATGCCGGCGCCCAGCACGCCGCGCCGGTTCAGGTTTCCGTTCAGGATGGTTTTCATGGTCTTTCCTCCTTGGCCCGGCACAGTGCCGGATTTCATGGTGTGCGCCTTCAGAGCGCTAGCGCGCGTTTTTCCAATGTGCGCGCATATTGCGTCAGCGGATAGCAAAGCACGAAGAAGATCACCGCGACCAGCCCATAGACGGTAAACGGCTCGAAAGTCGCGTTGGTAATAGCGTTGGACGTTCTCAACAGTTCGTCGAAGCCGATGATCGAGGTCAGCGCGGTTCCCTTGATAAGCTGCACCAGGAAGCCGACGACCGGCGCACGGGTAATAGTGAAAGCTTGCGGCAGGATGACGAGGCGCAGCTCCTGCACCCGGTGCAGCCCGAGGCTGGCGCCGGCATCCCACTGGCCGAGCGGCAACGCCTCGACGCCGCCGCGCCAGATTTCGGCCAGATAGGCGCTGGCGAAAAAGGTCAGCGCCAGCACTGCGGCCGTCCACGGTTCGATGCGGAAGCCCAGCATCGGCAGGCCGAAGAACATCAGGAAAAGCTGCATCAGAAGCGGCGTGCCCTGGAACAGCGCGATGTAGCCGCTGGCGAAGCGCCGCGCCCAATGCCGCTTTGAAATGCGCAGCATCAGGATGAGGATGCCGACCACGGTGCCGCCGATGAAGGCGGCGACCGAAAGCAGGATCGTCCAGCGCGTGGCGAACAAAAGGTTTCGCAGGATACCCCAGAAGGTGAACTCGATCATGTCACACCCGCCGACAGCGTGCGGCGACCGACGGCGACCAGCACGCGGCGCACAACCACCGACAGGCCGAGATAGACCAGCGTGATGACCAGATAGGTCTCAAAAGCGCGAAACGTGCGCGCCTGCAGCATGTCGGCCTCGTAAGTGAGGTCACGCACGGCGATCTGAGAGACGACGGCGGATTCGAGCATCATGATCACCACCTGGCTGGTGAGCGCCGGAAAAATCACCTTCAACGCCTGCGGCAGCACGATCTTGACGAACACCAGGCGCGGACGCAAGCCCAACGCACTGGCGGCTTCGCGCTGCCCGAGCGGCACCGCATCCAGCCCCGCGCCGACGATCTCGGTGGTGTAGGCGGCCATGTTCAGGGTCATGGCGACGATCGCCGCCATGACCGGGTCGAGCCGGATTCCCATGCTGGGCAGACCGAAGAAGATGAAGAACAACTGCACCAGGAACGGCGTGTTGCGGATGACCTCGACATAGACGCCGATCGCCTGCCGCAGCCATTTGTAGCCGCTGCGGCGACCGGCTGCGGCCAGCACGCTGATCAGGATGCCGGCCAGCGTCGTCACCACGATCAGGAAGACCGTCATGGCGGCGCCGCGTCCGATGGCGCCCAACGCGCCGTAGAGCCAGCCAAAATCGAGGCTGTAGGACAAGGTATCAGTCCTTGAGATTATCGGGATTGAGCGGCGTCTTGAGCCAGGTCTGCGAGCTTTCGTTCAGCTTGCCGTCTGCCAGCATCTTGGCGACGGCATCGTTGACCGCCTTCTTCAGCGCTTCTTCGTTCTTGTTGAGGCCGATATGCGAGGGCGAGGTCAGAAGCTGGAACTTCTGCTCGGGCTTCAGCGCTTCCTGACGCGCCAGCACCTGCGCGCCGACGTCGTTGCCGACGACCATCAACTGCGTCTGGCCGGAGATGAAGGCCTGGATGACGGCGTTGTAGTTGTCGAAGCGCTTGATGTCGGCATCGGCAGGGGCTGCCTCGGTCAGCGAGGTGTCTTCCAGTGTGCCGCGATTGACGGCGATGGTCTTGCCGGAAAGGTCTTCCTTGCCTTTGACGCTCATGGCGGCCGGGCCAATCACGGCGATGTAGTAGGGCGCGTAGGCGGCGGCGAAGTCGATGACCTCGGCGCGTTCCTTCGAATAGCCGACGCTCATCAGGATGTCGGCGCGGTGGTCGTTAAGGTAGGGGATGCGGTTCTGGCCGGTGACGGCGACCGGGTTGAGCTTCACCTTGAGCGTGTCGGCGATGTATTGCGCGACATCGATGTCATAGCCCTTGAGGCTCATGTCGGCGCTGGCCGAGGAGAAGGGCGGGAAATCGGCGAACACGCCGACATTGATGACGCCGGCCTTGGTGATGTCGGCGAGCGCGTCGGCATTGGCTGGGGAGGCGATGCCGAAGACTGTACCAGCAACGAGGAACAGGGCGGCGGCGGGCGATGCGAGTTTCCGGTGGAGTTTCATTTTTTGTGTTCCCTTCTGGAATGATCGTTGTTGAAGCGGCCATTGCTTCCAGGTCGATGGCCGCCCTTGGGATCATGCGTCGGAAATCAGGCACTCTTGCGGAGCGCCGGGCTGAACACCATCAGGCTGAGGATTTCGAACAGCATCTGCGCGCCGGCATGCGCCGTGTTGGTGGTGGCGTCGTATTGGGGCGCTACTTCGACCACGTCGCCACCGACGATGTTGAGGCCCTTCAGGCCGCGCAGCAGGTCGAGCGCTTCGCGTGTCGTCAGCCCGCCGATTTCCGGCGTGCCGGTGCCGGGCGCGAAGGACGGATCGAGGCTGTCCACGTCGAAGGAAATGTAGGTCGGGCCGTTGCCGACGATCTTCTTCGCCCGCTCGATGATGGCAGGGATGCCGAGCCCGGTGACTTCCTCGGCGTGGATCACGGTCATGCCGGATTCGTAGGAGAACTCCCACAGGTATTCCGACGAGCCACGAATGCCGATCTGGATGGTGCGGGTCGGGTCGAGCACGCCGTCGAGCACCGCATTGCGGAACGGGCCGCCATGGTGGAACTTGGTCAGGTCGTAGGCGCCGCCGGTGTCGCAGTGGGCATCGATATGGATCATGCCGACCGGCTGCTTCTTGCCAACCGCCTTCATGATCGGATGGGTGACCGAATGGTCGCCGCCGACCGATAGCGGGATAACTCCGGCATCGACGATCTGGTTGATACGCTTTTCGATGTCGTCATGGCTGAGCTCGAGCCGGTAGCGGCTCTGGAACGGAACGTCGCCGATATCGGCGACCTTGAGTTCATAGGTCGGCGCGCAGTCGAGCACGTGGTTGTAGGGGCCGATGCGCTCGATGGCGCGCAGCGCGCGCGGGCCGAAGCGCGAGCCCGTGCGGTTGGTGACGCCGAGATCCATCGGGATGCCGATCATCGCCACCTGGAGATCGCCGAAATCCGGATTTTCCGCCGAGATTTCCCGGTATGGCGCGTCGAGAAGCGTCGGCATTCCCGCATAGGGAGCGACGCGCGTGCCGCTCTTGGAGAAAATCTTGTCTGCGACGCGTGCGAATTTCGGGTCGAACAGTTGGCCGCCATGGCTCTCGCCATATTTGCTGCGCAACGCGTCCAGTTTGCTGCGATCGAAACTCATTGTCGTGTCTCCTCCACGCGGGCCGCCTCGGCACTGCCGGAATGCCGGTGCGCGAAAGGCTCCTCCCGCCTCAAATCCTGTCTTGTCGTGAATGCCTCAAGGAATTGTCGGAGACGCCGAGTGGAAAATCAATTGATATTGTTATAGGCGATCGTGTGAGAAAAACTCACAATAGGTGGGACATGTCCAAGCGATTGCCGCCGCTCAATCCGCTGCGCGCCTTCGAGGCCACGGCGCGCCACGCCTCGCTGACCAAGGCGGCTGCGGAACTGAACGTCACCCACTGCGCGATCAGCCATCAGGTCAGGGCGCTGGAGGGCGCGCTCGGCATAAAGCTGTTCGAGCGCGCGGGCCGGCGGCTGAAGCTCACGCCGCACGGGGCCGAGTTGCTGCCGGCCGTATCGGATGCCTTCGACGGCATCGCCGCGGCCACCCAGCGGCTGACGCGCCCGGCCAGTACGGGCGCCCTTTCGGTGTCGTGCGTGCCGGCACTGTTGTCCTTGTGGATGATCCCCAGGCTCGGCAGCTTCACCGCGCGATACCCCGACATCAGGTTGACCCTGATCGGTTCCAACGACGCGCTGGACATCCGCTCACCCGACATCGACCTGTGCCTGCATTATGGCGATGGCAACTGGGCCGACTGCTTCGTGCGCAAATGGTCGAGCCTCGAACTGTTTCCCGTGGTCAGCCCGACGCTGATCAACAACCGGCCGATCCGCAGCGTACGCGACCTTGCCGATCACACGTTGCTGCATGGCGATGACGGACGCGAATGGCGCACCTGGCTGGTGGCTGCCGACGCGCTCTATCTCGAACGCGGCAAACGCCACTATATGGTCGATGCGCGCCTGTCGATCGAGGCAGCCACCCACGGCCATGGCGTGGCGTTGGGCGATACGGTGACCGCCAGCGAACTGCTGGCCAAGGGGCAACTGGTCGCGCCTTTCGGCCTGTCCGTGCCGGCCGCCGACGATTTCTATGTCGTCTGCCGCAACGAGATGAAGGCGGCGCCCATCGTACAAGTGTTCATCGACTGGTTGTTTTTGGAAAAGGAGCAGGCAGACAACCGCGCTGCCGCCCCTGCGGCGGGCCGCATCGGCAGCCGCAGGAAGCGCTCGCCGCTACAGCCTGCTCGCACAGTGGCATGAAATGGGCAGTTACTGCCTGTTACCCATGCCTTTTTGAAATTTTTCGATCGTACACCCTATTTTAGCGGGTTGGCGCATATACAGCCCCCGGCTCTGGGGGATCGCATGAAGAATTTTTGGGAGTGCGAGAGCGGCAATTTTGCTGTGACGTTTGCTGTTGCGATTATGCCGGTCCTGGCGTCCGTGGGGGTCGCGGTCGATTATGTCCGGGCGACGAACGTACAAGGGTTCGTGCAGGACAGTGCCGACGTAGCGGCGTTCAACGGCTCGCATGATGGTCCGACAGGCGACCCGGCCCCGCACCTGAATTTCATGCGCGAGGCGATAGCGATGCGGTACGGGCCGCATGCTTGGATCGACAAGCTGGAAGTGAAAGGTGAATGGTTGTCGGGAACCGATTTCAGGGTGACGGCAACCGGCAAGGTCCCGGTGACGTTTCTGGCTGCCGTCCCCGGCTTTCCAGATAGCGTGGGCATCGGCGCAACCGCCGTAGTCCGTGTCGCGGAGCCGAAGTTCCAGTACAAGCCACCCACGGTCACGGAGCTTGACCCCGACGCCTCGGACTACAATCAGATTTCCGTCTATTGCTTCGATCCGAATTACCAGCCGCCAAAAAAGGGTAAGCAGGGCAAGGGCGGAAAGCACGGTAACTCGCCCAGTCCGGTCGAAGAGGACACGCAGGGCAGATCGCAGATGACGGTCATCGCGGACAATGCCGGAACCGTCTACCATTATACCATGCCCGAATGTGCGGCCGGCGAAATCATGAGCTACAAGCTGGTGAACGTCCGGGACTCCAGGACCAATCCCGCTGCCTGGACTTCCAAATATTCGGAGCGGTACGAATACTACACCGACACGACGCTCGACGGCGGCGCGGAACATTACGACCTGGGCAACAAGGACATTCTCGAGACCGTCCTTTGCAACAAGGTGGAGGAGTGTGTCGGCAAGAGCAAGGGCGGCATCATCCCCGAAGGCACGGGTCGAACCCCCCAGCGGACCACGAAAACCTGCTCTCCTGGAAAATATATGTACTACGGATGGGAGGACCGCCCTCCGGGGAGCGGCTGGACCGACCAGGACTACAACGACATCCGTGTCGTCATCGGGTGCCCGACAGTGGATAAGGTCGGCGAGAGGGTGTCCCGTCTCATAAGGTGAGCGCAAGCCTCTTCGTCACTCTCCTCGGTCGGCGGCGGCGCTCTGAAGGGCATTGTAATCAATGAAGCGATGGTAGCGGGAAGTGGACTCGAACCACCGACCCCAGGATTATGATTCCCGTGCTCTAACCAACTGAGCTATCCCGCCAGGGCGGCAAAAAGCTCGAAATGCCGGGGCAGATCGAGGTGTTCGCCAAGGTCGGGCGGATATAATGTTGCAAGCCTTGACCTGTCAAGCTTCGAAGCGGGCATGGGCGAGCATAATCGCTGCCCGCGAAAAAACGACCGGGCTTATTTTCGACACAGCGGCCGGGGTTGAGTTCGAAGGGCTGCGCCGCTATGTGTCAGCCACGAAATTTTCGAGCTTGTCATTGATGAAACCACGCATTGCAGTTCTCGGGTGCGGATATTGGGGGAGCAACCATATCCGGACCCTCAAGGCGTTGGGGGCGCTGTACGCGGTTTCAGACGTCAATTCCGCGCGGGCCGAAGGGTTTGCCAGCGAGCAGGATTGCCTGGCGATCGAGCCGGAAGCGCTGTTTTCCCGCGACGACGTCGACGCCATCGTCATGGCGTTGCCGCCGCAATTCCACGCCGATACCGCCGTGCGCGCGGTGGAAAACGGCAAGGACGTGCTGGTCGAAAAGCCAGTCGCGCTGACCGTCCCCGATGCCGAGCGCGCGGTGAAAGCGGCCCATGACAATGGCCGCGTCTATATGGTCGGCCATGTGCTGCGCTTCCACCCGGCGTTCGAGACTCTGAAGGCGCTGATCGACAAGGGCGAACTGGGCGAGGTGCGCTACATCCACTCGCACCGGCTGGGCCTAGGCAAATTCCACACCGAAAACGATGCGCTGTGGGATCTGGCGCCGCACGACCTGTCGATGATCCTGGCTATCACCGGCACCGAGCCGCTGGAGGTCCATGGCGAGGGCGCGGCCATCCTCGACAATTTGAGCGATTTCGCCCATCTCCATATGCGTTTTCCACACGGCCTTTCCGGTCACCTCTTCGCTTCCCGGCTCAATCCCTACCGGGAGCGCCGGCTGACGGTGGTCGGCACCAAGGCGATGGCGGTGTTCGACGACGTCGAGCCGTGGGAGCGCAAGCTTGCCGTTTATCGCCACGCCGTCTGGCAAGACAGCGGCCAATGGGCCTTCACCGCCAACGAACCGTCCTATGTGGCGGTCGAGCAGGGTATGCCGCTGACGCGCGAACTGGAACACTTCATCCAGTGCATCGAGACGCGGGCCGAACCACGCACGGACGGCCGGGAAGCGATCATGGTGCTGAAAGTGCTGACTGCGGGCACGGTCAAGCACGACAAGCGCCGCCGCTGAAGTCCGGCCGGTTCCATTCCACAGCTCATCCGGCAGGATAATCAAGCCAGCAAGACAGGCCGGGTTTTCCGGTTGGCGTGCCTACTCGGCAGCGATATGGGCCGGATTGGCGGCCAGCCGCTTCAGCAGCGCTTCGGCGTCGGCGCTGCGCTCGGCTCGCGCGATGAAGCCGCCGCCGAAGACGCGCGCCTCGTTGCCGTCGTCGGAATAAAGCACGCAGGCTTGGCCCGGCGCGATGCCGGACTCGCCGTCGGTCAGTTCGACCCACACCGCGCCGTCACGGTGTTGCAGTACGGCGGGGCGGGGCGGACGCGTCGAGCGCACCTTGGCGAACAGTTCGAGCCCGCCGGCCGGAATGTCGGACAGGGCGCCGTCGCCCAGCCAGTTCATATCGCGCAGATAGATTTTATGCGTCTCCAGCGCTTCGCGCGGGCCGACGACGACGCGGGCGTTTTCGGCATCCAGGTGCACGACGTAAAGCGGTTCGCCCGAGGCGACGCCGATGCCGCGCCGCTGGCCGATCGTATAGCGCAGGATGCCGTCATGATGGCCGAGGACGCGTCCGTCGATATGGACGATATCGCCGGGATTGGCCGCCGTCGGCCTGAGCTTGGCGATAACGTCGGAGTATTTTCCCTGTGGCACGAAGCAGATGTCCTGACTGTCATGCTTGGCGGCGACCGACAGGCCCATTTCTTCGGCGATGGCGCGCACCTCTGGCTTCGGCAGGTGGCCTAGCGGGAAGCGCAAATAATCGATCTGCGCCTGCGTCGTGGCGAACAGGAAATAGCTCTGGTCGCGATCGGTATCGACCGGCCGGTAGAGGGCGCGGTGGGCGCCGTTGGCGCGGGAGCGGATATAATGGCCCGTTGCCAGCGCATCCGCCTCCAGTTCCTGCGCGGTGGACAGGAGGTCGGCGAACTTGACTGTCTGGTTGCAGGCCACGCAGGGGATCGGCGTCTCGCCGGCCATGTAGCTTGCGGCGAATGGATTGATCACGGCCTCGCGGAAGCGCTTCTCGTAATTCAGCACGTAATGCGGGATGCCCAGCGTTTCGGCGACGCGGCGGGCGTCGTCGATATCCTGCCCGGCGCAGCAGGAACCGGCGCGATGGGTTGCCGCGCCATGGTCGTAAAGCTGCAGCGTCACGCCGACGACATCGTAGCCTTCGTGCTTGAGTAGCCCGGCGACGACGGAAGAATCGACGCCGCCCGACATCGCCACCACGATGCGCGTGTTTTCGGGGCGTGCGGGAAGGTCGAGGCTGTTCATGGTCAAGTCCGTATTCTCAACAATTCGGGTTCAAGGTCCGAACGATGCGGCGAATATAGGCCAAGCTTGCACGCTTCGCCAGCACTGGCATGCCGGGCAGGAGCTATGACGATGGCTTTGTGCGCGTTGGTTCAAATGCCGCCGAAAACCCTAACGCGGCATTCATGATCCTTACCTATCCATTAGGGTGGGCTTAGGCAAATTTTAAAGCTGTGGCCGTAATGTGGTGGGGATTGGGTCTTTGAGTTTTTAGTAGAGAGTACGATGACCGATCTGATTAGACCGCGAGTCAAATATGTTATCGGGCCTGACGGCAGCCCTCTTACCATTGCCGATCTGCCGCCGACCAATACGCGTCGCTGGGTTATCCGGCGCAAGGCGGAAGTCGTCGCTGCCGTGAGAGGTGGGTTGCTCAGCCTTGAGGAAGCATGCCAGCGCTACAAGCTGACGACGGAAGAATTTCTGTCCTGGCAGGCCTCCATCGACGAATACGGGCTGGCCGGGCTGCGCACGACGCGCATCCAGCAATACCGGCACTGACGGTATCGACACCGGCGGCATTGCTGGCCGCCTACGCTGGTCGGCGGGCCTTGCGCCCGCTCCTGTCATATTCGGGCTCGTCCGGGGTTAACGCCCGCGGTGATAACGTCAGGCGTTTCAGTGTCTTAAGGAAGAAATAGCTGGCCCCCGGCACAAGGCTGGGGATGGCGCGTGCGGGCGAATGTCTCCGCCGGAAACTTTATGGGTGCGGTGAGCCGCGCCCTTTTTGCTTATCTACGCCTGCCGGTTTTGCGAAACGGGTGCTGCTTCTTTACCCGATCATAGCGCTGCGGCTGTTCACTTCGACTTCGCGAACCTTGGTGTCGCGCGATTCAAGCATCTCCGCCTTGGAAAGCTCCGCTTCAGCTTCGCCGAGTAATGATTCGGCGACGCTTCGCTGCTGGGCGAGGTCGGCTTGGGAATTCCTGAGGTTGTCGCGGCGCAGCCGCGCCGCCGTGGCGAAGGTTGGATAGGCAAAATGGTGGATGTCGGTGATGCCGGCCTTTTTTTCTTCGGCGGCGATCTGCAGTTCCAGTTCGCCGGCCATGCGCTCGAATTCAGCGATCATCATGTCGAGCTGCAGCAGCTGCCGCCGCTTGTCGTTCACCTGAAACTGTTTCAGCCGAACCAGGTTCTCACGTGACTTCATGACTTGGTACTCCAGCAAACGCACTCACGCACATAGCGTCCAAACGGCCCCAAAAGGCTCTGTCCCCTGTGTTTCCCCCGGCTTTCCCCGAGCTATGGGAAACAAAATCCTAAAGTTTTTTCATGCCGGTAACCATTCGTTTACGGGCATTGTTAATCATAGGGGGCAGGACTTAAGGGGTGGTAAAAATTCCTGTTCAGGATGGAAAGACCCGCCAATGAGTCCGCAGAGTCACTTAGCTCAGCTTTTTAATGTTTCAGATGAGCGGGTTAGAGTGTCGATTCCGCATTGGATTCAAGTGAGTGTAGAAATTGGTTAAAAAATCTGGTATCGCTTTGGGTGCGTAATTAGGTTTTGTTAACCATTAAGTGGCAGCTTTCGACCAGGTAATCGCTGCTCCGGTCCCGGACGGCTCATAGACGGACCGATGGCAGAAAAGGGGAATGAGATGCGCGTTCTGCTGATAGAAGACGACAGTGCAACCGCACAGAGCATCGAATTGATGCTGAAATCCGAAAGCTTCAATGTCTATACGACGGACCTCGGTGAGGAAGGCGTCGATCTCGGCAAGCTTTACGACTACGATATCATTCTCCTCGACCTTAACCTTCCTGATATGTCGGGCTATGAGGTCTTGAGGACACTTCGTCTTTCCAAGGTGAAGACGCCGATCCTGATTCTCTCCGGCATGGCCGGCATCGAGGACAAGGTGCGCGGCCTCGGCTTCGGCGCCGACGATTATATGACCAAGCCGTTCCACAAGGACGAACTGGTTGCCCGCATCCATGCCATCGTGCGCCGTTCGAAGGGACATGCCCAGTCGGTCATCACCACGGGCGAACTGGTCGTGAACCTGGATGCCAAGACGGTCGAGGTCAGCACCCAGCGCGTGCACCTGACCGGCAAGGAATACCAGATGCTGGAACTGCTCTCGCTGCGCAAGGGCACCACGCTTACCAAGGAAATGTTCCTCAACCATCTCTATGGCGGCATGGACGAGCCGGAACTGAAAATCATCGACGTCTTCATCTGCAAGCTGCGTAAGAAGCTGGATGCCGCTTCCGGCGGCCAGAACTATATCGAGACCGTATGGGGTCGCGGCTATGTGCTGCGCGAGCCCGAGGATATTCGCGAAAGCGCCTGACAATCCGGGCACCGATCGTACAAAAAAGCCCGGCATGCCGGGCTTTTTTGCTTTGATGACGGGTTTTCCGGCGGGGTTACCGAAAAATCATGCGGCGTTCAGCATGCGGAAGCGTTCGATCAGTTGCGATCGGTTGAAGGGCTTGAGCAGATAGCCCTGCGCGCCGGCGCGCTTGGCCCGCATGATGGCGCCGATGTCGACTTCGGTCAGCGAAATCAGGATTTGCGGGGTGGCTCCGGTTTCGAGAGTCCGCACGCTGCGGATGAATTCCACCGCCTGCATATCCTCCAGGGTTCCATCCACGACAACGATGTCGGGCATGTCGGCCGCGCACATTTCAAGCGCTTCGGGGCCGGTGGAAGCTTCGATCACCAACATGTCCGGTCCGCCGAGGATGCGTTTGGCAACTTTCCTGATGACGCTCGAATCGTCGACGAACATACAGCGCTTCATTTCCCCACCCCTCTTTACCCGCAAGACCACAATGCCGAGTATCTGGACGGAAGTGTAAACGGGCCGGGTAAAGAAGCGGGAAAGCGTTTAGGTAAAGTTTTCGAAAACGCTGCCGTTTGGGGATGGACGATTTTTGTGACTGCCGCCCGGATCAGGCGGCGGTCAGCACGATCTCCTCGGCCGTGGCGTGGATCGAGATGGTCATGCCGGCTTCGCGCGCCAGGAGCAGCGTATAATAGGGCTGCACCGAATGGGCGTCGATCGGCTCCTCCGGTTGGGTGCCGGAGTGGAGTTCGAGGAATTTCGGCGGCACGCGCAGCATTGGGCCGCTGGTCGTAAGAGTGAAGCGCGGCTGGGTCTCGGTGTCTTCGAGGGCGACTGAAAGGCGGCCGCCGCGCGGGATCGAGGCATTGGCCACCAGGATCAGGTTGAGCAGCAGCTTGACCTTGTTCTTGGGCAGCAGGGCGCGCGTTCCGGTCCAGTCGAGTTCCGGCTTTTCGTTCTTGAGGAAGGCCGTGGCGACGGCCTCGGCGTCGCCGGTATCGATCAGCATACCGGCGGAGCCGGCGGCGCCGAAGGCAATGCGGGCGAATTGCAGCCTGGCGGACGCATTGCGCGCGCTCTGGCGGATGAGGTTCATGGCGTCTTCGTCGGCGCCGCCCTCGTCGAGGAGTTCCAGACCGTTGTTGATTGCGCCCACCGGGGAAATGATGTCGTGGCAGACGCGGCTGCACAGCAACGCTGCGAGGTCGGGAGCGGATAGCGTGAAAAGATCGGCCATTGACAATAATCCCCGTGAAAGGTCGCAAATCTGCGGAGTGGATATTCGATCGAAGCGCTACACCGCCCGAATCACGCAGTCCCGAACTTTGCCGGGTATACCGCGCGGGTCAAAGCGGCGACAAATCCAAAATAGGTTTTATGAGCAATACGTCTTCGGAGATTTCGGCGCTCCCCCCTAGAGCCCTGCCGGGCGGCCTTTGTACCGCCATGTTCATGTGCAAGTTTAATGGTTGAAAAAGGATTACGGCATAGTTTGCAACTATCAATGCCCGAAGCGACCGCTCAAGAGTCGGCAAGGGTGAGGCGTCGGCGAAAGCGCTCCCTGACGGAGATTGGAAGCATGTTTTCCCGATACTGCGACCGGAATTTTTTCCGCGTCATTACAATGATGATCGCTCTTGCCGGTTTTTACGGCATTTCCGCCTCCGCTTCGCAGGCGCAGGAATATACCGCACAGGAGATCATCGATTCCGGCCACAAGTTCTTCGGCGCCACATCCGGCGGCCTGGCCAGCGTGGTGGAAAAGATTTTCGCTTCCTACGGCCTGCCAAACGGCTATTTGCTGGGAGAAGAGGGGTCCGGTGCCCTGATCGGTGGCCTTACCTATGGCGAGGGCACGCTCTACACGAAAAATGCCGGCGATCACAAAACCTTCTGGCAAGGCCCGTCGCTCGGCTGGGATTTTGGCGGCGAGGGATCGCGGGTGATGATGCTCGTCTATAATCTGGACGACGTCAGTTCGATCTATAACCGCTTCGGCGGCGTGGCGGGCTCGGCCTATGTGGTTGCCGGCGTCGGCTTCAACGTGCTCAAGAACAATAATATGCTTCTGGTGCCAATCCGCACCGGCGTCGGTGCGCGGCTCGGCGTCAATCTCGGTTACCTCAAGCTTACCGACAAGCCGACATGGAATCCGTTTTGAGCTGACGATTGTCAGCCCGCATTTATCGGTCGGGCTCAAACCCGCGCACTGGATTTTCCGTGCACGAACGTGGCACAGTCCAGCGCCCGCCGCGGCGGGCGTCATCCACAACGGGTAAAGCGTCTTGGTCCAGCCCATTTTATTCTTCGCGCTTGGGTTTTTGTGCGCCGGCTTCCTGGCGTTGCTGGTCGCGCCCGCCATCTGGCGCCGGGCCGTGGCGCTGACGCGCCGGCGTATCGAAGGCGCACTGCCGCTGACGCTTTCGGAAATACAGGCCGACAAGGATCGCTTGCGCGCCGAATTCGCCATGTCGGTCCGCAAGCTGGAAATGACGATCAAGACATTTCGCGAGAAATCGGCCGAACAACTGGTGGAGATCGGGCGTTCGCGCGAGGCGTTGACGACCCTCGATGGCGAACGCGCCGCGCAGGATCAGGCGCTTGCCGGTCTTCAGCGCGGGAACGAAGCGTTGGAGGTCGAACTGCGCCAGCACGCGGAACAGGTGAAAACCCTGTCCGACAAGCTGGCCGGCAGCGAGCGGGTCGCCGCCGAACGATCGCTCGAAATCGAGCGGCTGGGCCAGATGTATGACGAGGCCAGTTTCTCCGCCAGCAGCCGCCAGATCGAACTGGTCGCGCGGGAATCCGAACGGGAGAAACTGGCTGACGACCTGACGGCGCTGCGCGAGCAGCACAAAAACGCGGTCCAGCGCCGCCAGCAGATGGAAGTGCAGAGCCGGCTGGCGGAAAGTGCCTTGAATGACGAGAAGAAGAAATCCGCCGATCTGAACAGGAAACTGGAGCGCCTGATGGCAAAGCTGGCTGACCGTGACGACAAGCTCGACCGCCGGGAAAAGGAGCTTGCGCGGCTGCGGCAGTTTCCCCAGGCGCTTGTCGCGGCCGAGGCGGCTGGCGGCAGGGACGGCGAGATCGAGAAGGCCATCGCCAAGCTGGATGCGGCCCGCGAGCGGCTGGAAGACAGGCTGGCCGAGCTGGCGCGCGAGAACAAGAAGCTCAAGACCGACCTTTCGGCGCTCGAACGGTCGAAGCCGGGGGCGGCGGGCGCTGAATTGCCCGATGCCGCTTTGCTGCGCGAGCAGATGCACGAACTCGCCGCCGAGGTGGTCAATCTGACCGCCCGGCTCGACGGCCCGGATTCGCCAATCACCAAGGCGCTGGCCACAACCGAGGATCAGAAACCCTCCGGTGAAAGTGGCGCGCGTATGCTCAGCCTGGCCGAGCGGGTGCGCGCCTTGCAGAAGGCCGTCCCGGCCGGCTGACCGTTATCGGCGCCGTAGAATTTACGATTGTGGTTCTGCCCGAAAATCGTCGCGTGAAAAATGATGCAGGGCGATTGCCGAGGCGGCGGCGACGTTCAGGCTGTCGAAATCGTCGCGCATCCCGATCCGCACCGTTCTCAGGCGCTCGAGCAGGTCTTTCGGCAGACCTTCTCCTTCCGTTCCCAGATAGAGCGCCAGCCGCCCGTTTTGCCCGGTATTGTCTCGCTCAGCGTCGCGAATGTCCAAAGCGCCGCCCGGCGACAGGGCGAACTGGTCGTAGCCATGCCGGTCGAGTTCACGGATGAAGGCGGGCGTGTCGGTAAACGATGCGAAGGGCACTTTCAGCGCGGCGCCCACGGAAACGCGGATCGCCTTGCGGTAGAGAGGATCGCAGCAGGTGGTATCCATGAACACGGCATCCGCGCCGAAGGCGGCGGCGTTGCGGAAGATCGACCCGACATTGTCGTGGTTGGAGATGCCGACCAGCACGACGACGAGCGCGCGCGCCGGCATTTCTTCCAGCAGCGTTTCCGCCGGTAGCACCGTACGCCGTGCGCCGATCGCCAGGATGCCGCGGTGCATGTGGAAGCCGGCCACCCTGTCCATGACATCGGCCGACACCACATAGACCGGCAGATGCGGCGGCGCTTTGCGGAGAATGTCGGACAGGCCGGCGAGCCGATTTTCAAGCACGAGGATCGATTCGGCTGCGAAGCGCCGTGCCGACAAGAGCACGTCGAGCACCACCTTGCCCTCGGCGATGAAGCGGCCCTGCCGGCCGGTCAGGTCGCGTTCGCGGATATCGAGATAGGCGGCGATCCGGGGATCGTCCGGTTTGTCGATGCGAATGGGATCCATGGTGCCTCGGCGTCCTTGTGGCGCCGGGATAGAGCATCGGACCGAAAAGGGGAAACCCGATTTCGCGGATTTCCCGATCCTTTATCGCTATGCGGGCAAGAGCTTTTGTGCCTGATGGACGAACGCTACCCCCGCGAGGAGGCTGCGCTTCAGGTTCCCGTGCGGCGCAAGGCTGGCTGTTCGGCCGCGCCGAAAACGTCGTCGAGCATACGCAAAAGCGCGCGAACGGCATCGGATTTGCAGGAATAATAGATCATCTGCCGGTCGCGCCGCGTCTCAACCAGGTCCAGCGCGCGCAGCTTGGCGAGATGCTGTGAAAGGGCGGACTGGCTAAGCGACACCTTTTCGGCAATGGCGCCGACCGACATTTCGCCTTCGAGGAGATGACTGACAATCGTCAGCCGTTTTTCATTGCCCATCAGCATGAGGAAAGTCGCCGCAGTTTTGGCGTTCTCGATCAGCTTGGTTGAAACTATCATTGCCCACACTTTTCCGTTGTCCGAACGCTATGGGGGCAAATAGCGCGCGAAAGCCTGTTATCAATTTATCGCCGCGTGGATCGGGCTCTGAAATCGGATTTCAAAGAACCACGCGACAGCCGGAAAAATAGCACCTTCACGCGATGCAATCCCGCAATGCACCGCGATTCAGCGAGTATGCCGCAAAGCGTAAAACATTTCGTCCAAATCACAAGGGCCGCGAAGCCTGCTTGCCGCAACAAGCGGTCAGGACTGTGGCGCTTCTGCCGCACGTCCTGCCTTGGCCATCTCGACGAGAGCGGGTCTGAGCTCGGCCGCCGTCTTCAGCGGCTGCGGGAAAAATACCCTGCAGCTTTTGTCGCCTGAGGCCAGGTCGATGCCGTCGGCATCGAAACCGGTAGCTACCCAACCGTCTCCCGAAGCCTTGGCGAAATGATGCGCATAGATCGCGATGGCGTCGAGGTGGTCGCTGTTCATATGGTCGAGCGCGCTTTGCTCGCTTGCCGCAAGTTCCTCGGTCACCGGGCCGGCCACAAGCAGGTCGGCGCGCTCCAGCAAATAGGCCTTGCCGAAGCCCGCATTGAGGCTGGCGCGCTCCGGTTCGAGGCGGAAGATCGAGAAATCGCCAAGACCGACATAGAGTTTCGCCTTGGGGTTGCGGTTGAGATAGCGCCGCTCTGCGCGGGCATGGTCAGCCGCACCGCGCTCCAGCCGTACCGCCCGGCAGGCGAGCGTGATTCGCGGATGCGCCAGCGGATCGCCCTTTCCGGTGACGCCGACCAGCAGCGAACAGCGCGGATCGGCGAGGATCGCGGGTGTATGGGCCGACAGCATGGAAACGAGGATCAACGGCGCGCCGTCGAGATCGGTGGCGACGCCGACGCGGTTGACCGATGGCGAACCGGTCTTCGGCTCGATGAAGGCAAGCGAACCAAAGCGGGCGCCGCGCACCAGCGTCCTGGCAAGCCGGATCGCCTCGGCATCGGTCGGGCGTAAAACGTCTTTCTTCCGGTCTTCCAATTTGCTCACCGCGATAAGTTGATTAATTTATTCCACTTATTGCGATTGTGCCGGCGTTTGACAAGGCTATTTCGGCGCCATGCGGATGGCGCCGTCGAGGCGGATGGTTTCGCCGTTCAGCATCTGGTTGTCCACGATATGCAAGGCAAGGGCCGCATATTCGGAAGGCTCGCCGAGGCGCGAGGGGAAGGGGACCGCGGCACCCAGCGAATCCTGCACCTCCTGCGGCATGGCGGCCATCATCGGTGTCTTGAAGATACCGGGCGCGATGGTGCAGACCCTTATGCCGGAGCGGGCAAGGTCGCGCGCCACCGGCAGCGTCATGCCGACGATGCCGCCCTTGGAGGACGAATAGGCGGCCTGGCCGATCTGCCCGTCATAGGCCGCGACCGAAGCGGTATTGACGATCACGCCGCGCTCGCCGCCATCCAGCGCATCGAGCTTGCCGGCCGCGTCGGCGAAGAGGCGGATCATGTTGAAGGTGCCGATCAGATTGACTTCGATGACTTTCCGGTACTGGTCGAGCGGGTGCGGGCCGTCCTTGCCGACCGTTTTGACGCCGATGGCGATGCCGGCGCAATTGACGAGGATGCGGGCATTCCCGAGTTTTGCCGTCACCTCGGCGATGGCGGCGACGCCGCTGTCGGCGCTGCTGACGTCGCATTTCACCGCGATGCCGCCGATTTCCGAGGCGACCTTGGCGGCGCGCTCCATGCCGATGTCGAGGACGGCCACCTTGGCGCCCTTGGCGGCAAGCGCGCGGGCGGTCGCCTCGCCGAGGCCGGAGCCCCCACCGGTTACGATCGCGACTTGTCCGTTCGGGTTCATTGCCGTCTCCTGATGGTTTCGCGCACAGTAGGAAGCCGTTACAGGCGGCGCAACTTCGTTATTTTCTCGGGGCCTGGTCTGCGTGGCTGACCTCGCCGGAAAGCTTGCGCACCGCACCCGGCACGATCTCGTGGGCCAGTACCCGGTTGAGGTCGACGGGGCGCGGCATCGAGATTTGGCCGTGCGGCACTTTCTTGAAGCCGAGCGGGCCGTAATAGGGTTCGTCGCCGACCAGCATGACAGCGGGTACACCGGCTTTCGAGGCCTGCTCCAGCGCTATCGCCACCAGCCGCCGGCCGATACCGAGGTTCTTGAAGGCCGGGCGCACCGCCAGCGGGCCTAGCATTTGCGCGCGTCCCGCGCCGGCCGCAACCGGCGTCATGCGCACCGAAGCGATAACCGCGCCGTCTTTCACGGCAACGTAGGACAGAGCCCGATCGTGCGGGCCGCCCTCGCGGATTTTGTAGGCGGCACGCGTGAAACGGCCGGGCCCGAAGGCCTCTTCGTTCAGGGAATCGATTTCGAGGTCATGCGCCGGGGATTCCGGCAGGTAGGTCACGTCGGCAGTGCTCATGGTCTTCGCGTTCCGGTATGCGAGGAAAGATGCCGCCACAGGGGCAGCGTTCGCCAGTCGGCGCTTTTCAGGCGCGGGCGCTCTTTCGTCGTCGGTCGAACCGGATCGGTGCAAAGGCATGGACCATGATCGTTTTCCGCTAGCATCAAATCCCTGCTGCCGCAATCGCCCTTTTTGCAGGCTTCGCCAGCCGATTGACGCTCTGTTCAAGGCAAAGGCTTTTCGCATTGCCGACCCGTACCCTACATGGGAGGAAAGCACGAAAGGACAGAACGATGGGATTGCTGGTAGAAGGCAAGTGGCAGGACCGCTGGTACGACACGAAATCGACGGGCGGCAAGTTCGAGCGTTCGCAGGCGCAATGGCGCGACTGGATCACGCCCGACGGCAAGCCGGCGCCGGGGCGTTCGCGCGGCTTCAAGGCCGAACCCGGCCGCTACCATCTCTATGTCTCGCTGGCCTGCCCGTGGGCGCACCGTACGCTGATCTTCAGGGCGCTGAAGAAGCTCGAAGGCATCATCTCGGTTTCCGTGGTGCATCCTTTCATGGGGGCGGACGGCTGGACGTTCCTTGCCGAGGACGGAACCACGGGCGACACGCTTTACGGGCTCGATTTCCTGCACCAGATCTACACCAAGGCCGACCCCGTCTATTCGGGACGGGTGACGGTGCCGGTGCTGTGGGACAAGAAGGAGCAGACGATCGTCAACAACGAATCGTCCGAGATCATCCGCATGCTCAACACCGCCTTCAACGAATGGGGCGACGGCAGTCTCGATTTCTATCCGCCGGCGCTGCGCGGCGAGATCGATACGATCAACGCGCTCGTTTACCCGGCGATCAACAACGGCGTCTACCGCGCCGGTTTCGCGACGACGCAATCCGCTTATGAGGAAGCCTTCCACGAACTTTTCGCTACGCTTGACCAGCTTGAGGAGCGGCTGTCGAAACAGCGCTATCTGGTCGGCGGCCAGATCACCGAGGCCGACTGGCGGCTGTTCACCACGCTGGTGCGCTTCGATCCGGTCTATGTCGGCCATTTCAAGTGCAATCTGCGCCGCATCGCCGATTATCCGAACCTGTCGAACTATCTTCGCGACCTCTATCAGGTGCCGGGCGTGGCCGGCACGGTCAACCTGCACCACATCAAGGCGCATTATTACGGCAGTCACGACACCATCAACCCGACGCGCATCGTGCCGGTAGGGCCGGCGCTCGACTACGACGCGCCGCACAACCGCGACAGGTTCAGGCAGGCTGCGTGAATCACCAGTAGGGCGAGGGCGCGACGCCATCGAACACTTCGGCGATGCGCCTGAGCGTTGCCGGGGTCACCCCCTCCGGCAACCCGTCGAGCGGGAAGAAACCGGATTCGGCAATTTCGTGATCGGGTTGTTTCGGCGCGGACTGGACGAAATCCTCGATCAAATAGAAGCCGACATGGTCGCGCCGGCTCGCCCGGCGGTTGAAGTGTACAGATTTGAGCAGGGGCAGGGCGGTAAACGCGATGTTGCCTTCTTCGACAAATTCACGGGCCAGTGCCTCGCCCATCGTCTCGCCGACCTCGACGCCGCCGCCCGGCAACTGCCAGCCGGGCACGTAGGTATGACGGATGAGGAAAATCGCGTTTGCCTGGCGGTCGTGGACGAGGCCGCGTACGCCGAGCGTCATCGGTCGCCTTGCCAGGAAATAGAGGTGGAAAAGTTTGTTCCGCAGGCGCGCCCATCCGGTCTGGCGGAACGCCTTCTCGTCGTCTTCGGCCATCAAGCGCTAATCCGTGAGTGGAAAGCTTGGGCCCCGTCGCCTATGAAGATAAAATGTTCAGGCTTGCGCATATTTCCGATGTCCATCTGGGGCCGCTTCCCGCTGTAACCTATCGCGACCTCGCCTCCAAGCGGGTGGTCGGCTACGTCAACTGGCAGCGCAACCGCCGCCGGCACATGCGCGACGCCGTGCTCGACACCATCGTCGCCGACCTGAAGGCGAGCGAGCCCGTCCATCTCGCCGTCACCGGCGATCTGGTCAATCTGGCGCTCGACGGCGAGATCGAGATGGCGCGGCTATGGCTGGAGACGCTGGGCTCGCCGCACGACGTGTCGGTGGTGCCCGGCAACCACGACGCCTATGTGCCGGGCGCCTTCGACAAGGCCTGCCGGCTGTGGGCGCCATGGATGACCGGCGACGGCGTTGAAAGGCCGGTGAGCCGCGAGACTTTTCCATATCTGCGCGTGCGCGAAAACGTAGCACTGATCGGCGTTTCCACGGCGCGTGCCACCGCGCCCTTCATGGCCAACGGTTTTTTCCGGGAAGGGCAGGCGGCGCGGCTGGAAAAAATCCTGGAAGAGACGGGCAGGCACGGGCTTTTTCGCGTGATCATGATCCACCATCCGCCGGTACGGGGCGCCGTTTCGCAGCACAAGCGTCTGTTCGGCATCTCGCGGTTTCACAAGGCGATGCGGCGCGGCGGTGCGGAACTGATCCTGCATGGCCATTCGCACCTGCCGTCGCTCAATTTCATCGGCGGCAAGGGGACTCAGATACCGGTGGTCGGCGTTGCCGCCGCCGGCCAAGCGCCGGGCGGCTCACATCCGGCGGCGCAATACAATCTCATCGACATCGCCGGCGAAAAGGGCGCGTGGCGCATAAGCCTGACGCGGCGCGGCCTGACCGGGCCAGCCCTGCCGCCTTGCGACCTCCAAACCGTCGAACTCGGCATCGATGCCGAAGCGATGATCAGGCGTTAAAGATGCCTCCCGAAAGCGGTTCCGGTTTCGGGGCCAAGACATGCGTAAAATCAAAGGCCAGAAGCGTAATAGAGCGAATCTGAAAGATCGCGATGCGCTTTAGAAAAGCGCCCCGCTGATGCGATCCCAAAACAGCACCGCTGAAATGCCCAGCCCGAACAGGATGCCTGCCGCGATCAGCGCGAGGCCGGCGCCGAGCGTGGCCCACACCTTGCTTCGCGCCGGCGCGCGAAGCGGTGGCTCGGCTTCGGGCACCGCGGCGCGGCCGGCTACCGGGACGACGGGATCGCCGCCATCCAGCATGCGCTGGCGCTCGACGATGCGTTCGGCGACATAGCGCGTCACCTGATCGGCGACAGGCTTCATGTCGCTCGATTCAGCCAGCACGACGCGGCCGATCCGTGTATCCTTGAGGAAACGGTAAGTGCGGCGGTCACGCCCCATGGCGACATGGCTGATGGCGTCGATCCACAGCCGTGGCTGGAGTCCGGAGGAAACGGCAAAATCGAAATTGTCCATGTCGGCCGGCACGTCCTTGAAGACGGGGGCCAGTTCAGCGGCCAGCAGTTCCAGCCGCATGCGGTGCGCATCGCGCATGTCGACGACGACATCCTCGCGGTCGGCAAGCGCGTTCTTCACGTCGCGGACCGCATTGGACAGGTTTCGCCCCTGATCGGCGGGGCTCGCGGTGTCGCTTGCATCCTTCATCGGCATCGGCCTCGCGGTTGGTTAACCGAGGATTTACCATAGAAGATGGTGAATTGCAGCCGTTCGTTCAAACTGCTTTGGCAAGATTGGTGCAAATCGCCTCGTGCACCCGCTCGGCGGCTTCGCCGACCAGCATATGCCCGGCGCCTTCCACGGCGTTCAGCGTGAAATGGGCGGGCAGGTCGCCGGTCTGCGCGAAGGGCAGGACCGGGTCGGCGGTCCCCCACAGCACCGTGACGGGCATCGAAAGCGTTTCCAGAAGCTCGCGCGGAATGACTCCCTGGCGGTCTCCTTGCGTGATCGCCGCGGCGATTTCTATCAGTTTTTCCTTCTGGCCGGGTTTTCCGCGCATGGCGAGGTAGGGTCGGAGTGTGTCGTCGGACACGACCGCCCCTTCGCCCGACATGGCGGCTAGACAATCGCGGATCTCATCTCCGTCCTCGGCTTCAGCGTAGCGGCGCAGCAACGGGCCGTTGATTTCCGGGCCGAAGCCGCCCGGCGCCAGCAGCGTCAACGACGCGACGCGCTGCGGCTCGGTCAGCGCCATCAGCGTAGCGACGGCCCCGCCCATGGAATGGCCGACGACGTGGGCGGTTTCGACGCCACGGCTGGAAAGGTCGGCCAGAATAGCGCGTGCCGCGAATTTGGCCGATCCCGCACCCTGAACATCGAGCGACAGGCCATGGCCCGGCAGGTCGTAGGCGAGGGTTCTGGCACGCTTCTCCAGCCGGATCGCAAGGGTATCCCAGATGTGGTGGTTCGCGCCGAAGCCGTGCACGAAAACAACGGTGTGCGGACCTTCGCCATTTTCGGCGCAATGGATTGCCGGGGCTTGCTGGTCAGCTTGCATGAGGAATGCCGGCCTCGCGCAACGCCCGGACCAGCCCGTCGGTCAGGTCGGCGGGGTAATTCCGTTCCAGGAAAACCTTGCGCGGGTCCGCTGCGAATTTCGGAAATTCGTGGGTCAGCATGCCGCCCAGCTTTCTTACCTGGGTTTCGTCGCCTTCCGCCGCCGCACTGATGATACGAGCGGCCAGATAGTGCGACCTGGGCTGCGTCGTCGTCAGCGCATCGCTGGCGCGTTTGGCTTCGTCCATGCGGCCCAGCATGAATTTTCCCGCGAACAGTCCGAAGTCCCACCAGGTCGGGTGTGCGCTCGAAGCCTCTGCCGCATGGGCGAGGATCGGCGTGCCTTCGGCGTATTTTCCGGCAAAAATCAGGGCGTAGCCGTAGGCCGCCCCCATGCCGAGGTCGTAGGGGTTGAGTTCGTAGGCCTTCCGCATCCAGCGCACCGCGGTTTCGGTTTTGCCCAGGCGGGAGTTGAGATAGCCGTAGGAGCGGTGCACGGAAGCGCTGGTGGAGCCGATTTGAATGGCATGGCGGGCGAGCGTCATTGCCTGGTCGGCGGTCGCGCCCGCTGGATAGGGATAGTTCTTGGTAACCGCTTCTAGATGCAGCGAGGCGATCTCGGAATAGGCGAGCGGCGATTTTACGCCATGGCCGATCAGCGTTTCCAGGCACCGATAGGCTGCCTCATGGGTCCTGGCATTGGGGTCGAGGTAGTATTTCTCGTCCAGCAGCAGGCATTGCGTCAGCCCCTCCTGGAGGCTGTTCTGCTCGATGTAGTTGTAGATCGCGCCGGAGGCCGGGATGGCGGCCGTCAGGATGCCGGCGATGCGGGCTTCGACCTTTGATGGCTCCGTATCGGCAGCGTCCAGCCGCCGGGACAAAAGTACGCGGCCCGTTTCCACGTTCTGAAGCTCCAGCGTTATACCGCCGTCCGTCGGCTCGGCGAGAATATGAAAAACGAAGCTCGTTTCGTTGGCAGCCGAAGCCGGCGGACCCGATGCGTCACGCCCGATGAAGTCTATGGTGTCGAAAGCGGAAAGCCCCGCACGCAGCGATGCGGCCACCCGGTCTGCTTCGGCGCCCCTGGCCTTCATGCCGATATAGACCATGGGCAGCGCGGCCAGGGACGAGACGGATGGCGCGATGCTGCTGGTCGCCACCGTGGTGTCGTCGCCGGCGGCCATTGTGTCGCCGGGCGACAGCGCGCCGCCCTGGCGAAAGATCAACACGCCGAGCATGACGGCGACGAGGGCGATCGCCGCCCACAGGAAGCGCAAATGGCGGACCATCGATGGCGTCGTCACAACGCGGGGGCGGCTTTTCGGCGTGGCTGTCGTGCCTGCCTGGAGCGCAGTGCCGGCGGTGGGGCCTGGCGGCGGAGGCGAGGCGGAAGGAACAGGCGCCACGTTGGCTTCGTAGGTGGGAACGTAACTGCCGCGCGGAATGGCGATGCGGAGGGGGTCGGATGCCCCTTCGGTGGTGAAATACTGGGCCAGCAGGTCGCGAAGCCTGCCGGCTTGGACCCGCACGACGGCATCGGTCGAGGAATCGAAATCACTGTCCTTGCCGAAGACGTCGACCGCGATGGCAAAGCTCTTCAGCCTGTCGGCTTGCCCGGCCTGCTGGCGCTCGACCAGATAGCGCAAGAGTTCACGCGCACGTTCGGAACGCCCGAAAGTTTCGCTGGCGAGCAGTCGCTCCAGCGTTTCGCGCACTGCGGGGGCGGCAGGCGTGGAATGCTGCAAGTGTCGAACCTTTCAACGGGCGGCACGGTTAGGTATGCGATAATATAGCGCTGAGGCCCGCACACAAGCGTATGTTGGCGCTGGCCCACCAGATGGTTTCCGGCGGGCCGGCGTCGTGAAGATCAGGCCGCTTTGAAGCCGATGATGCGGTTGGCGGCCGAAACGACGGCTTCCAGCGAGGCCGACGAGATATTGGTGTTGATGCCGGCGCCGAACAGCTTTCCGCCGGGGTGCTCGACCTCGACATAGGAGATGGCCGACGCGTTGGAGCCGCGCTGCATGGAATGCTCGGAATAGTCGAGCACCGACATCGGCACCCCGATATGGCGCGACAATGCCTCGACGAAGCTGTCGATAGGCCCGGTGCCGGAGCCGTTGATGGTCATCTCGCGGCCGTTGTCGAGGATCGTCGCCTCGATCAGGCGCCGGCCCTTTACCGCCGTATCCGGGTAGGTGCGGTGCTCGATATATTTCAGCCGCGCGCCGGGCTGGTCCACATAGGTTTCGAGGAACTGCTCGTGGATGCGCTTTGCCGGCACTTCCTTGCCTTCGGCGTCGGTGATCGACTGGATGTCGTGGCTGAATTCGATCTGCAGGTTGCGGGGCAGGTTGAGCCCGTAGTCGGCTTGCAGCACATAGGCGATGCCGCCCTTGCCGGACTGCGAGTTGATGCGGATGATCGCCTCGTATGAACGGCCGACATCGGCCGGGTCGATCGGCAGATAGGGCACTTCCCAAAGTTCCTTGTTGGCCTTTTTCAGCGCCTTCATGCCCTTGTTGATGGCATCCTGGTGGGAGCCGGAAAAGGCGGTGTAGACCAGTTCGCCGACATAGGGATGGCGCTCCGGAATCTTCAGCTGGTTCGAATATTCGTACACCGCCTTCATGCGGTTGATGTCTGAACAGTCGAGTTTCGGGTCGACCCCTTGCGTGTACATGTTCAGCGCCAGCGTCACGATGTCTACGTTGCCGGTGCGCTCGCCATTGCCGAACAGCGTGCCTTCGACACGGTCTGCGCCCGCCATCAGGCCGAGTTCGGTGGTGGCGATGCCGGTGCCGCGGTCGTTATGCGGATGCAGCGAGATGATCAAATTCTCGCGGTTGTCGAGTTGCCGGCACATCCATTCGATGCGGTCGGCATAGATGTTGGGTGTCGACATTTCGACAGTGGACGGCAGGTTGACGATGAGCTTGTTTTCCGGCGTCGGCCGGACGATCTCGGTGACGGCGTTGCAAATCTCCAGCGCCACTTCGAGTTCCGTGCCGGTGAAGCTTTCGGGCGAATACTGGAAGCGGTAGCCGCCGCCTGCTTTTGCCGCCATGTCGGTGATCATCTTGGCCGCGTCGGTTGCGATCTGCTTGATGCCGCGCACGTCCTTTTCGAACACGACGCGGCGCTGCAATTCGCTCGTCGAATTATAGAAATGGACGATCGGCGTGTTGGCGCCCTCCAGCGCCTCGAAAGTGCGGGTGATCAACTCGGGCCGGCACTGCACCAGCACCTGTAAATCGACATCGGCGGGCACGTTGCCCTGTTCGATGCACCAGCGGGCGAAGTCGAAATCGGTCTGCGAAGCGGACGGAAAGCCGATTTCGATTTCCTTGAAACCCATGTCGAGCAGCAACTGGAACATGCGTGCCTTGCGCTCATGGCCCATCGGGTCGATCAGCGCCTGGTTGCCGTCGCGCAGATCGACCGAGCACCAGATCGGCGCGCGATCGATGATCCTGTCGGGCCAGGTGCGGTCCTTGAGGCCGACCGTGGGGTAGGGGGCATATTTCCGGGTCGCGTCCGCCATGCCCTTGGCGGCGCCTTCAACCGTGGCTGTGTTCTGTACGTTCATGGTCTTCTTCTCCGGGCGGTTGGCGAAAGCGCTTCGAGCGGCCTTCGGTCCAAGCGGCGCCTTTACCAGATTTTCAATCGCTGAATGTGACTTTGCCAAGGAGCATGGGTGCCAAGCGGCGGTTTTCGACCGCCGGGCGCTCCTTCAGCGGACCCGGCGATCGCCGATAAGGCCGAGAAGCAGAAGCGTGGAAGCAAGCGCGCGCAACGTCTCGCCGGCAAAACCAGTCGGACGGGAAGCTGTCGATGCGGGGCGCATGTTCATGGTCGTTTCCTTACAGGAGGGGTCCGGGCGAGGCAAGAGGGTTACTCTCGTACGGCTTTGGCCACAAGCCGGGCGAGGCTCGGCCCGAGCAGCAGCACCACCATGAAACGGATGGTCTGCAGCGCCATGACGAAGGAAATATCGACGTTTTGCGTGGCGGCGGCGATGATGGCGATGGAATCCATGCCGCCCGGGCTGGTCGCCAGATAGGCCGTCAGCGGGTCGACGCCGAGCAGATGGGTCAGCAACCAGGCCAGCCCTCCGCAAAAGGCGATGAGGATCAGGATAGCGCCGACGATCTGCGGCAGAGCGCGGGTTGCGTGAAGCAGGATGGGGCGGGTGAAGTTCAGGCCGATGGCCCAGCCGACCACGGCGTAGCTCACCGCCAGCAGCCATGGCGGCAACTGGAAATCGACTCCGAGGCCGAGATGCAGCGCGGTACCCAGGATCATGGCGCCCAGAAAGTACGGTGAAGGCAGCCTGAATGCTCGCCCCGCAAGGCCGCCGGCGACGGCCACGGCGATGGTGGCGCCGAACGGGATCGGGTCGAGCGGCGGAAACCAGACGATGGCCGGCATTTCGACGCCGGACGTATCGACCCATAGTTTAGCGACGACGGCGGCCGTCATCGAAACGAAGATGACGCGCATATATTGCATGAACGCGACCAGCCGCTGGTCCGCGCCGAAGGCCCCCGCCATCAGCACCATTGCGGTGGCCGCCCCCGGCGAGGAGCCCCAGACCGCCGTGGTTCCGGGCAGGATGCGCCAACGGCTGATCAGCCATCCCAGCAGGCTTGACGCCGCGACCGTCGCCATCACGAGGCCGAGGAACAGGGGCCAGTCGGCATAGAAAGTTCCAAAAATGTCGGGCGCGACCGAACTTGCGATCAGGCAGCCGACGATTGCCTGGCCGGCATTGAAGGCCATGGGCGGCACGCGCACGGTCGCGCCGTTGGTTCCGCCCATGATCGCCGCCAGCATCGGGCCGATCAAGAGCGCGGCGGGAAGGGCCGCCGCTTCCAGCGCGGCCACGAACAGCAACGATACCGCAAGGATGAGCAGGCATTGCAGGGACGGCGCGACGCCGGCCAGACGCTCGACCGACGGTAGCGGTGAATTCTGATCCATGCGCCGTCATAAATCGGCGCGCCGGGAATGCAAGGCAAGGCGAGCAAGGAAACAGGGTTGTTTCAGGGTCGCTTTCCGGCAAGCGATGGCGTGCAGCCGGAGCATGAGCCCGAAAAGTGTATGGCGGTTTCCGGAAAAAGATCATGCTCCAACAAGGAGATAGGGCACGATGCGTTTCAACGAAAGGTCATTGTGCTCTGTCGGTTCAGGGACCTTTTCTCAGGGCTTCGGCAGTCCGAAGCCGCCGGCCGGTTCGGTTTCGATCTGGAACTCGAAGCCGGCAATGAACGGCTTGGCGCGGATGATGGCCGCCTGCACTTCGGGCAGCGCGAGCGACGCCTTGTGGCTGGCGGCGTCCGTCCACACTTCGGTCACCCACAGCGCGGTGGTATCGGCCGGGTCGCGGGCGACTATGTAGCTCAGGCATCCCGGCAACGCGCTGGTGGCGGCAAACAGAATGTCGAGCAGTTCCTCGCGCTTGCCGGGTGCGGAGCGCAGCTTTCCGATCAGGCCGTACATTCCTCGTCTCCCTTACCGCCCTCGGGGGGCCTTTGCGAACGGCACAGGCGAGATTGGGCGAATGCCGCGTCAGGTCAAGACCTTAAAGAGGATTGATATCAGGCGAAAGGTACCGCGGTCGTTCCCTTGGGCAGTTTTGCCTCGTCGTCGGGTTCGACATGGATGATCACCCGTACCGAAGGAATATCCGCCTTGAGCGCGTCCTCGATGCGGTCGCAGATGACGTGGCTTTCGCCGACGGTCATGTCGGCATCCACCACCATGTGAAATTCGATGAAGGTGGCGCGGCCGGCAATGCGCGTCTTGAGGTCGTGCACTTCCAGCGCGCCTTTCGAATTGGCCGAGATGATGTCGCGAATATGCATGTGCTCTTCGGTGTCGACGCCCCGGTCCATCAGCCCGTTCAGCGACTGCCCGGTGACGTGAAAGCCCTGATAGAGAATGTTCAGCGCGACGATGAGCGCGAGCAGCGGGTCCAGTATATGCCAGCCGGTTATGACCGCCGCGACAAGGCCGACGATGACGCCGACGGAAGTCACCACGTCGGTCATGATGTGGCGACCGTCCGCTTCCAGAGCAGGGGACTTGGCGCTGCGGCCGAAGCGGATCAGGATCGTTGCCCAGATCGCGTTGACGACCGCCGCGCCGCCGTTGACGGCAAGGCCCTCCCAGGGCTGTTCCATCGGCTGCGGGTTGCGGATCGTCTGCCATACCTGCGCGATGATAAGCAGGGATGCGACCACGATCAGCACGCCCTCGAGCACGGCCGAAAAGTATTCCGCCTTGTGGTGACCGAAGGGGTGGTCCTGGTCGGCGGGCTTGTGGCTGACACGGATCGCCCACACCGCCGCGGTGGCGGTGATGACGTTGACGATCGATTCCAGCGCATCCGAATAGAGCGCGACCGAGCCGGTCATGCGCCAGGCGACGAACTTCAGGCCCATCACCGCCAGCGCCACGATGATCGACCAGAAGGCGAGGGTGGCGACGCGCTGCTTGGCGGCGTCGGTCGATGCGATTGCGGCGTTCATCGCGGTTCCTAAGCCGCCTTTTCCCTGGCCTTGCGCGGCAGGTGCACGACGACGTTCTCGATCATGCGCATGCCCGCGTCATGGCCGAGCGACATGATCGATTCGGGGTGAAACTGGACGGCCGCAACCGGCTCGTGCCGGTGCTCGAACGCCATGATGGTGCCGTCTTCGCTGGTCGCGGTAACCTCGAAGCCTTCGGGCAGGGAAGCCGTCTTGGCGAACAGCGAATGATAGCGGCCGACGGTGACGTCCTGGGGCAGGCCGGAAAAGACGATGCCTGGCTTCGACACATGGATGCGCGACGGCTTGCCGTGCATTGGCACGTCGAGTTGGCCGAGTTCGCCGCCATAGGCCTCGGCCAGCGCCTGCAAGCCGAGGCAGACGCCGAAGATCGGCAGGTTGCGGGCGCGCGCCTTCCTGATGGTGGCGGCGCAATCAAAATCCTTCGGCGTGCCGGGGCCGGGCGAAAGCACCACCAGATCGGGTTTCAGCCGGTCGAACGCCTCTTCGGGAACCGGGCTGCGCAGGGTCGAGACGTTGGCGCCGGTCTGGCGGAAATAATTGGCCAGCGTGTGGACGAAACTGTCCTCGTGATCGACCAGCAGGATGTTGATGCCCTCGCCGACACGGGCGGCGGCGCGTTCGGTCGAAGCGGCATTTCCTGCTTTCGCATCGCGGATGGCGGAGAGCATGGCGGATGCCTTCAGTTCGGTTTCGGCTTCCTCTTCCTCGGGAACGGAATCGTAAAGCAGCGTGGCGCCGGCGCGTACCTCGGCTATCCCGTCCTTGATGCGGATGGTGCGCAGCGTCAAGCCCGTATTGAGGTCGCCGTTGAAATGGACCATGCCGATGGCCCCGCCATACCAGGCGCGCGGGCTTTTTTCGTTCTGTTCGATGAAGCGCATGGCCCACAGTTTCGGAGCGCCGGTGACGGTGACCGCCCAGGCGTGGGTGAGGAAGGCGTCGAAGGCGTCCATGCCCTCGCGCAGCCGCCCCTCGATGTGATCCACCGTGTGGATCAGGCGCGAATACATCTCGATCTGGCGGCGGCCGATGACGCGCACCGAGCCCGGCTCGCACACGCGGCTCTTGTCGTTGCGGTCGACGTCCGAGCACATGGTGAGTTCGCTCTCGTCCTTCTTCGAATTCAGGAGCTTGAGGATCTGCTCGTGGTCGGCGATGGCGTCCTCGCCGCGCTTGATGGTGCCGGAGATCGGGCAGGTCTCGACGCGGCGGCCATTGACGCGCACGAACATTTCGGGCGACGCGCCGACCAGATATTCGCCTTCGCCCAGATTGATGAAGAAGGAATAGGGCGACGGGTTGATGATCTTCAGCTTGCGGGCGATGTCGGAAGGCGCGCTTTCGCAGCGTTCGTAGAACATTTGGCCGGGCACCACCTCAAAGAGGTCGCCGCGCCTGAAACTGGCCATCGCCTTGCGCACGATATCGGCATATTCGCCGGGTTCGTGGTCGCCGCGCGGCGGGATGCGGTCCGAAGGCCTGAATGGCTCGGGGCTTTGGTCGCGGGGCAGGCCTTCGGTGGAAAAGCCGTCGCCCGAATAGTCGTAGCGGTCGGTCCAGGCCTTGGCCGAATAGTGGTCGACGACGAGGATTTCGTCGGGCAGGAACAGCACCAGGTCACGCTGGCTTTGGGCGCGCTCCAGCGTGTGCTCGACCGGATCGAACTGGAAGGCGAGGTCATAGCCGAAAGCGCCGTAAAGGCCGAGATTGGCGTCCTCGGGGCTCCTGAACAAGGCCGTGACGGCGCGCAGCACGGTAAACACCGAAGGCGCGCGGCTGCGCTCTTCCTCGGCAACGACGTGGCCCGGCTTTTCGACGTCGAGCCGGATCAGCCTTTTCGAATTTTCCGTGATCGTGATTTCGCAAAGCGGCGTGAGCGCCTTGCCGATCACCGGCAGCAGCATTTCGCCGCGCGCGTTGAGCGCTTCGATCTTCATGGCGCGACCGCGCGCCGAAATCACCAGCGGTGGGTCGATGATGGCGGTATCCCAACGCGTATAGCGGCCCGGATATTCGTAGTTGGAGGAAAATACTGCGCCGCGCCTTGTATTCAGCCCGTCGATATAGGGGTCGATCGCGCCTTCGTAAGCGCGGTCGTGCCGCTGCCGCGTGATCGCCACGCCGCCTGCGGTGACGAAACGTTCCGCCCCGTTTTCCAGAATTTGCACCGTCATTGCCGTCTCCACTCGATCTTTAGCAACAGACCCGGAGCATCAAAAATAAAATGGCCGCCCGGATATCCGTTGCGGCCACCATCCATGTTCACGCGCACGCGCTTCCAAAGGCCGCTGTCAGCAGGCCCACCACCAGACGTTCTTGGTCGAATGCGTGTTCATGAAAATCCCATAGCGGCGAAAGCGCCGCCGCGCAACCGGATTCGCCTTGACCGGCGCGCCGAGGCTCAGTTCTCCAGCGCACCGGAACGGGCGTCGGCGCTTTTCGTCTCGCCGACCAGTTTCAGCAGGTCTTCGCCCTTGCGGGCGACGCGGCGGGCGCGGCGTGTCAGCACGTAGCCGGCCTGTGGCGCGAAAACCTCGGTGCGGCCGCCGGGTTCGCCCGGTGCATGGACGATGGTTGCGAGGCGCGCGCCCTTTTCGACGCGGTCGCCGGGCTGGACGTCGTAGAGGATAGCGCCGGCTTTCGGGGCGGGGACCATTTCGACGTTTTCGATGGGGGCGACGACGCCTGTGAACGGGCCGGGCGCCGGGAGGTCTGCGTCGGCGACGACGCCGCGCGCTACCAGCAGGCGATAGAGACCCTCGGCGTCGGATTCGGCCAATGCGCCATCGACATCGAGAATGCCCCGATATTCGACCGTGGTGACGGCGAGGCGGTCGAGTTTTTCGCGGCCAGCGCCAAGATACGGGTTGAGCGAGGCTTCGTCGAAGGAAGCGCCGCTCTCGCCTTCCCAGACCACCACTGCATCCAGCCCCATCGCAGCGGCGCAATCCTGCATCGATGGCCAAAGCAGGGCCGGCACGTAGAAATAGGCGACGCCCTCGTCGTCGCAATGCAGGTCCAGCACGATATCGTGGCCGATCGACAGTTTCAGCAGCCGGGTCTTCAGGCGGCGGTCGAGCGAACCGGCGTCCTCGGGAGGTAAAAGCGCGATGTCCGGCGCGTCCACTAGCGGAAAATCACGGTTGAAGTTGCCGCGCGTGTCGAGGCTGAAGCGTCCCTGGTGCTCGCCGAAATGATACTGTGCGCGGCCGACGGGATTGGCCCATGGCACGATGGTGATGGCGCCCCTGATGCGCCCTTCGGCTTCCGCCTTCGAAAGCTTCGGCATCAGCGCATCGATGGCGACCGTGCCCGGCAGTTCGCCGCCATGCAACGCTGCCTGAAGATAGGCGGTCGGCGCGGCTTTATCGCTGCCGGTGAAGCGGAACACCGGAAATTCGTAAGCAAGGCCTACGCTATCGCCTTCCAGCCGTTCGATCGATTTTTCCATCACTACGCCTCCAGAATGAGGGCGAGACATGCCAATTTGCGCAAGCCGTGTCGATGGAGGACGATTGGTCCAATCGTTTTGGCGAAGCTATTCAGCCGGGCAGGAGAGTGCTGCGGCCTGCGCGGCGACCTGCCTGCGATCCAGCGTGTAGGACAAAATCGCCACGCCAAACGCCAACACCGCAACGAGCGCGCCGACCAGCGGCAGGTTCGCATAGGAAACGCCGAAGGAAAGCGCCAGTCCGCCGATCCAGGCACCGGCGGCGTTGCCGATGTTGAAGGCGCCCTGGTTCAGGGTCGCGGCGAGATTGGGGCCGTCCGAGGCCGTCTCGACGACGCGGATCTGCAGCGGCGGCACGATGACGAACACCAGCATGCCCCACAGGAAGACGATGGCAATGGCAATGTTGGCCGTCGCGCCGAACCGCGCGAAGCAGGCGAACAGCACGATCAGCACCGCGAGCGTGCCGATCACGGTTGGCATCAGTTTCCAGTCGGCAAGCTTGCCGCCGATGACGTTGCCGATGGTCATGCCGCCGCCGAACAGAAGTAGCACCCAGGTCACCGCTTCGGTCGAGAGACCGGAAACGCCCATGAGGTAGGGCTTGATATAGGTAAACACCGCAAACAGGCTGGCCGAGGCCAGTGCCGAGATCAGCATGGCGAGCCACACCTGCAATTTTGCCAGCACGCGCACTTCGCCGCGCAGGCCGCCGCCGCTCGGTTCGGTTACGTCTGACGGCACCAGCCAGGCGATGGCCGCCACCGACAGCAGGCCCAGAAGGACGACGGCAAGGAAGGTGGCGCGCCAGCCGAAGGCTTCGCCGAGCGCCGTGCCGCCCGGAACACCGAGAATATTGGCGAGCGTCAGGCCGGCGAACATCAGTGCGATGGCGCTGGCCTGCTTGTTCTTGGGCACCAGGCTTGCGGCCACTACCGAGCCGATGCCGAAGAAGGCGCCGTGGCCGAAGGCGGTGATGACGCGGGCGGCCATCAGCGTCCAGTAGGTCGGGGCGACAGCGCACAAAAAATTGCCGACGACGAACAGCGAGGCCAGCGCCACCAGCACCGGCTTGCGGCGCATATGCGCCGTGGCGACCGCGATGACCGGCGCGCCGAAGACGACGCCCAGCGCATAGCCGGTGACCAGCAGGCCGGCCGAGGGGATCGACACGGCGAGATCGGCCGCGACCTCGGGCAGCAGGCCCATGATGACGAATTCGGTGGTGCCGATGCAAAAAGACGCAATGGCGAGCGCTAGGATCGGCAGAGGCATGGAATGTCCGGCATGAAACGATTTAAGCCTGACATTGCCTCGGCCCGCACCCATTCGCAAACGCTATTGCTGCAATGCAGTATTGCATGGCGCGCGGGGCGGCGTTCGGATCAGGCCAGCGGTTTCAGTTCCTGGGCGATGGTGGGCAGCAATTCGGCGACGTTGGGGTGGATGTGCACGGCGCGCTGCAGGACGCTGACCGGCGCCCTGGCGTACATCAGGTCGAGCACGCAGTGCACCGCTTCGTCGCCGCCGGGGCCGAGCACCGAGCAGCCGAGGATTTCCTTTGTGTCTGCGTCCACCAGTATTTTCATGAAGCCCTGCGTCTCGCCCTTTTCGACGGCACGGCCGACGCGGGTCATCGGCCGCTGCCCGACCAGCACCTTGCGACCGGATTTTTTCGCCGCAGCCTGCGTCATGCCGCAGCGGCCGAGCGGCGGATCGATATAAAGCGCATAGGCTTCGATGCGGTCGCTGACCCGGCGCGGGTCGTTGTCGAGCAGGTTGGCGGCGACGATCTCGAAGTCGTTGTAGGAAGTGTGGGTGAAGGCGCCCCTGCCATTGCAGTCGCCCATCGCCCATATGCCCGGCACGCTGGTTCGCAACTGGTCGTCGACGGTGATGAAGCCGTGCCTGTCTACCTCGACGCCGGCTTTTTCCAGACCCAGATCGTCGGTATTAGGCTTTCGCCCCAGTGCCAGTAGCACGTGCGAGCCGACAACCGCCGGCTGGCTGGCCGAAAACGTCACGGCGACCTCGCCGCCTTTTTTGGCGAAGCTTATGGCATCCGCGCCGAGGTGGATTTTTATGCCTTCGTTTTCGAGAATGGATTTTATCGCTGCCGAGACGTCCTCGTCCTCATGGCCGATCAGGCGCTCGCTCCGCTCGATCACCGTCACTTCCGAGCCGAAGCGGCGAAACATCTGCGCGAATTCCAGCGAGACGTAGCTGCCGCCGACGACGACGAGATGGCGCGGTAGGACGTCCAGATCCATCATCGAGGAGTTGGTGAGGTAGTCGATGGCCTCGACGCCGGGCAAGTCCGGCACCGAGGCGCGGCCGCCGGTATTGAGGAAAATCCTGTCGGCGCTCAAAAGGTCGTCGCCGACGCGAATCCGGTTGGCGCTCTCGAAGCGGGCGTGGCCGCGAAACAGCGTGCAGCCTTTCATGCCGGCGATCCAGGCTTCGAGGTTGGCGCGGGCATCGTTCGACACCTTGTCCTTGCGCGCCTTGACCGCCTTCATGTCAACGCCGACCGGGCCGGAAAGCGTTACACCGTAAGCGGCGGCGCGGCGGGCGAGGTGGGCGGCATGGGCGCTGGCGACCATCGCCTTGGTCGGCATGCAGCCGGTGTTGACGCAGGTGCCGCCGACCAGCTTGCGCTCGATCAGCGCCACCGTCATGCCCGCCGCCGTCAACCGGCCGGCAAGCGGTGAGCCGGCCTGTCCGGCCCCGACGATGATGGCGTCGAATTTCTGCTCGGTCATGACACGGCGTGTACGATCAGCAACGCCCCGATGATCGCTACCGCATCCTCGATTAAGGCGGCGGGCGGGTCCTTGCCGAAGGCGGCGGCCATGCGTGCCCGCAAATCTGCTCCGCCGAGCGTGCCGATGACGGCGCCGATGGCCCCGGCGACCAGCCCGCCGACGGTCATGCCTGCCGTCGCCCCGATGATCGCGCCGCAAAACGCGCCCATGACGATGCGGCCGCCGAACTGCATCGGCACCTTGCGGCTCGGCGTCGAGGGCAGTTGGTCGGTGATCAACTCGCCGATGGCCAGCAGGGTGAAGATAGCGACCGCGATCCAGTGGCTCATGAAGGAAGCCCAGCTACCGGCCACCGGCAGCCAGCCGAGCCAGGTGCCCCAGGACACGGCGGCGGGCGCGGTCATCGCGCGAAGCCCGGCGATCACGCCGATCAGCAGCGCAAGCAGGTAAATCGTCATGGCTGATCCCCCGGAGAGCGGCCGCTACGCCGCTTGCGCCAGAATAGCACAGGCCCGGAAATTGGAAAGGCGGGTCAACCTGCTCCTATCGATCGAGGACGGAGCGTATCTCGACGATGTTGGAGCGCACCTGAAGCAGGTTGAAACCCATCGTCGCCAGATGCGACGGGAAGAAGGCGCTGGATTCGCTGCCGTTCGAAATGATCCACGGTTGCACGTTGAGCGAGGCACGCGCCTGCTCCTCCACGCGCGCCCACAGCGTGTTGAGATTGCGTTCGGCGATGACCGCGGCAAAATCGGAACGCGTCGCGACCAGGATGCCGTAATAGGCATAGAGCTGGCCGTAGGCGAACCAGAAGCGGTCGTCGGCCCTGAAGTCGAGCCAGCCGGCGTCGGAGGCGTCGATGCGGGCGCGCAGGATATCGGAGGTCGAGCCGATATCGCCGGCGATGCGGTCGAGGAACTGCATCAGATTATCGGCACGGGCGTCGAAGGTGACCTGGCACTTTTCGAGGCTGGCGTTATAAGCGCGCAGCTTGCCGATGGCTTCGCGGTAGACGCTCGGCGTCGGCCGGGTCGGTCCGCGCCAGCCGATGTACCAGGCATCCTCGTTCCAGGCGAGCGCGGTGCGCGCATCCTGCAAATTCTGGTCGATCTGCGAGGTGCCGCGAACGCGCCCCAGCGTGTCGACCAGTTCCGTGGTGGTGCGCCGCAGGACCTGGTTGATGCCAAGCTGGAACGCCGCCTTGTTGTCGAAGAAAGGCGTTCTGCGCCAGGCGATTCCGAACAGGCCCATCTTCGACACGACCATCGAGGAAACCCAGGAATTCTGGTTGACGTTGAAATCGATGAGCTGCGCAGAAATGTCGGCGATGGCCGACGGTTTGCAGGAGGAGGGTGCTTGTTGCGCCGCTGTCGTTGCGGCAGTACCTGCCGCCGGTTCGCCGTTTACGGGACCGCCGGCGACCGACACGCTCTTCTGTTGCGCCAGTGCCGCGGGATAGTCGGGATTGAAATTGTTCCACCATTGGGTGGCGTAGAAGAAATTGGCGTAAAGGCCGATCAGCACGAGAAGGGCGACGCCCACCACGGACTTGAGAATCCAGCCGCGCTGCGTATACCAGCGGCCCGCCCACAGGAAAGGCCACAGGATCACGCCGACGGCGAAGCCGATGCCGCGGCCGATCCACGAAAAAATCCGGGTGATGAAATTCACGATCGGATCGAGCATGGCGTCGGGTCCCTCTCAGTCATATCGGCATCGAGGCGCACAGAACGCCCACCTTTCAGATATGTGGTTTTGGGAGCGCCTACAACATGGGATCGCGATTGCGGGAAGGGCTACGGCACGACGCGTGGCGTCGGGTTCATGCGTCGGGCTTATAAGCTTTTGTTTTTGCGGATGTCGTCATTCCAAAACCGCTGCGCACTTTTGGGCGACATGCTTTATGGCCATCATGGCCCGCCACCGGAGCGATGCTGGTGGCGGAACGGTAGTCTGGCGGGCAGGCAATGCCCGCTAAAGCGTGCCGCGATCCTTCGGATTCGCTCTGTACGCTTCAGCTTCTATCTTACGTATGTCTTTGTCCCGAAACCGGGCCACTTGCCGGGAGGCAGGTTTTAGGCGGCGGGCCGGGGAGCCGGACGCTGCGGCACCTTTTTCACCGGCGCGGCGATCAGGCCTTCGCGGATAGCGAGCTTGCGGGCCGCCTTGCGGTTGCGGCGAACGGCTTCGGCCTTTTCGCGGGCACGCTTTTCGGACGGCTTTTCATAGGAGCGGCGCGCCTTCATCTCGCGAAAGACGCCTTCACGCTGCAATTTCTTTTTCAGGACCCTCAGGGCCTGGTCGACGTTGTTATCGCGTACGAGTACCTGCAATGGCTTTCCTTCTTCTGGTTATTGGCCTTCTGGTCGATATATCCGGGAAACGTCACGCCAGCCGAAGCGTTGGCCGGCTCGGCGGGTTCCATCGAACATATAGGTGGACGAAGCACACTCTAACAGGTTCTGGCCGAATTGCACGGACTGATTGAACGATCGGTCGCTTTCAGCCTCAGCCCCCAACCCTGTGCGTGACGAAATGCAGCTGCGGTCACCCTTCCGGGCGACATCCTGCTTTTTCGGCCGCAAATCGGCCGGCGGCCCGGCGAAAACGGTGGCCCGGCGGTTTCTCAGTCCGCCGCCGGCAGCCGCCGCATGGTGAACTCGATGACGTCGCCGGGCCGCTCGAACCAGCTTTCGATCTCGGTCCAGTAGGCCTGCTTGGGAAAGCGCTCGAACCATTCCCTGGCCTTGAGCCGCGCATCGGTCCGCGACAAAACGAAGGTCTCGCGCAAGAAGCCGTCGCGCGGCTTGTCCGCGTGTTCGGCGCGGCTGCGGTCCATCTGCTTCTTCAGCCCGTCCAGCGGCGGTCGTGCGGGAGTACGCATGAAAGAACTCCTTGACCCGTGTCAAAGACAGACTAGGGATCGCGTCCGAAAAAGACGAGTCATTTGTCCGATCGATTCTCGTGTCGGGCAATAACCGCCACCGGAGACCGGATATTTGGAACGACCTGAAATAGCGGCGGGGCTGCCGGCCGATATCGAGACGAAGAAGCAGGTCGCGAAAGCCTGGTTCGAGGAATTGCGCGACCGCATCTGCGCCAGCTTCGAGCAGGTCGAGGACGACCTTGCCGGCCCGCATGCTTCATGGGTGCCGGGCCGCTTCGAGAAAACGCCATGGCTGCGCGACGAGGGTGCGGGCGGCGGCGGCATCATGTCGATGATGCATGGCCGCGTCTTCGAGAAGGTCGGGGTCCACACCTCGACCGTCCATGGTGAATTCTCGCCCGAATTCCGCAAGCAGATGCCGGGCGCCGAGGAAGACCCGCGCTTCTGGGCAAGCGGCATTTCGCTGATCGCGCACCCGTGGAACCCGAACGTGCCCGCCGTGCACATGAACACGCGCATGGTGGTGACCTCGCGCCAGTGGTTCGGCGGCGGCGCCGACCTGACCCCGGTGCTCGACCGTCGCCGCACCCAGGACGATCCCGACACGATCGCTTTCCACAAGGTGATGCGCTGCGCCTGCGAGCGCAATTCGGCGGTCGCAGACTACGACAAATACAAGCAATGGTGCGACGAGTATTTTTACCTCGCCCACCGCAACGAGCCGCGCGGCACTGGCGGCATTTTCTTCGACTGGCTGCATTCGGATGAGGAAAAGGGCGGCTGGGACGCCGATTTCAATTTTGTCCGCGAGGTCGGCCGCTCCTTCCTCGTCGTCTATCCGCATCTGGTGCGCGCCAATTTCAACGACAACTGGACCGACGGCGACCGCGAGGAGCAGTTGATCCGTCGCGGCCGCTATGTCGAATTCAACCTGCTTTACGACCGCGGCACCATCTTCGGCCTCAAGACGGGCGGCAATGTCGCTTCGATCCTGTCTTCCATGCCGCCGCAGGTGATATGGCCGTGACCAGATTAACAGGTCCTGACCCCAGGCGCCTGCGCCGTCGCAAAGACGGCGCATAAGCCACGAATTTTCATACGCTTTTTTACCACTCGCAAACCCTTCCGCCATTCTCGCCGCCCTGAGGACGCAAGGCTTACCAATTCGCAACCGGTTGCGGCTTGGATGGTATGCGCGCGCATATTCGCGCAATGGGGGTCTTTTCATGCTGAAACGCTTTCTGGGCGACCGTTCCGGCAATTATGCGATGCTTCTGGGCATCACGACGCTGCCGCTGCTGCTGGCGGTCGGGTTCGGCGTCGACACCGTGCGTTACGTGTCGGCCAAGCAGCATCTGCAGGAACTGGCCGACGGCGCCTCGCTCGCGGTCGCGGCTTCCCCGGAACGCGACGACACCAAGCTGCGGGCGCTCGCCGGCAAGATGGTCGTCGGCAACACCGCCAACAACCGCGTCGAAAACGTCGCGGTCGCATCGCTCGATATCAAGGACGACAAGGTCGACCTCGGCCTCGAAGGCGACATCCAGACCTACTTCATGGGCCTGGCCAACATCCACACGCTGGACGTCCATGCCTCGGCGCTAGCCGTTCGTGCCGTGACCGGCAGCGTCGAGGTGGCGCTGGTGCTGGATAATACCGAATCCATGAACTACGAAAACAAGATCCAGACCCTGAAAGTCGCCGCTGCCGATCTCGTCACGCAATTGCACAACAATGAAAAGGCCAGCGTCCGCATCGCCCTCGTGCCCTATGCGGAGCAGATCAATGTCGGTACGAGCAACCGCAACGCATCGTGGCTATCGGTGCCCGACGACTACAGCGACACCGTGACGAAGACGAATACGACCGAGGGATATTGGAGCCAGAAACAGAAGAAGAAGGACCCGGCTAATTGCCTGAAATGGAAAGAGGCTGGCAGCCGGCAGGTTGAAAAGGACGGTGTCTGGATCACGGAATCCTGGCCGCGCTCGTGCTCGTCGTGGGAAATGGTCAATGTCGGCGACCCGGTCTGGGTACCCGAAAAGACGACCACTTCCACGACGACGACGACCTACACGTGGCGCGGCTGCGTCGGTATGCGGGTTTCGGGCGGCAAGCTGGTGCTCAACGACGAGTCTCCAAGTGTCAGATATCCGGGGCTGATGAGCAAAAACAGGGCCTTCAGATGCCTGACGGAAATCGTGCCGCTGACCGACGACGCTTCCAAGATTCAGACTGCCATCTCCGGGATGATCACCTCGCGCGGGGGTCCCGACTACGACACCTATACGCCCAACACCTATATTCCTGGCGGGATGATGTGGGGCATCAATGTACTTTCCAAAACAGAGCCCTATTCGGAGGGTCTCGACTACGACCCCGCGAATGCCAAGCCGCGCAAGGTCATCGTGCTCATGACCGATGGCCTCAACACGATGCGCATCAACACGACTGGCCTGGCAAATGCCGACTATCTGAAATCGGGAGCCTTCATCGGCGACACCAACACCGCCAATACGAGCCAGCGTGCAAACACGAACACCGACACGACGGCGCTATGCGACTACGCAAAGGCCAACAAGGTCGAAATATTCACCGTCGCGTTCAAAGTGGACGATACCGCAGCCAAGACCATGCTCGAAGGTTGCGCGACCGACAAGGACCACTATTACGACGCTTCCGACCCCGACAAACTGCTGGCCGCATTCTCCGGCATCGCGCAATCGCTGAGCCAGGTCCGGCTGGCTCGGTAGGTCTTTGGCGAAGGCGGCTGAATTTTCGCTGCCCTTTGCAACCCTGCCGCCGCTTTTTGTGTTATGCTGGCCGACCACAGAACGAGGAAAGGAGGAATCCCATGAAGGAATTTCACTGCGGGTCGCTTGTCCCCGGCTGCGAATGGCATACGCGCGCCGAAGAGGAGGCCGAAGTGATGCGCCGCGCCGTCGAGCATATGCGCGAAACGCATGGCGAGACGATCATTCGCGAAACGATGGTCGAAGCCATCCGCTCGCGCATCGAAAAGGTCCGCGACGCCGCTTAACCGGCCAGCGCTTTAGCGGCACGTTCAAGAAGCGCGCCGCGCTCAAGCGCGAATCCCGACTCGATCCACTCGTTTTCCAGCGCCCTCAGCATTTCGCCTACATTCGGGCCGGGCTTGGCACCAAGCGCCGAAAGATCGGCGCCCTTGATCGGGAAAACAGGCTTTTCCCATTTTTGCGCATAGGCAAGCAGCCGCGAGAAGCCGCCGGCCGCCATCAATGCCTTGTCGTCCTCGACGGCGCTGGCGCGCGCCGATGCGAGCGCCAGCTGCAGGCGGTCGATAATACCCTGGCGGTCGCCGCGATAAAGCAGCCTGGCCAGTTGCGGTTCCGTCGTCGTCGGCTCGAGCGCGCCGGTCAGGCTCCATTCTTTCAGGCGGCCGGCTTCGCGGGTGGAGAATTTCAGCCGCTCTGCCAGCGTCTTCATGCGCGCCGCGTCCGGCGGCACGATCGCTTCCAGCCTCGCCATCGGATCGGGCGGCCAGCCAAGGTCGCTTTCCGCCCTGACCAACGCATGGATCGCATCGATCCCCCATTTTTCGCTCTCGGGCAGTACCCGGGTCAGAACGCCGGACTGGCGCATCCATAAAAGCGACCGCGACGGGTCGGGGGCCGAAAGCAGCTTTTTCAGTTCCGCCCAGACGCGCTCCGCCGAAAGCCGGTCGAGCCCTTGCTTGAGACGCGCGCAGGCCTTCAGCCCCTCGGCATCGGGGCGGCCGTCGCCATACCAGGCGAAGAAGCGGAAAAAGCGCAGGATGCGCAGATAATCCTCGCGGATGCGTTGTTCGGGGTCGCCGATGAAACGCAGTAGTCGCGCCTCCAGATCGGCGACGCCGCCGATCAGGTCGATCACAGTACCGTCAGGCTCGGCGTAAAGCGCATTGATGGTGAAATCGCGCCGCTCCGCATCCGCCTTCCAGTCGCGGCCGAACGATACTTTCGCATGGCGCCCGTCGGTTTCGACGTCGGCGCGCAGCGTCGTCACCTCGAACGGCCGGCCGCCCGCGATGACGGTCACGGTGCCGTGCTCGATGCCGGTCGGCACCACCTTGAAGCCCGCCGCCGCCGCACGGCGCATGGTTTCCGGCGGCAGCGTCGTGGTGGCGATATCGACGTCGGCGACTGGCTGGCCGATCAGCGCGTTGCGCACCGCTCCGCCGGCGATGCGCGCTTCCTCGCCGTTCTCGCCAAGGACGGCAAGCAGGCGCTGCACATGTTTTTCGACCAGCCACTCGGCTTTATCGGCGATGCTGACACTCACGCGTAAAGCCTTTCATAGAGCGTGCGGATGATGCCCGCCGTCACCCCCCAGACGCGCTGGCCTTCATAGGGCGGCATCTCGTAGAAGAACCATTCGAGATCGTTCCACATGCGGCTGTCGCGGCGGTGGTTCTGCGGATCCATCAGGAACGAAAGCGGCACCTCGAACGCGGTATCGACCTCGTCGGCATTGAGGTGCAGCGAAAAGCCGGGCCGCACGATGGCGAGCACCGGCGCGATGCGATAGCCGCTGCCGGAGACATAGTCCGGCATGCGGCCGATGACCTCGATGTAGTTTTCCGGCAGGCCGATTTCTTCCTTCGTTTCGCGCAGTGCCGTGAATTCCGGCGTCGGATCGGTCGCATCCACGGTTCCACCCGGAAAAGCCACCTGGCCTGAATGATTTCGCAGTTTTTCGGCCCGCTTGGTCAACAGCACCGAGGCCTGCGCCCCGTGATCGACCACCGGGATCAGTACCGCCGCGTCGCGCAGCGCCCGGTTCAGGGCAATGCGCGGGTGGCCCGGATTGAAACGATGGTCGCCATAGTCGTCGCCCGCCTTGATCGCCGGCTGATGGGCGGCGCGGGCGCGAAAATCCGCCGCCGAAAACGGCGAGGCAGAAGGCATATCCATCAGGTGCTCAACCGTTTCAGGCTTTCCGCCGGCATGATCGGATAGACTTGCCCGCGCGAGCGCATCGCGAAAACCAGCGTGCCGTCGACCATGATTTCTTCGCCGTGGCCGACGAGTTCGTACATCACCGGCCGTGCTACCAGCGCCTCCAGCCGCCCGCGCACCAGAACGTATGGTTTCAGGCCGCCCGTCTCAGCCTCGTCGACGAAGCGCAGCGGATTTTGCGGCCCGACCTCGACCACGTCGCCGACGTTGGTGCGGAAAGTGATCGCCTGATCATCGCCTGAACCCGAAACGTTCACTTCGACTGCGACGAAGGGGGCATCCGCGACGCGGATGCGCACGCGTTCCACCGGCGTCACCAGATAGGTCTCGCCATCCTCGTCCTTGCGCAGCACGGTGGAAAAAAGCTGCACCAGCGGCATGCGGCCGATGGGGGTGCCCATATAGAACCAGGTGCCGTCCTGCCTTATCTCCATGTCGATATCGCCGCAGAACGGCGGATTCCAGCGCTCCACCGGCGGCAGGCCCTTGCCGGCGCGGGCCGCACGCGCGACTAGCGCCTCCAGCCCGCGCGCATCGGCGGCACTGGCAAGACTTTGAGAGCCAAGGGGCTGGCTATGGGAAAAGGTATCGGCCATCGTCACGAAATAGTCACTGTTGTTGCGCTTGTCAGCCTAAGGCTGTGATTTAAGTTCAACCGAGGCGCAACGCGAGCCCGAATCGCGGCAAAGGTCGTGCGGCTCTCGTATTTCCAACCACAAGGATCGATGCTGCATGAGCGTGATGGTCAAGGAAAGCCCGATCAGTGAAAAGGACATGATCGACCAGGCCGAAAAGGCGCTGGCCGATATTTCCCGCATTCGCGACGGTGTCGGCCGGGTCATCTTCGGTCAGGAAAACGTCGTCGAGCGCGCGCTGGTGGCGCTGCTTGCCGGCGGCCACGCGCTGCTGGTCGGCGTGCCGGGCCTTGCCAAGACCAAGCTGGTGGAGACGCTGGGCGTCGTGCTCGGACTCAATACCAGCCGCATCCAGTTCACGCCCGACCTGATGCCCTCGGATATTCTCGGCTCCGAGGTGATGGAACAGGACGACAGCGGTCGCCGCTCCTTCCGCTTCATCCAGGGGCCGATTTTCGCGCAGCTTCTGATGGCCGACGAGATCAACCGCGCCTCGCCGCGCACGCAGTCGGCGCTGTTGCAGGCGATGCAGGAATATCACGTTACCATCGCCGGCGCCCGTCACGACCTGCCCTCTCCCTTTCATGTGCTGGCGACCCAGAATCCGCTGGAGCAGGAAGGCACCTATCCGCTGCCGGAAGCGCAACTCGACCGCTTTCTCATGCAGATCGACATCCTCTACCCGGAACTGGAAGCCGAGCGGCGCATCCTGCTGGAGACCACCGGCATCGAGGACGCCGAAGCGAAGAACGTGCTGGACACCGAACGGCTGAAGGAAATCCAGACGCTCATCCGCCGCATGCCGGTGCCCGAAAGCGTGGTCGAGGCGATCCTGAAACTGGTGCGCTCGGCCCGCCCCGGCCAGGGCAATGCCGAAACGGACAAGCTTGTCGCCTGGGGTCCGGGTCCGCGCGCCAGCCAGGCCCTGATGCTGTGCACAAGGGCACGCGCGCTTTATGACGGCCGCCTCGCGCCCTCCACCGACGACGTGCGCGCGCTGGCCGAGCCGGTGTTGCAGCACCGCATGGCGCTGACCTTCGCCGCCCGCGCCGAAGGCACCAGTGTGCGCGACGTGGTGGCCAAGCTGGTGAAAGGCATTTGATGGTCCATATCGGCGAGGTCCAGGCACCGGCTAAAGCGCGAGACGCGCTTGCCCGTGGCCGCCTGCGGGCTTCGCTGATGCCGGACCTGCTGGTCGAAGCGCGCCGCATCGTCAATACGGTGATCGCCGGCTGGCACGGCCGCAAGAAGCGCGGCATCGGCGAGAATTTCTGGCAGTTCCGCCCCTATGTCGAGGGCGATTCCTCGCGCATCGACTGGCGCCGCTCGGCCCGCGACGACCATATCTACGTGCGCGACCGCGAATGGGAAGCCGCCCACACCGTCTGGCTATGGGCCGACCCTTCGCCTTCCATGCTCTATAAATCGGCAACGGCAGGCGTTTCGAAGGAGGGGCGCGCGCTGGTGCTGGCGCTGGCCATGGCCGAGCTTCTGTCGCGCGGCGGCGAACGCATCGGCTGGCCGGGCTTGACCGACCCGTTCACGGCCCGTAACGGCGCCGAGCGCATCGCCGCGCACCTTGCCCATGCCGGCAGCCTGCCGGCTCGACCCGACCTTTCGGCGGTGCGGCGTTTTTCCGACGTGGTGCTGATCAGCGATTTCCTCGACCCGGTCGAGGAAACGGTTGCATGGCTGGACAGCCTTGCCCGCCGCGGCGTGCGCGCCCATCTGGTCGAGGTCGCGGACCCGGCGGAGGAAAGCTTCCCCTATGCCGGGCGCACGGAATTCACCGACCCTGAAACGGGCGAGAAACTGACCGCCGGCCGCGCCGAAACGCTGGGCGACGACTATCGCCGGCTCTATGCCGCGCGCCGCGCCGAACTCGCCGGCTGGTGTAGGCGGCTCGGCTGGAGCTTTACCACCAACTACACCGACCGGCTGGCTTCCGACGCACTGGCGCGCGTACACCTGGCCATGAGCGACGACGGTCTCGGCGGAGGCCGCGCATGAGCTGGCTGCCGCTTTCCTTCGGGGCACCGATGGTGCTGTGGGGCCTTTTGGCACTGCCGGTGATCTGGTGGCTGCTGAAGCTCACGCCGCCCAAGCCGCAGGCCGAAGTATTTCCGCCGCTGAAGATCCTCGCCCGCGTGCTGAAGCGCGAGGAAACGCCGCAAAACAGCCCGTGGTGGCTGACGCTGCTGCGCCTCAAGATGGCGGCGCTGGTCATCGCAGCTCTTGCCGAGCCGGTGTTCAATCCGCGCGAAACACTGCCCACGCATGGCGCGGCGCTGGCGCTCGTCATCGACAACGACTGGGCAGCCGCCCCCGATTGGGACAAGCGCGTCGCCACCGCCGAGCGGCTGATCGGCGACGCCGGCACCAAGGGCGAGCCGGTGATCGTCGCCTTCACCGCCGAAAAGCCGAATGCCGAGATTGGGCCGTTCGACGCCCATGCGGCGCTTGACCGGCTGCGCGCTGCCAAACCGCGCCCGATCCCTACCGACCGCCCCGCCGTCTATGCCCGCGTGGCCGAAACGCTTAGCCAACTGCCCGGCGCCAGCGTCGCCCTTCTTACCGACGGGCTGGCGGCAAAGGGCGACGAGGATGCGTTCAGGACACTGCTTTCGAAAAACGCCGCAAATGTCGTCTGGATAGACCCCGATCGGCTAGCCCCCATCGCGCTCACCAGCGCCGAAAACGAGGTCGACGGCTTTGCCCTGACCGCCATTCGCGCGGCAGGTGACACCGCACCGCGAACAGTCACCGCCGGCGCCTTCGACGATAAGGGCCGCCGCATCGCCGACGCCACGCTGACCTTTGGGCCGGGCGAGACGAAAGGCACCGGCACGATGAAGGTGCCGTTCGAACTGCGCAACGATTTCGCGCAGATAGCATTGGACGGCGAACGCCATGCGGGGGCCGTGCGCGTGCTGGACGACAGCGCCAAGCGCCGTCGCGTCGGGCTTCTGTCACAGGCCGAGGGCGATCAGGCGCAGCCGCTGTTGTCGCCGCTCTATTATATCCGCCGTGCGCTCTCGCCGTTTGCCGATCTGGTCGAACCGGCCAAGCCCGACCTCGCCGACGCCATCCCGCAAATTCTCGACCAGAAGCCGGCAATGATCGTCATGGCCGATGTCGGCACCATCCCGCCGCAGGTCCGGCAAAGGCTGGTCGACTGGGTCGACAATGGCGGCACGCTGGTGCGCTTCGCCGGCTCGCGTCTTGCCGCCGCCGGCAATGACGACGACCTGTTGCCGGTGCATCTGCGCACCGGCGAGCGTTCGCTGGGCGGCGCGCTCTCGTGGACGACGCCGCAGCCTGTCGCCGAATTTCCGAAAAACGGTCCGTTCGCCGATTTGCCCGCACCGACCGAAGTAACCGTCAGCCGGCAGGTGCTGGCCGAGCCCGGCCCCGACATCGCCGACCGTACCTGGGCGAGCCTTGCCGACGGCACGCCGCTGGTCACCGGGCTGAAAAAGGGCAAGGGCACGCTGGTCCTGTTCCACACGACGCCGGAAGCGACATGGTCGAACCTGCCGATCTCCGGCAGCTTCGTCGAAATGCTGCGCCGTCTCGTGCAATTGTCGCGCAATCAGGGCGCGGTCGCCACGGCTCAGGAAACGCCGGGAGCGGCGCTTGCGCCCTACCGCATGATTGCCGCCGACGGCACGCTGGTGCCGCCGACGCCCGACGCGCGGCCGCTGGCAGCGCGGGCCAAAGCGCCAGTCACGCTTGAAAATCCGCCCGGCCTCTACGGCTCCGAGGCCGGTGTCTTTGCCCACAATCTCCTGAGCGCCGACAGCACCTTGACGCAGCTTGTCCGCCCCGACATGGCGGTCCCGGTCACCACCATGCGTTACGCCTTCGATGAATCGCTCCACCTCAAGGGCTCGCTCGTCATGGCGGCGCTGGCGCTGATGCTTCTCGATACGCTAGCGGTATTCTGGATGGGCGGCCTGTTTTCGCGCCGCGGCCGCCGCGGTGGCGCTACAGCTACTACAGCGGCGGCCCTGCTGATCGCGCTCGGTGCGCTTTTTGCCCATGCCGACCTTGCCCGCGCCGACGATTCCAAGCCCGGCGACGCTGCGGCCATCGAGGCTGTCGCCAAGACCCGCATCGCCTATGTGCTGACCGGCGAGCCGGGCGTCGACGCCATCAGCCGCGCCGGCATCGAGGGGCTGAACCGCTTCCTCATCGAAAAGACAGCGCTTGAGCCGGGCGACCCGGCCGGCGTCGACATCGCCAAGGACGAGCTTTCCTTCTACCCGCTGATCTACTGGCCGGTCGACGCAACGGTGCCGATGCCGAGCCAGGCCGCGATTGCCCGCATCGACGCCTATATGCAGCAGGGCGGCACGGTGCTCTTCGATACGCGCGACCAGTTCTCCAGCGGCTTCGGCGCGGATTCCGCCAGCCCTGCCACCCAGCGTCTGCGCGACATTCTCAGCAACCTCAACGTGCCGCCGCTGGAACCGGTGCCGCCGGACCACGTATTGACCAAGTCGTTCTACATCCTTCCCGAGTTTCCGGGCCGCTTCAGCGGCAGCCCGCTCTGGGTCGAAGCCTCGGTCGATGCCGGCAACGCCGACAACCGCCCGGTGCGTACGGGCGACGGCGTTTCGCCGATCATGATCACCGCCAACGATTTCGCCGGCGCCTGGGCAATCGACGCCGATGGAAACCCGCTGTTGCCAACGGTGCCGTCCGACCCGATGCAACGGGTCTATGCGCTGCGCGCCGGCGTCAACATCATGATGTATATGCTGACCGGCAACTACAAATCCGACCAGGTGCACGTGCCAATCCTGCTCGAACGGCTGGGGCAGTGACATGAACTGGTCGCTCGCCTTCGAACCGCTGTTTTCCTGGCCGCTGCTGGCGGCCGCCCTTGTGCCGCTGGCGATCCTCGCGCTCGTCGGCCTGTGGTTTCGCCAGCACGGCGCGTGGCTGCGCGCGCTGGCGCTGATTGCGCTTGCCGCCGCTCTGCTGAACCCGGTCTTTCTCGACGAAGACCGCGAACCGCTGAAGAGCGTCGTCGTCGTCGTCGTCGATCGCAGCCAGAGCCAGGAAATCGGCCAGCGCACCGCCCAGACCGAAGCCGCTCTTGCCGGCGTCAAGGACCGGCTTTCCCGCTTCAAGCAGTTTGACGTGCGCGTCGTGGAGGCCGGGCAAGCCAACGCCGCCGAAGACCGCACCCAGACGCGCCTGTTTTCGGCGCTGGACAACGCTTTCCGTGACGTGCCGCCCTCGCGCATCGGCGGCGCGATCATGATCACCGACGGCGAAGTGCATGACGCGCCGAAGGGTTCGCCCGAGTTCACGGCCCCCCTGCACGGGCTCATCACCGGCAACGACCACGAAAAGGACCGCCGCATCCGCTTCGAGCGCGCGCCGCGCTTCGGCCTCGTCGGCAAGCCGCTCGACATGAGCTACCGCGTCATCGCCACCGACAATCAGTCCGGCCCGGTCGACGTGCGCGTTTCCGTCAACGGCGAGCAGGTGTCGGTCGAACATGCCTTCATCGGCCAGGAGATGCAGCTTCAGGTCACCATCCCCAATGCCGGGAAAAACATTGTCGAGCTGGCCATTCCCAAGCAGGACGGCGAACTGACCGAGACCAACAACCGCGCCATCGCGCTGGTCGACGGCATCCGCGAAAACCTGCGCGTGCTGCTTGTGTCCGGCGAACCGCATGCCGGCGAGCGAACCTGGCGCAACCTTTTGAAATCCGACGCCTCGGTCGATCTCGTCCATTTCACCATTTTGCGCCCGCCGGAGAAGCAGGACGGCACGCCGATCAACGAATTGTCGCTGATCGCCTTTCCCACGCGCGAACTCTTCGTCGAAAAGATCAACCAGTTCGACCTGATCATCTTCGACCGCTACCAGCACCGCGACGTGCTGCCGATCCTTTATTACGACTACATCGCCGAATACGTCGAACAGGGCGGCGCGCTGCTGATCGCGGCCGGCCCGGAATATGCCGGCGACCAGACCATCGCCCGCACGCCGCTGATGGCAGCACTTCCGGCGATGCCGACCGGCGAGGTCATCGACAAGGCGTTTTATCCACGCCTTACCAAGCTTGGCCAGCGCCACCCGGTGACGCGCGGCCTCGAAGGCTCGAACACCGAACCCCCGCACTGGAGCCGCTGGTTCCGCACCATCGGCGTGGAAAAACCCGAGGGCGAAGTGGTGATGAAGGGCGCCGACGACCGCCCGCTGCTGGTGCTCGACCGCAAGGGCGAAGGCCGCGTCGGCATGCTGCTCTCCGATCAGGGCTGGCTGTGGGCGCGCGGCTATGAGGGCGGCGGCCCGCATGTGCAGCTTTACCGCCGTATCGCCCACTGGCTGATGAAGGAGCCGGAACTGGAAGAAGAACGGCTGACCGCCGACGGGCGCGGCATGGTGCTGGAGATTCGCCGCCAGACGATGAGCGACGATCCGGGCACGGCGCAGGTCATCACGCCTTCCGGCAAGGCGATGACCGTGAAACTGCAAAAATCCGAGCCCGGCGTCTTCACCGGCAGCGCCGAGGTCAAGGAAATCGGACTCTATCAGGTCGGCAACGGCAACCTCACCGCGCTCGCCCATGTCGGGCCGGTCAACGCACCGGAATTCACCGATGTCGTGTCGACGGAAGAAAAACTGAAGCCGGCGGCCGACGCCACCGGCGGCAGTGTGCGCCGGCTGGCGACGGCGTCGGAAAACGGCGTGACGCTGCCGTCCATCGTGCCGGTACGCGCGTCCGGCGAGGCTTCGGGCGACGACTGGATCGGCCTCCGGACCACCGACGACAGTGTGTTGAAAGCGGTCAGCCGCGTGCCGCTGTTCGGCGGCTTCCTCGGTCTCGGCCTGCTGCTGCTGGCCATGGGCTCGATGTGGTATCGGGAAGGGCGGTAACGAGCCGTCCGGCAAACGCCCTGCAGAGCCGCCGCCTGCGGCGGAACCTCACTCCTCCGGTTCCGTCGTGAACATCAGCGGATAACCCTTCGCCTTGCCGGCGTCGGTTGCGCGCGCGGCCTTGGTTTCGGCGATGTCTTTGGTGAAAACGGCAACGACGCAGACGCCGCGCCGATGCGCGGTGATCATCACCCGGTGGGCCTGGTCCTCGCTCAACCTGAACTCGGCCTTCAGCACCGTGACGACGAACTCACGCGGCGTAAAATCGTCGTTGAGGAGAATGACCTTATAGAGCCTGGGCCGCTCGGTCTTGGGCCGGGTTTGCACGCGCGGCTTGGCAAGCGGATCGACTGTCGGGCTGGATTGCGCCATGAAAGCTTATTTCATGATCGCCGGGGGCCGGTTCAAGACCGGGCCAAACACAAAGGCCGCCCCACGATCAACTCGCGGAGCGGCCTTTTGGCAGAAAAAGCGATTACATCGCCTTCTTGACGACCTTCTTGGGGGTCTTGTGGGCCTTCTTCACGGTGTGCTTCTTGACCACCTTCTTGTGGGCAACCTTGTGCACGGGCTTCTTCACGACCGGCGCGGTCGTGGAGGTCGTGGTGGTGGCTGCAGCGGCGTTGGCAACGCTGATGGCCGGAACCGAGAAAGCGAGAGCGACGCCAACGGCGAGAGCGGAGATGAGGGATTTGTTCATGATGGTCTTCCTTTTGTTCGCAGGTCTGGTTTGAGGGTCACTGGTTCGGGTCGACCGGTGCTACCCCCAGCACTTTCAAGGCATTTGCGAGTGTCCGTATGCCCTGCGCCTGTTGTTTGTTGGCGCAGAACCGGTTCGCTTTCCTCTGAAGCGCCTTTGCCTCGGTGACCTGCCTCGCCTTGGCATGTTTCTCTATGGCCTCGTCGACTTGATGACTTAGCCGGCTGCAACGTTCGCTCCGGGTGACCAGAACCTTGGTAGCCACCGCTTTCGCTTCCGATTGCGCGGCGCTTGCCGTGATGAGCAGAAGGGGAAGCAACACACTCACCAATCCAATCGAAGTTCTTTGCATGGCTGGGTCCTGAAACCCCCGGAACTTGTGCGCGGTCGATCGCCTGACCGCCACGGATACCCTTATGATCCCGTTTTCTTTCGCCAGTTTTTCTGGGATGTTGAATTTTGTTTCTGGATTGTTTCGGCGGGGCAGGGCACTGGAAAGGCGGCCGGCCAAGGCATAGTTTCGCCATCAATCCCGCTTTATGGAAGCGCTCGAACGACCGACGGTGGCAGGCACGTGAAATCCGATCCGCACATATTGATCGTCGACGACGACAAGGACATTCGCGACCTGTTGCAGGAATTCTTCCAGAAGCGCGGCCTGCGCGCCTCGGTCGCCGCCGACGGCACCGAAATGGAAGCGGCGCTGCGCCGCGCGCAGGTCGACCTCATCGTTCTCGACGTCATGCTGCCCGGCAAAAGCGGGCTGGAACTCTGCCGCGAACTTCGCGCGCGCTATCCGACCCCGATCATCATGCTGACCGCCGTCACCGAGACGACCGACCGCGTCGTCGGGCTGGAAATGGGCGCCGACGACTACGTTCCAAAACCCTTCGATCCGCGCGAGCTGCTGGCGAGAATCCGCGCGGTACTGCGGCGCAACACGCCCGAGGCGCGCAAGGACCCGCAGCGGCAGGTCTACCGCTTCGCCGGCTGGACGATGGATTGCTCGCGCCGCCGGCTGGTGGCGCCGGGCGACGTGCGGGTGGAATTGACTGCGGCGGAATTCAACCTCCTGACGACCTTCGTGCAAAGTGCCCAGCGCGTGCTTTCGCGCGATCAGCTGATCGAACTGGCGGGCGGCGACAGCTACGACCGCTCGATCGATATCCTGGTCAGCCGGCTTCGGCGCAAGATGGAGGACGATCCGCGTACGCCCCGGCTGATCATGACGGTGCGCAACGGCGGCTACCAGTTCATGCCGGAGACGGTGGCCGAATGAGGCGCTTCCTGCCGCAGACCCTTCCTGCCTGGGTCCTGCTCGTCGTCATCGCCGGCCTGCTGGTCAGCCAGGTCACCACCTTCTATCTGGTTCAGCGCGACCGCGCCGCCAGCAACGACGTGGTGGAACTCTACCGCCTCAACGAACGCGCCTTTTCCTTCGTGCAGCTGATGCACAAGGCCTCGCCGCAGGAGCGCAGGCAACTGGCGGCCGGCCTCTCCAACAAGGGCAACGCGCTCACCGTATCGGACACGCCGGTCGTGTCGTCGTCGATCGCCACCGACGACGCGCTGGCGGAACTTGAGGATATTCTTGTCGGGCGCCTGTCGAAATTCGGCGTCATCGATGCGCGCGTGCGCCGCGACGCGGCAGAGCGGCAGCCGATCGAGCCCGGCGACCGGGACGGCGACACCGAACTCGGCGAAGTCGAGCGCGATTTGGCTGCACTGGCGACCAATTTCGCCCAGAGCAAGAGGTTGACCGCGTCGATCGAATTCGGGGACGGGCAGTGGCTGAATTTCACCACGCCCGTGACGCCGGTGGCTCCCGTTCTCAGTCTCGACAGCACGCCGCTGTCGGCCATCGTCGCAGCCCTGGTGGTCATCATGTCGATCTGGTCGCTGCGCCGGCTGACCGCGCCCTACCGCACGCTCGAGCGCGCGGTGGACAGGATCTCGGCCGACCTCAGGAGCCCGCCGCTCGACGAAAACGGCAGCCGCGAATACCGCTCCGCCGCCCGCGCACTGAACGCCATGCAATCGCGGCTGCGCGAATATGTCGAGGACCGCGAACAGCTCGCCGCCGCTCTCGCCCACGATCTGCGCACGCCGCTCACCCGGATGCGCCTGCGCCTCGAGCTGCTCGGCAAGTCCAAAGCGCGGGCGGCACTGGCGCACGATCTTGCCGACATCGACCAGATCGCGCGCTCGGTGATCGACTTCGCGACGTTCGAGATCGCCGTGGAAAAGCCCGAACGCATCGACCTGTGGTCGCTCGCCTCCGCGATAGCCGACGGCTATTCCACCGTATCCTTCGAACGGGACGCGGCCGACATGCGCGGCATGGTGTGCGAGGCACGCCCCGTGGCGCTGCGCCGCTGCATCACCAATCTCATCAACAATGCCGTTCTCTACGGCAAGCGGGTCCATCTCGACCTGCGCCATGAAGGCGGGAACATCAGGCTGACGATACGCGACGAAGGACCGGGCATCGCGCCCGAACAGTTCGAGCACGTCTTCCGGCCGTTCGTTCGCATGGAGGCGTCGCGCAACCGCGAAACCGGCGGCTCCGGCCTTGGCCTGACCATCGCCCGCAACATCGCCCGCAGCATCGGCGGCGACGTGCGGCTGAGCAACCATCCGCTCGGCGGCCTCTGCGCCGAACTGACGCTGCCCAGCGTTACGGTCGCCGCATAAACGCGGCCCGGCTGGATCGCGATTCGCAAAATCGCTTCTAAATCAGGCGCTTGAGGCGGCTTTCCGGTTCAGTTCGAGCGTTTTCTCTACCGCCTCAGCACGGCCGACAGCACGTCCCTGATGCCGATCGAGCCGACGAAGCGCGACTGGTCGTCGAATAGCGCCACCGGTGCCGTCTGCGAACGGTGCATGGCCAGCATGACGGTCTTCAGCGACGTGCCGGGCGTCGCCCAGAACACCTGCGTCGCTTCCTCCGGCTGGCGCTCGACATCGGCGCACGAAACCCACACAGCCGGCTTGCCGTTGCGCTCGGCCGCCGCCACCAGCCCCTGGTCGTCGATCTTGAAGCGGGTCGTAGCGCGCCGGTCGAGCCATACCCAGCCGTCCTCATCGCTCTCCAGTTCGCTTTTGGTGCGCATGACATTCCACGCCGTCAGCACCGACAGCGGATTCACGTTTGCGATGAAGTCGCGCACATAGTCGTTGGCAGGGTTGAGCACGATATCCTCGGGCGCGCCGGTCTGCACGATGCGGCCGCCTTCCATGATCGAGATATGGGTGCCGATCTTCAGCGCCTCCTCCAGATCGTGGGATACGAAGATGATGGTCTTCTTGAGTTCCGCCTGAAGCTGCAGCAATTCGTCCTGCAGCTTGCTGCGGATGAGCGGATCGAGCGCGGAAAACGGCTCGTCCATCAAAAGGATCGGCGCCTCGGTGGCGAAGGCGCGCGCCAGTCCGACGCGCTGTTGCATGCCGCCGGACAGTTCGTGGGCGTATTTCTTGGCCCACTGTTCCAGATTGACCAGCTTCAACTGCCTGTTGACGCGTTCCTTGCGCTCGGCCTCCGGCATGCCGGCCAGTTCGAGGCCGAAGCCGACATTTTCCTCCACCGTGCGCCATGGCAGCAGGCCGAACTGCTGGAACACCATAGCCACCTGCTTCTGGCGGATGGCGCGCAGCGTCGCCGCGTTGCAGTTGACGACGTCGACGGCCGTATCGCCCTGCTTGACGAAGACATGGCCGCGCGACGGCACGTTGAGCAGGTTGACGGCGCGCAGCAGCGTCGATTTTCCGGAGCCCGATAGGCCCATCAGCACCGAGATCGCACCTTCCTCCACGGTCAGGTTGCAGCCGGCGCAGCCGAGCACGGCGCCCGTCTGCGCCAGGATTTCCTGGCGCGTCGCGCCCGTGTCGATCATAGCCAGCGCGCGCGGCTTCTCGGTGCCGAAGACGATATCGACGTTCTTGAAATCGACGGCGACGTTCATTTCTTGCCTCCGGTGGTAATTCGGCTCATGCGGTCGAGGATGATGGCGAGCACGACGATGGCAAGCCCGGACTCAAGCCCGAGGTCGATCCGGCGCGAACCGAGCGCACGGTTGATCTCGGTGCCGAGGCCGCCCGCGCCGATAAGCGCTGCAAACACCACCATCGAAAGCGACAGCATGATCGCCTGGGTCAGCCCTGCCATGATGGTTGGCAGGGCAGCCGGCAATTCCACCTTCCACAAGAGCTGGCGCTTGGTCGCGCCGAAGGCCTCGCCCGCCTCCACGATCGATGTCGGCACGGAAGTCATGCCCAGATAGGTAAGCCGCACGGGCGTCGGAATGACGAAGATGATGGTAACGACGAGACCCGGCGCGTTGCCGAGCCCGAACAGGGTGAGCACTGGGATCAGGTAGACGAAGGTCGGCAGTGTCTGCATCATGTCGAGCACCGGCAGCATGACGCGGTAAACCTTCGGCTTGTGCGCGGCCCAGATGCCGAGCGGCACGCCGATGATCATCGAGGCGGCGGAAGCGGCCACCACCAGGACCATGGTTTCCACCGTCTGTTTCCACAGGCCCTGGTTGATGATGAAGACGAGGCCGATGAACACCCACAGCGCCAGCGGCCTGGAGCGTTGCAGCAGCCAGGCGATACCGGCGATCACCAGCGCCAGCAGCACCGGCGGCGCCATCAGCAGCAAGTCGACGAGATTGTCGAGAAGAAGGTTGAGCCCGCCGGAGAAAGCCCTGAAGATCGTATCGAAATTGTCGGTGAGGAACCCGAAGAAATCCTTGCCCCAGGCACCTATGGGTATCTTGTAGCTGGCCAGGAATTTCGAAATCGGATCCATCTCGCCCCCTCGTTCTTACCTCTTCCCGGACCGTATCCCCGATTCGGGAAGGAATAGCCAAACCGATTGAATGTTTTTGGCCGGCCGGCCTGCCGGGCGCGCCGCCCGCAGCGTCTGAAATGCCGTCTCCGCTCCGGTTTTACGGGGTCACAGCCGGGCCCCGCGCGCCGCACGCACTTTATCACAGGATGCAAAAAGGGCAGCCCTCGCGGAAAGCTGCCCTTTCGCTGTCACGCGGAGCGCCGCCTCAGTCGCCGAGCGCGGTCTTGATCGCGGCGGCGGCGTCGCTGCCGTCGAAGGCCGTCACGCCGGCGATCCAGGGCTTGATCGCGTCCGGGTTCTTCTTGAGCCAGTCGGTCGCCACCGTGTTGGCATCACCACCCTTGAGGATGGCGTCCATCATCTGGCCTTCCATGTCGAGATTGAACTTCAGGTTCTTGATGAGGGTGCCGGCGTTCGGGCACTCCGTCATGTAGCCCTTGCGCACATTGGTGCTGACGGTGGCGGCGCCGAAGCCCGAATCGCCCATGCCGTCGAGATAGGTGATCTTCATCGCGCCCATCACCGGATGCGGCGTCCAGCCGAGGAAGACGATCCAGTCCTTGTTCTTCATCGACTGCTCGGCCTGCGTCAGCATGCCGGCCTCCGAGGATTCGACCAGTTCGAAGCCTTCGAGATTGTCGGCCGGGTTCTTGATCATGTCGAGGATGATGCGGTTGCCGTCATTGCCGGCCTCGATGCCGTAGATCTTGCCGTTGAACTTGTCCTTGAACTTGCCGAGGTCGGTCAGCGTCTTGACGCCGGCCTCCGCGACATAGTCCGGCACCACCAGGCCGTAGCCGGCGCCTGTCAGGTTCTCGCTGACCGTCTCGACCGAGCCGTCGGCGGTGTAGTCCTTGATGTCGTTGGTCATCGACGGCATCCAGTTGCCGAGGAAGACGTCGAGGTCCTTGTTCTTCAGCGAGGCATAGGTCACCGGCACCGAAAGCTGGATGACCTTCGGTTCGTAGCCGAGCGCGGTGAGCAGGACCGACGCGACACCCGTCGTCGCCTGGATATCCGTCCAGCCGACGTCCGAAAGGCGCACCGTCTTGCAGCTTGCCGGATCGGCGGCGAAGGCGACGCTCGTGGAAAGGAAAGCCGCCAAGCCAAGCCCGGCGACAAAGGAATTCATACGCGACATTGTGACTTCTCCCATTTGCAATTCTTTGGCGAAGCGGATTTCTCTATCCGCCTTGTTTTTGCAGCCAAACACCATTTTGGTACGGTTTCAAGCGCCAACACAATCACGATCGGCGGCGCGCACTGGCCGATCAACGACACGGCTCGCGCTTTTTCCGGGGAAAGCCGCCGCATGCCGTCCCCGCGCGCCCGGCCTTTGGCGCAAAACAGGCCATGGCCAAGCTCTACTTCCATTACGCGACCATGAACGCCGGCGAGACGACGATGCTCCTGCGGGCGGCGGCAAGGCGCGGGATCGTGCCGGTGTTGGCCGCGATGTCCGGCTGGCAGAGCGCGATGCCTGGCCGATCGGGAAATAGGCGAGGGACATTTGGGCTCTTTGGGATGTGGCATATCGGCCACAGAGCGGGGAAGGTTTCCGGCATCGTGCCGCACCGTGACTGGTCATTTTGCACGAATGCGGCTATAGGTCGAAGACTGTCAACTCGAACCGATGGAGGGGAATTGATGATGTCTGTCTACACCAATCCACCCCTCGCGTGGCTCCCATGCCCGCCGGCGGTTCTGGTTCGGCACTTCTTCTAGGTTTTCAAGAACTGTCGCATTCGTTCCGCCGAAACCCGGTTCCGGTTTTCGAAGGACTTTTGCGATGTTTTCCCCACTGCCCACGCGGCTGAAGCGCCAGCCCGAATCACCGACGCCCGTCTTCGGTCCGCTCGCCGGCCGAATGCCGGGAGGCCGATCCGACTCGTTATTTTATTCACGGACCAAACGATTTCACACGGAGGACGGACCGATGTTCGATCCCTTTAAGACACGCAATTTCGGCTGCACCCAGCCCTATAACGCACCGTTCTGGGCGCTTTTGATCGGCGAAACCTATGCCACGGCGGTCTATGCGCAGCCGCGCCGGCGACCACATCCGGGGATGCTGCCCGACGTTGATTTTTCGCAAGGAGCGGCCTCTGCCGTCCGGCTCGCCCGGGAGGCCGAGGCTGCCCCGCCGGACGATTCCGTAGAGGGCATTCGCCCCGCAACCCATCTTGCCCGACTGGCGGTCGATTCGGACAACCATGCCGAAGCGGCGTTGGCCGCTTAAGCCAGTCGCGCAATTACATTTGAATGAGCACAAGCCATGTTTGACTGGTTCGAAAAAAGGCTCGATCCGTTTCCCGCCGTGGAGCCGGTGGAGCCGCCGAAGACGCTGATCGCGTTTTGCCTGCACTATACGCGCGGGGCCTGGCCTTATATCGCCGCCACCGGCTTGCTGATCACGGCGATCGCGCTGGCCGAAGTCTGGATGTTCGGCTTTCTCGGCCACATCGTCGACTGGCTGTCGGCACAGAACCGCGAGACCTTCCTGCAAACGGAAGGCTGGAAACTGGCCGCCATGGCTTTCGTGGTCGTGGTCGTGCTGCCCGGCATGGCGCTTTTGCAATCGCTGGTGCACGACCAGACGCTGATGGGCAACTATCCGATGCGCATCCGCTGGGACGTGCACCGCTACCTGCTCAAGCAGTCGATGAATTTCTATCAGGACGAGTTTGCGGGGCGCATCGCCACCAAGCTGATGCAGACGGCGCTGGCCGTGCGCGAATGCGTGGTCAAGGTGATCGACGTCCTGAACTACGTGATCGTCTATTTCCTCGGCATGCTGTTCATCGTCGGCTCGTCCGACTGGCGGCTGGCGATGCCGCTGGTGGGATGGCTTGTGTGCTATGCGCTCTTGCTGCGCCACTTCATCCCGCGGCTGGGCGAGGTATCGGCCGAACAGGCGGACGCGCGCTCGCTGATGACGGGGCGCATCGTCGATTCCTACGCCAACATCCAGACGGTGAAGTTGTTCTCGCATGCCAGGCGCGAGGCGACCTATGCGCGCGAGAGCATGGCGATCTTCATGGATACGGTCTATCGCTCGATGCGGCTCGTCACCAGCCTTTACGGGCTGCTCTACCTGATGAACTCGCTGCTTCTGTTTTCCGTTTCGGCGCTGTCGATCTGGCTTTGGCTGGGCGATGCGGTGTCGATCGGCGCGGTTGCCGTGGTCATCGGGCTAGTGCTCAGGCTCTGGGGCATGTCGCAGTGGATCATGTGGGAGATGTCGGCGCTGTTCGAGAATGTCGGCACGGTGCAGGACGGCATCGGCTCGATCTCGCTGCCGCGCCTGGTCGAAGACAGGCCCGGTGCGAAGGACATCGTCGTCGATCGCGGCGATATCCGCTTCGAGGGCGTGGGCTTTCACTACGGCAAGGGCAAGGGCGTCATTGACAATCTGTCGCTGACGGTCAGGCCCGGCGAGAAGGTCGGCATCGTCGGCCGCTCGGGTGCCGGCAAGTCGACGCTGGTCAACCTGCTGTTGCGTTTCTACGACCTGGAAAAAGGCCGTATCCTCATCGACGGGCAGGATATCGCCGCCGCGCGGCAGGATTCGCTTCGCGCCCATATCGGCATGGTCACGCAGGATACCTCGCTGCTGCACCGCTCGGTGCGCGACAACATCCTCTATGGCCGTCCCGATGCCGGCGAGGCCATGATGCTGGAGGCCGCTAAGCGGGCCGAGGTGCTGGATTTCATCGCCGGCCTTGCCGACGCCAAGGGCCGCAAGGGTTTCGACGCCCATGTCGGCGAGCGCGGCGTCAAACTGTCCGGCGGCCAGCGGCAGCGCATCGCCATTGCCCGCGTCATGCTGAAGGACGCACCGATCCTCATTCTCGACGAGGCGACTTCCGCGCTCGATTCCGAGGTCGAGGCGGCCATTCAGGAGAACCTATACAGGCTCATGCAGGGCAAGACCGTCATCGCCATCGCGCACCGGCTTTCCACCATCGCGGCCATGGATCGGCTGGTGGTTATGGATGGCGGCCACATCATCGAGGAAGGCTCGCATGACGAACTCGTCGCCAAGGGCGGGCTCTACGCGCAGCTGTGGCGACGGCAGTCCGGCGGCTTCCTGCTGGACGAGGGACCGACCAAGGCAACCGACGAACTGGAGACGCAGCCGGCGGAGTGAACTACTTTAAGCCGGCTGCCTTGCGCAGCGCGGCGTTTATGCGGGTCTGCCAGCCGCGGCCGCCGGCTTCGAAGGCCTCAATCACGTCGCGGTCGAGCCGAAGATGGATGGAGCGCTTGGTGTGCGCCAGTCTGGGTCGGCCGACGCGGCGCGCCTTGGCCAGATCCAGCGGTGGGTTGTCCGGGTCGCTGAGCGCTGCTGCCGTGAGCGCCGCATCCTCTTCGTCCGTCATACTTTCCAGATATTTTTTCGCGAGGGCGCGAGCTTCTTCCGATGTTCGCCTTGGCGGCAGTGGAGCTTCCGTTCGGACAATGTTTGATCGGCTAATTCTAGCAGGATTCGACATAGCTTCTCGCCTCTGCTGATGACGCCAATGGCCTTGAGCCGCTCTTCGCCATAGTCGAAATCGTCGTCGACCGTTACGATGGCGTTTTCGAAATCGAACGAGAACGCCGACTCGAAACCCACCCATGCTTGGCCTTGTTGGACCTCGCCTTGTTCTCGTCCCACTCGAACTGCATAGCGCCCCCACGCTGGAATTATTGTATACACGATATTGCCTGAGATGACAAATATTTTTGTGGCCACAAAAAGTATTGACGCCAGCCGCTTCACGGCGTGGGGTGCCGCTGCATGATGGATGCCGTCTATCGCTGGTTCGAAAACTGGGTCTATCCGTTCCGGGAGCCCGCGAATCTCAGGCCGCCGGTCAGCGTCGACGGTTTTCTCTGGCATTACGTCGGGCAGGCGAAGTTCGCCTTTTTCGCCATGCTGGTCATCGGCGGCGTCGCGCCGCTGGTCGAGGCCGGCCTGTTCTATTTCGTCGGCCGGATCGTCGATATCCTCGACCAGCTTCCGGGCGAGCGCAGCTGGCAGGCGCTGTGGGCGGCCGCCGGCCCCGAGCTTCTGTTCATGATCGCGGTGGTGCTGGTGATCCGCACGGTGGTCGTTGCCCTGTCGGCGCTGGTCGACGAACAGACCATCACGCCCGGCTTCTACAATCTGGTGCGCTGGCAGGCCCACCGGCATGTCTCGCGCCAGTCCTACGCCTTCTTCCAGAACGATTTTGCCGGCCGCATCGCCACCAAGGTGTGGCAGGCGGGGCAGGCGACCGGCGACCTGATGGAAAGCTTCATCGAGGTCGTCTGGTTCATGGTCGTCTATACAGTGACGACGCTGGCGCTGGTCGCCGGGCTCGATTGGCGGCTGGCGGCGCTAGTGGTGATCTGGATCACCGCCTTCGGCTTTCTGGCGAGGCTTTATCTTCCGGCGATCCGCAAACATGCCGAGGCGACGGCGGAAGCCGGCTCGATGATCAATGGCCGCATCGTCGATTCCTATTCCAACGTGCAGACGCTGAAGCTGTTTTCGGCCGACGGCGACGACCGCTATATCCGCAGCGGCTTCGACATCTATCTCGATGCGCTGCGCCCCTTCACCCGCCGGCTGACCGGCGTGCGCATGGCGCTGACCGCCCTGTCGGGCGTCATGATCACGGCGATCGCCTGCTTTTCCGTCTATCTGTGGGTTGAGGGCCTGATCACGGTCGGCGCCGTGGCTTTCACTCTCAGCCTCGTATTGCGGCTCAACATGCTGCTCGGCCGGCTGATGATGCAGCTCAACGGCATCCTGCGGAATCTCGGGGTGCTGGAAAATTCCAAGGCGCTGATCTCGCAGCCGCTCGGCCTGACCGACGCGCCGGATGCCAGGGAGCTCATCGTCGCCGGCGGACGGATCGATGTGAACGATGTCGAGTTCCACTACGGCAAGGGATTCGGGGTGCTGAACGGCATCGATCTGGTCGTGCGGCCGGGAGAGAAGGTCGGGCTGGTCGGGCCGTCCGGCGCCGGCAAGACCACGCTGGTCAATTTGCTGCTGCGGCTTTACGATCTCGAAAGCGGCGGAATCGCCATCGACGGGCAGGATGTGTCGACGGTGACGCAGAATTCGCTGCGCGCCAATATCGGCGTGGTCAGCCAGGACACCGCCCTTTTCCACCGCTCGCTGCGCGACAACATCAAGCTCGGCATGGAACATGCCACCGATGCGCAGGTCATCGCGGCCGCAAAGAAGGCCGAAGCGCACGAGTTCATCCTCGGGCTGCGCGACAACAAGGACCGTGCCGGCTACGAGGCGTTCGTCGGCGAGCGCGGCGTGAAGCTGTCGGGCGGCCAGCGCCAGCGCATCGCCATCGCCCGCGTGTTCCTGAAGGACGCGCCCATCCTGGTGCTGGACGAGGCGACTTCGGCGCTCGATTCGGATATCGAGGCGGCGATCCAGGAAAACCTGATCCGGCTGATGCAGGGCAAGACGGTTATCGCCATCGCCCACCGGCTCTCGACCATCGCCGCCCTCGACCGGCTGGTGGTGCTGGACGGCGGCCGCATCGTCGAGCAAGGTACGCACGATGAACTGGTGGCGCTTGACGGGCTCTATGCGAGACTGTGGAAGCGCCAGTCGGGCGGCTTCCTGTTCCATGAGGAAAGCGCGCTGGAGGAAACGCGGCCTGCCTGAGGTTTTTTGAAGGGCACGGTTTCGAGGCGAATCATGGTGGTACGAATGCCTTCCGGTCTGGGGCGGCCGGGCGCGCAGGACAGCGCGCTCGATCTGCTGGGCCATGAAATCCTCGCCGAGAAGGCGGCGTCGCTCGGCCGTGCCGGGCAGCGCGTTGAGACCGCGCTGGCGCGGTTGCGCGAGGCGGGCGAGGGCGAAGAGCACACCTTGCTGCTCAAGGCCGCAGCGGAAGCGGTGCATGCCTATTTCATCCAGCGGGAATTGTGCGGTTTGCGAAGGCACGACGCCGCGATCCGGGAATACGATATCCCGCGCGCGGTGCTGGCGAGGCTCGGCGCCCGGTAGGGTTGGCCCGCCCGGTTGTGGCCGGCTTCCGGGCCAGGTAGCAGGCGTATTGCAGGGTCCTGGATTCAATCCCCGCGACAATCTGCCCTTGGGCCTTCACCCGACTGGACAAAAAGAGGCTTCACGCATAAACCGAAGTCAAAATGCCGGAGGAATTCGCTAGCCTGTTCGCCATGCGCTGTCGGGCGGGCGCGATGGAGCGGGGAAAAGGCTCGACCGTCGGCACGAGAGAGGCGAAAGGACCAGGCAACCGTGAGCGCAACCGATACGCAGGATCCCAATCGTCGCGATTTTCTCTACGTCGCCACCGGCATGGCTGCCGTGGTGGGTGCTGGAGCTTTCGCGTGGCCGTTCATCGACCAGATGCGCCCAGACGCCTCGACGCTGGCGCTGTCCACCGTCGAAGTCGACGTTTCGTCGCTGACGCCCGGCACGTCGCTCGTGGTGAAGTGGCGCGGCAAGCCGGTTGTGGTGCGCAACCGTACGCCCGAAGAGATGAAGAGCGGCGAGGACGTGAAGCTCGGCGAGCTGAAGGATCCGATCGCCCGCAACGCCAATCTGCCCTCCGACGCGCCGGCGACCGACGCCAACCGCACTACGCCGGGCAAGGAAGCCTGGATGGTCATGGTTCAGGTCTGCACCCATCTCGGCTGCATTCCGCTTGGCCAGGAAGGCGAGTTCGGCGGCTGGTTCTGCCCGTGCCACGGCTCGGTCTACGATACCGCCGGGCGCATTCGCCATGGGCCGGCGCCGGAAAACATGGCGATACCGGTATTCAAATTCATTTCCGATACCAAGATACTGATCGGCTGAGTCGGGGGATATTTTCATGAGCGAGGGACACTCGACCTATACGCCGACGTCCGGTCTTGGACGCTGGTTCGATGCCCGCCTGCCTTTGCCGCGGCTGGTCTACGATTCATTCATCGCCTATCCGGTGCCGCGCAACCTCAACTATTTCTGGGCGTTCGGCGGCATCCTGTCGATCATGCTGGTGGCGCAGATCCTGACCGGCATCGTGCTGGCCATGCACTACGTGTCCGACACGTCGCTGGCTTTCGATTCGGTCGAGAAGATCATGCGCGACGTGAACGGCGGCTGGATGCTTCGCTACCTGCACGCTAACGGCGCCTCGTTCTTCTTCATCGCCGTCTATATCCATATCTTCCGCGGGCTCTATTACGGCTCCTACAAGGCGCCGCGCGAGCTTCTGTGGATTCTCGGCTGCATCATCTACCTCCTGATGATGGCGACCGGCTTCATGGGCTATGTGCTGCCCTGGGGTCAGATGTCCTTCTGGGGCGCCACCGTCATCACCGGCTTCTTCACCGCCATTCCGCTGGTCGGCGACTGGATCCAACAGCTTCTGCTGGGCGGCTTCGCCGTCGACAATCCGACGCTGAACCGCTTCTTTGCGCTGCATTACCTGCTGCCGTTCATGATCGCCGGCGTGGTGGTGCTGCACATCTGGGCGCTGCATGTCGTGGGCCAGAACAATCCGACCGGCATCGAGGTGAAATCCAAGACCGATACGGTCGCCTTCACGCCTTTCGCCACCATCAAGGATGCGATGGGCATGGTGGTGTTCGTGCTGGTGTTCGCCTATTTCGTCTTCTACCTGCCGAACTATCTCGGCCACCCGGACAACTACACGGTTGCCAACCCGCTGAAGACGCCGGCCCATATCGTTCCGGAATGGTACTTCCTGCCGTTCTACGCGATCCTGCGCGCCATCACCTTCAACATCGGGCCGATCAACTCCAAGCTTGGCGGCGTGCTGGCCATGTTCGGCGCCATCGCCATGCTGTTCCTGGTGCCGTGGCTCGATACGTCCAAGGTTCGCTCGGCGGTCTACCGGCCCTGGTACAAGCTGTTCTTCTGGCTGTTCGTGGCCGATGCCATCCTGCTCGGCTGGCTGGGTTCGCAGCCGGCGGAAGGCGCCTACGTGTTCATGGCGCAGATGGCGACGCTGTTCTACTTCGCCTTCTTCCTGATCGTCATGCCCGTCCTCGGGCTGATCGAGACGCCGCGCCGCCTGCCGAATTCCATTACCGAGGCGGTGCTGGAAAAGAACAAGGGAGCGGGCGGCGGCCATCCGGCTGGCGCTACGGCCGCGCCGGAAACCAAGGGCTGAGCGACAAGAGAATCGATGAGGGATTTGGCATGAAAAAGATTCTCACGTCGCTGGCGGCATTCGGCTTGGTGCTCGCGGGCACTGCGGCCATCGGTACCGCCGCCATGGCCGCGGAAGAGGCAGCCGTAGCTGCCGCGCCGACGCATTTTCCGATCAAGGAGCCGAGAGAGTTCAACTGGAGCTTTTCCGGTCCGTTCGGCACCTATGACAAGGCGCAGTTGCAGCGCGGCCTGCAGGTCTACAAGGAGGTCTGCTCCGCCTGCCACTCGCTGAACATGGTGGCCTTCCGCAATCTGGCGGATCTCGGTTACTCGGAAGCGCAGGTCAAGGCGTTCGCGGCCGAGTATACCATCCATGACGGCCCGAACGACGACGGCGAGATGTTCGACCGCCCCGGCAAGCCGTCCGATTATTTCCCCGCCCCGTTCCCGAACGAACAAGCCGCTGCCGCCGCCAATGGCGGCGCCGCCCCGCCGGACATGTCGCTGCTGGCCAAGGCGCGCGGCGTCGAGCGCGGTTTCCCGCAGTTCGTCTTCGACATCTTCACCCAGTACGCCGCGGGCGGCCCCGATTACATCCATTCGCTGGTGACCGGCTATGACGAGCAGCCGCCGGCCGGCATGGTCATCCCCGAAGGCACGCATTACAATCCGTATTTCGACGCCGGCGTGTCTTTGAAGATGCCCAAGCCGATTTCGGACGGGCAGGTGACCTATAGCGACGGCTCGCCGGAAACGGTCGAACAGTATTCCGAGGACGTGGCGGCCTTCCTGATGTGGGCGGCCGAGCCCCACCTTGAAGACCGCAAGAAGACCGGCTTCCGCGTCGTCGTCTTCCTGCTGTTGTTCGGCGGTCTCATGTACATGACCAAGCGCAAAGTATGGAGCGGCGTCGCGCACTGAGCGCTGCCTCATCAAGAAATCGCGAGGGCGCCCTTGGGCGCCCTTTTCTTTTGCACGCCAAACCGTCAAAACTGGATGGCAACGGGATCGATCCGCCTCATGTCTCCTTCGCTCGAACAAACTCTGCTTTCCGCGATCCGCACCATTCCGGATTATCCGAAACCGGGTGTCCTGTTTCGCGACATCACCACGCTGCTTGGCGATGCCAGGGCCTTTCGCCACGCCATCGATGCGCTGGTACAGCCTTTTGCCGGGCAGCGGATCGATAAGATCGCCGGCATCGAGGCGCGGGGCTTCATCCTGGGCGGTGCCGTTGCACACCAGCTTTCGTCCGGTTTCGTTCCGATCCGCAAGAAGGGCAAGCTGCCGCACGAAACCGTGCGTGTCGCCTACAGCCTGGAATACGGGCTGGACGAGATGGAGATGCACAAGGACGGGGTCAGGCCCGGCGAGAAAGTCATCCTCATCGACGACCTGATCGCCACCGGCGGCACGGCCGAGGCGGCGGTAAAGCTGTTGAGGCAGATCGGCGCCGATATCCTCGCCGCCTGTTTCGTCATCGACCTGCCTGATCTCGGCGGTCGCTCCAGGCTGGAGGCGCTTGATGTTCCGGTCCGCACGCTGATCGGCTTCGAAGGGCACTGAGCCTCCGCTCCGCCAGCCGCTTCGAAAAGTCGGGTCTCGTGTGGATAGGAAAAAATTCTATCCACGTTCTTTCCACCTCACCCATAATACTCGCCATCTCCCTCGCGGGAACACGGGTCATGAACCGGATGAGTGTGGAGGGGACGGTGCCGGGTCGGTCGCACTACGGTGGTGTGGCTGGGTGATGAGCCCTCAGATCCGGGCCTCGACCAAGGCTTGT
>JBARYG010000095.1:0-15917 GCA_049647745.1 Mesorhizobium sp.
GCCCTATATCGCCGAGGTCGGCCTGTTCGGCCGCCCTACCCTCAACCACAATGTCGAGACGCTGTGGTGGATCCGCGACATCGTCGAAAAGGGTGCCGAATGGTTCGCCGGCCTCGGCAAGCCGGACCATCCCGGCATCCGCTCATGGTCGGTTTCGGGCCGCGTGAAGAACCCCGGCGTCAAGATGGCGCCGGCCGGCATCACCGTGCGCGAACTGATCGAAGACCATTGCGGCGGCATGGCCGACGGCCACACCTTCAAGGCCTATCTGCCGGGCGGCGCGTCCGGCGGCATATTGCCGGCCTCGATGGGCGACATACCGCTCGATTTCGGCGGTGAACTCGCCAAGCAGGGCGCGTTCGTCGGCTCGCACGCCATCGTCGTCTTCTCCGACAAGGACAGCGCCAAGGCAGCGACGGTCAACCTTTTGAAATTCTTCAAGCATGAGAGTTGCGGCCAGTGCACGCCATGCCGCGAGGGAACCGGCAAGATGGTTGCCCTGTTGCAAAAGGACGGCGCATTGAACGAGACTGCCCTGCGCGACCTCGAAACCGTGATGCGCGACGCATCGATTTGCGGTCTCGGCCAGGCCGCGCCGAACCCGGTCAACCACTTGCTGACCCACTTCCGCGAGGAGCTCTGAGATGACGGGCACAATCGAATTCACCCTGAACGGCAGGACGGTTTCGGCGGCTGAAGGCGAGACGATCTGGGAGGTCGCCAAGCGCGAAGGCAAGGAAATCCCGCATCTTTGCCATGTTGACCTGCCGGGCTACCGTACCGACGGCAACTGCCGCGCCTGCATGGTGGAAATCGAGGGCGAGCGGGTGCTGGCCGCCTCCTGCATCCGCAAGCCGACGAAAGGCATGGTGGTCAAGACCGACACCGAGCGTGCCGAAAAATCGCGTGAAATGGTGTTCGAACTGCTGGCCAGCAACATGCGCCCGGCCAATGACGGCCCCGACAACCAGTCCAATTTCTGGCAGTGGGCCTCGTCCATGGGAATTTCGGGCAGCGATCGGTTCGATTCCAGGTTCGATGCCTCCCATGTGTCGGAGTTCGACATTTCCAACCCGGCCATCGCCGTCAATCTCGACGCCTGCATCGCCTGCGGCGCCTGCGTGCGGGCCTGTCGCGAAGTGCAGGTAAACGACGTGATCGGCATGGCCGACCGTGGCGGCCACACCGTCCCCGTCTTCGACATGCATGACCCGATGGGGCTTTCCACCTGCGTGACCTGCGGCGAATGCGTGCAGGCCTGCCCGACGGGCGCGCTCTATGAAAAGACGCTGATGGACCCGTCCTTCAAGACCCGAGCCGTCCAGGAATTCGACAGGGTCGTGGATTCGGTTTGCCCGTTCTGCGGCGTCGGCTGCCAGACCAAGGTCGCCGTCAAGGACAACCGGATCGTTCAGGTCGATGGCCGCAACGGTCCTGCCAACGAGAACCGCCTGTGCGTGAAGGGCCGCTTCGGCTTCGATTACGCCATGTCGCCGGACCGCCTGACCACACCGCTGATCCGCCGCGACGACGCGCCCAAGGCGGGCGATATCGACCTGCGCAACGTCGATCCGCTGACCGTGTTTCGCGAAGCGACATGGGAGGAGGCGCTGGAGCGCGCCGCCGGCGGCCTGAAGAAAATCCTGAAGGAAGACGGCGGCCAGGCGCTGGCCGGCTTCGGTTCGGCCAAGGGCTCCAACGAGGAAGCCTATCTGTTCCAGAAGTTTGTCCGCCTGGGCTTCGGCACCAACAATATCGACCACTGCACGCGGCTGTGCCACGCGTCGTCGGTCGCGGCCCTCATGGAAGGCGTCGGCTCCGGCGCGGTCTCCGCACCCTTCATGGATGCCATGAAGGCCGATTGCGTCATCATCATTGGTTCGCGCCCGACCACCAACCATCCGGTCGCCGCGACCTACTTCAAGCAGGCGGTGAAGAAGGGGCTGAAACTGGTCATCATGGACCCGCGTAAGCAGGACCTGATGCGCCACGCGACCTATTCGCTGCAATTCAAGGCGGGCAGTGACGTGGCCATGCTGAACGCGCTGCTGCACGTGATCGTGGAAGAAAAGCTCTATGACGAGCAGTATATCCAGGCTAACGTGACGGGTTTCGAGGCGCTGAAGAAGAAGGTCAAGGATTTTTCGCCAGAAGCGATGGCGGAGGTCTGTGGCATCGAGGCCAGGGTTTTGCGTGAGGTTGCGCGCCTCTACGCCAAGTCCGAGCGTTCGATGATCTTTTGGGGCATGGGCCTTTCCCAGCACACCCACGGCACCGACAATTCGCGCTGCCTGATCGCGCTGGCGCTGATCACCGGACAGGTCGGCCGCCCCGGCACCGGCCTGCATCCGCTGCGCGGCCAGAACAACGTGCAGGGTGCGTCCGACGCCGGACTGATCCCGATGTACTATCCCGACTACAAGTCGGTGGAGAACGTCGATATCCGCAGCGAGTACGAGAATTTCTGGGGCCAGACGCTCGACCCCAAGAAAGGCCTCACCGTGGTCGAGATCATCGACGCCATCCATGCGGACGAGATCAAGGGCATGTATGTCATGGGCGAGAACCCGGCCATGTCGGACCCGGACCAGATCCATGCCCGCGCGGCCCTTGCCAAGCTCGACCATCTGGTGGTGCAGGACATTTTCATGACCGAAACCGCCTGGCATGCCGACGTGATCCTGCCGGCATCGGCGCATGCCGAAAAGCTCGGCACCTACACCAACACCAACCGCCAGGTGCAGATCGGACGCCCGGCACTCGACCTGCCCGGCGAGGCGCGTCAGGATATCGATATCATCATCGAGCTTGCCCGCCGCATGGGCCTCGACTGGAATTATGGCCATGTCTCGGAAGTCTACACCGAGATGGCGCACGTCATGCCCTCGCTCGCCAACATCTCGTGGGAGCGCATCGAGCGTGAAGAGTCGGTTATCTATCCGGCCGACGGCCCGGACGTGCCCGGCAACGAGATCGTCTTCACCTCCGGCTTCCCGACTGAAGACGGGCGTGGTCGCATCGTACCGGCCGACCTTACGCCGCCCGCGGAAGTGCCGGACGAGCAGTATCCGCTGGTGCTAACGACCGGGCGCATGCTCGAACACTGGCACACCGGGGCCATGACCAGGCGCGCCGGCGTGCTCAACGCCATCGAGCCTTACGGCATCGCCGCCATGAACCCCTACGAGATCAAGCGGCAGGGCCTTGGCGTCGGCGACATCGTCCAGGTGGAGACGCGCCGGGGCACCGTCGAGGCGATCCTGCGCGCCGACCGCGAAGTGGCCGACGGCATGATCTTCATGCCTTTCTGCTTCAACGAGAGCCCGGCCAACAGGCTCACCAACCCGATGCTCGACCCTTACGGCAAAATACCCGAGTTCAAATATTGCGCCGCGCGGATCCTGCCGGCGGCCAAGGCGGTCGAAGCCGCCGAATAATGGCGCCACGAATTTTCCCGTAGCGGCCGGCTGGCCGGCGCGGACGGCATGCGAATGCGGGGCGGCTCCTGTTCGAAGGCAGCCCTTCGGGCCGCCTTGCGCGCGAAATCCGGCGACCGGGGGCGGCGGCCGTGGCGCTGCTGCGCATGCTGTTTGAAAGGAGAATACGAAATGTCTGAAGGAATATACCCCACCGCTACCGGAGAGCTTGCGAAGATGCGCCGCGAACTGGCGCCGGAGACCGAAGCGGCCTTCCAGGCGTTCAGCCAGAAGGTTTTTGCCGAAGGCGCGCTGCCGGTAAAGGTCAAGCAGCTGATTGCCGTCGCCGTGGCGCATGTCACGCAATGCCCCTACTGCATCAAGGGCCATACCAAGGCGGCGTTGCGGCATGGGGCATCGCAGCAGGAACTGATGGAGGCGATCTGGGTTGCGGCCGAAATGAGAGCAGGCGGCGCCTATGCGCATTCCGCGCTGGCGCTCGACGAGATGACAAAGGCGGCGGCGAAGCAAGCCTGAGCGGATAATTCACCGAAAGCGCCGGCAATACCCTACCGGCGCGGGACCCGCAGCGGCCCCGCGCCGGGCGCTGAGTTGTTCGCCACCAGCCGGCGCGCTCAATCGGGTGCCGACTTTGTGCATCTGGAGGGGCGCGGCACTCCAGCGCCCGCGATGCCGCGATCGGCTTCGGCGACGGCTATGGGATTCCTATATCACTGATAGAAGAACCTGCCGATCTTCAATCATAGATTGTGGCGAGCAAACCTCACATATGGTCGCGGGGAACGCGGGCATCTCGGTCGCGCTCAAACACCTTTTCCTCGCCGTGCCACGCCTCAAGCCGTTCCGAAATCACCCATTCGGTTTCGGTGCAGGACAGGCTGGAGGTGTAGTGGCTGTGGACGCGCCAGCCTTCCCGCTCGGCGCTGCATGTCCAGTCTATTTCAGCCGTCATCGACAGGGGGTCGCCGGGCGTTATCGACCAGACTTCCTGCCTCGTATCGCGGCTGCACAGACCGTTGCCGGGGTGGCGGCTGAGGCCGGTGTCTTCCTGCAAACGGTAGCGGGTGACGCCCTGCTGAAGGTCGCGCTCCACCGAACGGGCGGACGATCCTTCCGCCAGCACCTCATAGTGGGGCAAGGGATCCGGGTTGGCCGGTTGCGGAATCTCGATCCTGCGGTGAGCGCCGGGAAGCGGCAGTTCCACCGCCAGCGTGGCGAGGTCGATCGAGAGCGTCGGATCGTGCGGCGAAGGCAGGATCGTCGGCCAATAGGCGCTGGACAGGGAAAGGCGAATCCGGTGGCCCGGCGCGAACCTGTAGCCGCAGGCGTCGAGCGTCAGTTCGATCCCGACCGCCCTGCCCGGCTCCAGCGGTTGCGGATCGGCATTGCCGCGGCGATGCGCGAGGTTGAGCACGCCGTAGCTGACGCGCGTGGCCGTGCCGTCCGGATGCACGTCGACGAGCCGGACGGCAAGGTTGCCGAGCGGGGCGTCGCTGGAAAGCGACAGTTTCACCAGTGGCTGGCCTAGCACGATGCATTCCTCGGCAAGGACGGCGCTGTCGAAGGTGAGCGATCCGGCATCGTCGGTGCGCTGGTCGCCCGCCATTTCCGTATCCGGCTTGAGCGTGAAGAATTCGCCGGCGGCGGTGCCCGTATCCAGCGGCGAGCGCAACAGGACGGTGCCTTCGGCTGGCCGGGGGGAAACGCGCCCGAGCCGGCCCGAAGCGTCCGGGCGAAGCGTGAGGGTTTCCGGCTCGGCCCATTCGTCGACCGCGATCCAGTAGCCGGGGTCCGTTTCGCGCCAGCGGGCGGGTTTTGGCCCGTTGAGGATATAAGCGCGCAGCCTCGGGGTCTTTTCCGCGTGGTTGTCCTCCCCGCACAGCCAGTGCCGCCACCAGGCGATCGCCTCGGCATGGAAGTCGGTGCGCGGTCTCGGATAGGCGAAGTGCGGATATTTGTGGATCCACGGGCCGACGAGGCCCCAGGCTTTTTGCGGCATTCCGGCGACCGCCTTCAGCGGCGTATTGCGATAGCCGTCGGCCCAGCCCGCGATCACCAGCGCGGGAACGGAAAACCCGGCAAAATCCTCGCAGATGGAGCCGTGGCGCCAGAAATCGTCGCGGCGCTGGTGGGAAAGCCACTCCTGCATGAAGAAGGGCTCGCCCTCCAGCCGTTCCAGCCACATGTCGCGCCAGCGCTCGCCGACCAAAGTGGGGTCGGGCGCGCGCGACTGGTAGGCGCCCATCGTCGCCGCCCACGAGGCCTGCGCCGACAGATGCGCGCCGTTCTTGTAGTGGATATCGTCGTTATAGCGGTCGACCGTGGACGACAGCGAAATCACCGCCTTGAGCGCCGGGGGCTTGAGCGCGGCCACCTGAAGCGCGTTGAAGCCGCCCCAGGAAATGCCCATCATCCCGACACTGCCGTTCGACCAGTCTTGCGCCGCGATCCATGCGATCGCCTCGACAGCGTCGGAAAGCTCGCGCGCGGTGTATTCCCCGTCGATCACGCCGTCGGATTCGCCGCAGCCGCGAATATCGACGCGTACGCCGGCGATGCCGGCGGCCGCGAAGACCGGATAGGTGGATTCGTCGCGCGGCGCTGTGCCGTTGCGCTTGCGGTAAGGCAGGAATTCCAGCACCGCCGGCACCGGCGTTGCGGGAGATGCCGCGTCAGGCATCCAGATGCGGGCGGCAAGCCGTGTGCCGTCCTTGAGCACGATCCACTCGTTTTCGAGGACGTGAAAATTCGCATTTGTCATGAGATCAACCGTAAAGAGAAGGATCGCCGGCGGCGCTCGGATGCCGCCGCCGGTCGAATGGATAGTGACGGCCAGCGGTGCCGGCTCAGGCCTCGAGCCAGACCCGGCTGGCGATGCGGCCATTGGAAAGGTCGTTGCCGATGTCGGGAACGAAGCCCTTCAAGTGGCTCGAACAGGCGTTGATGTAGTCGTTGAACACCGGCAGGATCAGCCCGCCCTCGTCGCGCACCATCAACGCCATGTCGCGGTAGAGCGCGCGCCGCTTGTTCTGGTCGAGTTCGCCGCGTGCCTCGACCGCCATCTTGTCGAAGTCGGGCCGCTTGAAGCGGGTGTCGTTCCACTCGGCACCGGAAACGTAGGACGTGGAATAGCGCGCGTCCTGCGTCGGGCGCCCGCCCCAGTAGGAAGCGCAGAACGGCTTGACGTTCCAGACTTCCGACCAGTAGCCGTCGCTCGGCTCTCTCTTCACATCGATCTTGATGCCGGCCTTTTGCGCGCTCAACTGGAAAAGCTGGGCCGCGTCGACCGCGCCGGGGAACGCCGCTTCGGACGTGCGCAGCAGGATCGGGTCCTGATGGCCGGATTTCTTGAAATGGAAGGCGGCCTTGTCGGGATCGTATGTGCGCTGCTCGATGTCGGTAGGCGCGAGCGCATAGTTGGCGTTGACCGGATAGTCGTTGCCGATGGTGCCGAAACCGCCCAGCACCCGCTTGAGGATTTCCTCGCGGTCCACCGCATATTTGAGCGCCAGGCGCAGGTCGTTGTTGTCGAAGGGCGGCGTGTCGCAGTGCATCAGGAAAGCGTAGAAACCCTTGCCGGAAGTGCGCAGGATCTCGACACCCGGAACCCGCTTCAACAGCGGCACCACCTTCGGCTCGATGACGTTGATGAAGTCGACCTGGCCGGAGCGGAGCGCGCTGGTGCGGGCGGTGAGGTCGTTCATCACGGTGATGAGGACGCTGTCGACGTAGCCTCGGTCCTTGTTCCAGTCGTCCTTGTTCTTTTCGAATTCGGCGCGGATGCCGGGCTCGTAGGCAACCAGCTTGTAGGGGCCGGTGCCGATGCCGGCTGCCGGCTTGTCGACGCCGCCGCCGGGCTGGATCTGGAGGTGGTAATCGGTCAGCACCAATGGCAGGTCGGCGTTGCCTTCCTTCAGCGTCACCACCATGTCGCCGGCCTGTTCTTCGATGCGGTCGATCCCCGACAGCAGGCCGAGCGCGCCGGACTGCGATTTCGGGCCGGCATGGCGGCGCAGCGTTTCCACCGCGTCGGTCACGGTCAGCGGCTTGCCGTCATGGAAATGGACGTCTTTGCGTATCTTGAAGGTCCACACCTTGGCGTCGGCCGACGGCGACCAGGATTCGGCCAGCGAAGGCAGCGCCTCGCCCGTTTTCGGATCGGATTCGACCAGTGTGTCGCCCCAGCAATGCCCTATCACGAAAGACACGCTGGCGGACGCCAGGGCGGGGTCGAGCGTATCGGCGGAAGCGCCGCCTTCCAGCCCCATCCGCAACTGCCCTCCCCGCACCGGCGTTTGTGCCCTTGCCGGCGATACGAGCGGCCCGGCGGCGGCCGAAAGGCTGAGAATCGCGCCTGCCTGGAGCAGGCCGCGCCGCGATAAAGTCAATGTCTTGCCGGAGGCGCTCATGTGGGGTTTCCTTTTGTGTTGATGAGGCGTTTTACCGGATATTAGGCGGCGGCCGCGGCAACGCAATTTCGCGGTTTGACGCGCATTTACGCGGGTTTATGCTGCGTCCATGAAGAAGCCCTGCCCCAATCTCAGCAACAACCTGAAACTCGCCTGCAGCACGCAAAAATCGGTGTCCGATCTGTGCCGGGCAATCGGGCTCAACCGGCAGCAGTTCAACCGCTACCTCAATGCAGGGTCCCTGCCCTCCGCGCACAACCTGATGCGGATCGCGGCCGCCTTCGGCCTTGATCCGGCCGATTTCGACCTGCCTGAAAGCGCCTTTCGCCGCAGGCTTGGCGAGCGGCGCCGGCCCGCGGCTGGAACGGGACCGCTGGCCGATGCTTTTCCGGGCGATCTGAACGCGCTCGCCGATTATCTCGGCTTCTACCAGACATGGCACCTGTCGCTGTCCTGGCCGGGCCAGGTCGTCTGTTCCTGTTCCCATTTGCGGGAGCGCAACGGGCAGGTTCTGGTCACCTCGCTGGAGCGCATCGAGGATGCCGAAAGCGGCATCCTGCAGCGCTCGCGCTATGTCGGCATGGCTGCCTATCGGCGGCGCTGCATCTTTCTTACCGAGCTGACCAGCGGTCAGGCGCCGACCTTCGGGCAGACGATCCTGATGCCGTTCGAGATCCACCAGCGCCGCTATCTGCGCGGCATCACCATGGGCGTGTCGTGGCGCAACAACAATCTGCCTTACGCCACCCGCACGATCTGGCACTATCTGGGGAACGCGGCCGACCTGCGGGCCCTCATCTCGCGCTGCGGCATCTATGCGCCGGGCAGCGCTTCGGTGCCGACGGCGGTTTCGTCTTTCCTGACCGAGACGCGGCCGATCAGCGCCGCCGCCATGCGCGCGCCTGTGTGAGCGCCCTGCCCTACCCGCGATAACCGCGCCTGCGTTTGATCTTCTCCATACGGTTGAAGGCGGCCATGGCCCCCTCCCCGGACGCAAAGGAATCGATTTTCATACGGCCACGCGTGCCGATGCGGCCCCAGGCCCGCACTACGGATACCTCGCCGAACAGCGTCGGCTGCAGCGACAGGCAGTAGAAGCGCGCCATGTTTCTTGCCGGATCGATGCGATGCAGGACGGTCTGGCCGGAGGAGAAGCTGTTTGACATGCGGCCAGTAGACCGGGCGTGCGCCGGGGCGTCCAACACCTATTTTGAATCGGTCGGGCGCCACCGATTCACGATGCTGATGGGTTGAGCGGTTCCCCCGTTGAATGGGATCGAGTTGACACCTGTCAACCGCGCCTGAATCCACCGCGCGAACGGCCATGGCTAAATCATTAATTTCCATTAACTATAAAACGCTTGACCCGACTCGCCCCTTCGCCCATCCTCTTACGGAATTTAGCGTATAACATCGTCTTTTTCGTAACTGGGTGCTGGTCGCGTTACCTCCGCTTCGCTCCGTAGAATATCGGACCGGCGTAGGCAGATTCGGAATTGCCGGCGAATCGGGGCATAAGAGGTGCGGAAATGAACATGGCCTTTCGGGGAGAGGTTTCGGACGTGGCGACTTCAGGCCTGCAAGCGACCGACGCGCGGCGAGGCGAGGCCGTTGGCGACAGCGCCGGCTGGTCGACGGACCGCGCCATCGCCAAGGATGCCGAAATGCTGTCGGCCCAGCTGCAGGCGATGCGCGACCGGCTCTATGCGCCCGAATCCCGCAAGGCGTTGCGCCGTTTCTCCAGCGGCGAGGCGGCGAAGCTGATCGGCGTTTCCGACGGTTATCTGCGCCAGTTGTCGATTGCCGGCGAGGGGCCGCAGCCGGAGACGGGTACGGGCGGACGCCGCTATTATTCGCTGGAGGACATCAACGGGCTGCGCCGGCATCTGGCCGAGCAGAACCCGGCCAAGGCACGCACCTACCTGCCCCACCGCGACGAGGCGCGGGCCGAGCACATGCAGGTGATCGCGGTCACCAATTTCAAGGGCGGTTCCGGCAAGACCACGACCAGCGCGCATCTGGCGCAGCATCTGGCGCTGGCCGGCTACCGGGTGCTGGCCATCGACCTCGATCCGCAGGCGTCGCTGTCGGCGCTGTTCGGCTACCAGCCGGAACTCGACCTTACCGGCAACGACACGCTTTACGCGGCGATTCGCTACGACGACGAGGGTCGGGAACTGTCGCAGGTGATCCGCAAGACCTATTTCGACGGGCTCGACATCGTGCCCGGCAATCTCGAATTGCAGGAGTTCGAGCACACCACGCCGCAGATGCTGGCCGTGCGCCATGGCGACGACGGGGCAGGCCCGCTGTTTTTCGCGCGCGTGCAGGCGGCCCTCGCCACCGTCGCCGACCGCTATGACGTGGTCGTCATGGATTGCCCGCCGCAGCTCGGTTTCCTGACGCTGTCGGCCTTGTGCGCGGCGACCTCGGTGCTGGTCACCATCCATCCGCAGATGCTCGACGTCGCCTCGATGAGCCAGTTCCTGTTCATGACCGCCGATCTTCTGTCGGTGGTCCGGGCGGCCGGCGGCGAACTCAATTTCGATTTCATGCGCTATCTCGTCACCCGCTACGAGCCCAATGACGGGCCGCAGACGCAGATCGTCGGCTTCCTGCGCTCGCTGTTCGGGGAAAGGGTGCTGACCGCGCCGCTGGTCAAGTCGACAGCCTTTTCCGACGCGGGGCTGACCAAGCAGACGCTGTATGAAGTTTCGCGCGAAAGTTTTAGCCGCGCCACCTACGACCGCGCGATGGAATCGTTGACAGCTGTCAACGGGGAGATCGAAGGCCTTATCATGAAAGCCTGGAACAGGCAGGCATGAAGGAGGCCAGGATGACGGGACAAAATCGCAAGAACCAGTTGAAGGCGCTGTTCCAGCCGATGGAACCGCCGGTCGCCGGCCGGGCGCCGGATGCGACGCCTCCCGCAGCTTCCCCGGTGCAGCCCCCGGCTCCGTCGCCGGAAGTGCGGGCCCGCGCCGCCTCCGGCGCGGTCAAGGCGATGGGATTGTCGCTCGGCGGCCTGTCGCGGGAAATCGAGGATGCGCGCCGGCTGAAGGAAAGCCTCGGCGCCGCCGACCGCGTCATCGAGATCGAGCCCGACCTGATCGATACTTCTTTCGTCAGCGACCGGCTTGGCCATGACGATGGCGAGGAAAGTTTTCAGGCGTTGATGCGCAGCATCGAAACCAGCGGCCAGCAGGTGCCGGTGCTGGTGCGCCCTCACCCGGAAAAGCCCGGCCGTTTCCAGACCGCCTATGGCCATCGCCGCATCCGCGCCGCCGCCCGGCTCGGCCAGCGGGTGCGCGCCATTGTGCGCGAGCTCGACGACACCGAACTGGTGCTGGCGCAGGGCAAGGAAAACACCGAGCGCCGCGACCTGTCCTTCATCGAGCGGGCCTTCTTCGCCCATGCGCTGATCAGGCGCGGTTTCGAGCGCGGCGTGGTGCAGGAAGCGCTGTCGCTGCACAAGGCCGAGATGACGCGCTACCTGCAGGTGGCCGAAGGGGTGCCGCGCCACATCGCCAGCGCCATCGGACCTGCTCCCAAGATCGGCCGGCCGCGCTGGATGGCGCTGGCCGACCTGCTCAAGAGCGAGGCGGCAGTGGTCAAGGCCAATGCCGAGATCGGGGCCGAGCGCTTTCGTGCTGCTGCCGGCAGCGACGCGCGCTTCGACCTGGTGTTTTCGCGGCTGCAGCGCAAGCCTGCGGCTAAGGCCGGAGAGGCGCGGGAGATTCGCGACGGGCAGGGCAGGGCAGTCGCCCATGTCAGCGTCGCCAAGGGCAAAGCGCGGGTCGAATTCGTGGATAAAATCGCCGACGGCTTCGAGGATTTTCTGGGACAGGAACTGCCCAAATTGTTGGAAAGGTTCAGGCGGGAGGCAGGAGGCTCGGCCGGACCGAAATAAATTTATCCCACGGCGGCCGACAGGGTGGATGCTTGGCGTCCAGTCCACGGCCGGAAGGGAGCGTGAAGCGTCAGCGTCCAATGCGTAGCAGGTAGAAGACAGAAGGAAAAAACCGGCAAGAAAAAGGCCCCCGAAACGTCGCCATTCCGGAAGCCCTCATCAGTGTAGCAATTGTGAGAGAATCATTTCCGGACCGACTTGTCAACACTGGACGCGTTCCGGAATGCCTTCGGCTTGCCTTTTATTGAGGTGAACGAAGATGATCGAGCCTATCTCGACGACGCCTTTCGGGCGGCGGCCGCTGTCGCTCGCCATGATGGCGGGGCAGATGGCGGCCGAGCGGTGCGCGCCCGGCGTCAGCGCCAACAAATGGCAGGTGTTTCGCGCCGTCTGCGAAGCCAAGACCATGCTCGGCGCCAGCGACCGGGCGCTCGGCGTCCTCAACGCGCTGCTGAGTTTTCATCCCGACGCCGATCTGGTGGAAGGGGAGGGGCTGGTGGTGTTCCCGTCCAACGCGCAATTGGCGCTGCGCGCGCACGGCATGGCGCCGTCGACGCTGCGGCGGCATTTGTCGGTTCTGGTGGAATGCAGCCTCGTCGTGCGCCGCGACAGCCCGAACGGCAAGCGCTACGCCCGCAAGGACCAGGACGGCGAGATCAGCCAGGCTTTCGGCTTCGACCTGACGCCGCTGTTGGCGCGCGCGCAGGAGTTCGAGGCCATGGCCGAGGCGGTGCGTGCCGAACGGCGCGCTTTGGCTTTGCTCAGGGAGCGCATCACCATCCTGCGCCGGGATATCGGCAAGATGATTTCCTTCGGCCTGGAGGAGGGGATTGCTGCCGATTGGCAGGCTTTGCACCTCGCTTATCGCGAGATTGTCTCGCGGATTCCGCGCACGGCAAGCAGGATCGAGCTGGAGCCGGTTGTGGCAGGCCTTGCCGAACTTGCACTGGAGGTGCGCAAGATACTGGAAGATCATGTAAAAGCACAGAATCCGGACGCCAATGAGTCTCGTTTTGAGCGCCACATACAGAATTCAAAATCCGACTCTCATGAAATTGAACCTCGCTCCAGAAAAGAGCAGGGGGCAGAGGCGGTGCCAGAACTGGAAACCAAGAGCCTGCCGCCAACGGGTTACCCACTTGGACTGGTGTTGCGGGCTTGCCCGGATATCGCCAACTACGCCCGCGACGGGATTACGGGCTGGGCCGGGCTGGTCGACACGGCAAATCTGGTGCGCGGCGCGCTCGGCGTCAGTCCCGACGCCTGGCAGCAGGCCTGCGAAGCGATGGGAGCGGTGGATGCCGCGATCTGCGTGGCGGCGATCCTGCAACGGGTCGAGCATATCAACAGCCCCGGCGGCTATCTGCGCAGCCTGACCGACAAAGCGCGGGAAGGGCGGTTTTCAGTCGGGCCGGTGTTGATGAGCCTTTTACGGGCAATAGGGCGAGGAGAGGGGGCAAAAACCGGCTGATAGCCGCCATTCCCTTGTACGCTGCCTCACATGAGACTATATTCCGTCTCAACTGAACAGGAGATCGATCATGCTGGCCCTTGCCGATGTCGCCGACGTTCTCGGCCTGCCGCCGCGCGAAGCGGCCGCCCGCTCGCCTTTCGGGCTGATGACGCGCATCGAAAACGGCCTGCCGATCGGCGCGCTTGAGCGGGTGGCCCTTCTGTTGGCTCCCGATGACGCCCAGTTCAAGTACCGGCTGGTGCCGAAGGCGACCTATGACCGGCGCAAGAAGGGCGCGCTTCGTCTGTCGACGGAAGAAGGCACGCGGCTTGCCCGCGTCGCCCGCGTCTGGGGTTTTTCGCTCGATGTCTGGAAAAGCGACGAGGATGCGAGAGATTTCCTGTTTCGCCCGCACCCGATGCTGGAGGACAAGCGGCCGGTCGACGTCGTCATCCAGAGCGAGATCGGTGCCGAACTGGTGCTCGATATCCTCGGCAGCCTGAAATATGGCAGCGCTGCGTGACGGCACAGACACTGGATCGCACGCTTTTCTGCTTCAGGATCGGCGATCCGGCGGGAACCTATCCGATCTTCGACGCCACCGGCTCGATGCTGGCGCCCGGCCGCTGGAACACGCCCGGAAGCCCGATGATCTACGCGGCCGAGCATTATTCGACGGCGCTCTTGGAAAAGCTGGTGCATGGCAGCGGCCGGCTGCCGCCGAACCAGCATTTCATCCGCATCACCGTGCCGAGCGGGGTGAGCTACGAAGCCTTTTCGCCTGCCGCCCTGCCCGGCTGGGATACGATGCCCGCGACGGTGAGCAAAAGATTCGGCGAAGAATGGTGCCGGGAGCGGCGAAGCCTCGTCCTGCTCGTTCCCAGCGTCGTGGCGCGGCTCGACCGCAACGTGCTGATCAACCCCGCGCATCCGGAGTTTTCGCGCCTCGAGACCAGCCTGCACGAGCCGGTCTACTGGGATCGCCGGCTGTTTGGCGCGTAAAACGGTTTCTCAGCGCCAGCCGAGCGCCGGGGCGACATGGGTCAGGATCGCCTCGATGACATGGGCGTTGTAGGCGACGCCGAGCTGGTTGGGAACGGTAAGCAGCAGCGTATCGGCCTCGGCGATCGCCTCGTCCTTTTTCAGTTCCTCGATGAGGACGTCCGGCTCGGCGGCGTAGCTGCGCCCGAAAACGGCGCGCGTATCGGCTTCGATATAGCCGAATTGATCCTGGCTTTCATCGCCGCCGAAATAGGTCCGGTCGCGCTCGTCGACCAACGCGAAGATCGAGCGGCTGACCGATACGCGCGGCTCGCGCGCATGCCCGGCCTCTCTCCACGCCTCGCGAAAGGCCCGGATCTGCTCGGCTTGCTGGATGTGAAAGGGCTTTCCGCTCTCGTCGAATTTCAGCGTGGAGCTTTGCAGGTTCATTCCCAGCTTTGCCGCCCATTCGGCGGTGGCATTGGTGGCCGCCCCCCACCAGATCCGCTCGCGCAGGCCTTCCGAATAGGGCTCGAGGCGCAGCAGGCCGGGCGGATTGGGAAACATCGGGCGCGGGTTGGGCTCGGCAAAACCCTTGCCGCGCAGGATTTCCAGGAAAACATCGGTGTGCTGCCTGGCCATATCGGCGTCGCTCTGGCCCTCTTGCGGCACATGGCCGAAATAGCGCCAGCCGTCGATGACCTGCTCGGGCGACCCGCGGCTGATGCCTAGTTGCAGGCGGCCGCCGGCGATCAGGTCGGCAGCACCGGCATCCTCGGCCATGTAGAGCGGGTTTTCGTAGCGCATGTCGATGACGGCGGTGCCGATCTCGATGCGGCTGGTTTTCGCGCCGACCGCCGCCAGAAGCGGAAACGGCGAGCCGAGCTGGCGGGCGAAGTGATGCACGCGGAAATACGCCCCGTCCGCGCCCAGCTCCTCGGCGGCGACCGCAAGGTCGATAGACTGCAAGAGCGCATCGGAGGCCGAGCGCGTCCCCGACTGCGGCGAGGGTGACCAATGGCCGAAGGAGAGGAAACCGATTTTTTTCATGAGGGTGCCGTGTCTGCGTGCCGGTGGGGTAAAGATGGAGTGACGGTGTCAGGACTATTTAGGCATTGAACAGCCGGTTCGCCACATGACGCTTGAGAATGGGAGCGCGAGGGCAGGGGGCTTTTCTCTGGCCTTCGTGTGCAGGCTTCCCTACAGCGCGGCCGCGATCTTCAGGTTCGCCCCACGCTTCAGGTTTTTTTACGGATGTCTCTCGAAACCGGGGCCACTTTCGGGAGACATGCGTTAGAGCCCTGATGCCTTGGTGAGATTGATGCGGAATCTGTCTCTTCGGCGCTGGTATTTGCGGGTCATCTCGGCGGAGGCGTGGCCGAGCTGCTTTTGCACGTAGCGTTCGTCGACCTCGGCGGAGGAGGCGAGGCCGGCCCTGAGCGAATGGCCGGCGAATTTTTGCCCGCGTTCGCCTTCGGAAAGATCGCCGCGCACGCCGGCGGCAAGCGCGGTTCGCTTGACCAGGCGGGCCACCTCCTGGGCGTTGAGGCGCTCGGCGCCGACGGCCTTGCCCTGGCCGATGACGCGGCGAAACAGCGGTCCGTGGGCGATCTTTGCGAACTTCAGCCAGGTTTCGAGCGCCACCACCGGGCAGGTGGCGTCGGATGAACCGCGGCCGATTTCGACCTCGCGCCAGCCGGTTTTTCCTCGGAGCGTGACAAGCAGGC
>JBARYG010000096.1:0-4006 GCA_049647745.1 Mesorhizobium sp.
CCGGGCCTCGACCAAGGCTTGTGGGCGAAAATGCCCCTCCCTGTGGTGAGGCAAGCACACCGGCGGGGCGCGGAAGTCGCGCCACGTATAAAATTATCAGAGGCTCGGCCTCGCGCCCCGCTTCCCACCTGCCCAAGAGGCAGCGTTCTTTGAAATGGCCAGACGGCGGAAGCCGGGCGTGGCAACGGGAGCGCGCACGCATTGCTAGGGAAATACCGGCAGATTCGATGGATGGCAGGAGCAGCGGGCCAAAACCTTCCTTTGCCGCGATAAAAAACTATCTTTGCAGCATGCGCGCCAGCGACCTGCTTCATCCCCGTCCCGAAGGCCTTTATTGCCCGCCCGGCGATTTCTTCATCGATCCGGTGCGGCCGGTCGACCGTGCATTGATCACGCATGGCCATTCCGACCATGCCCGCTCCGGCCACGGCAAGGTGCTGGCGACCCGCGAGACGCTCGACATCATGGCGCTGCGCTATGGCGAGGGCTTTGCCGGAGCCACGCAGGCAGCCTCGCTCGGTGAGACGATGGCGCTGGGCGACGTCGCGGTCACCTTCCATCCGGCCGGGCATGTGCTGGGCTCGGCGCAGATCGCGGTGGAATATCAGGGCACGCGCATCGTCGCTTCGGGCGATTACAAGCGCCAGCCCGACGCCACCTGCCGGCCGTTCGAAATCGTGCCTTGCGACGTCTTCATCACGGAGGCGACGTTCGGCCTGCCGGTGTTTCGCCATCCGCCGGACACACACGAAATCGCCCGCCTGCTAAAATCGACGGAACAATTCCCCGAACGCGCGCATCTCGTCGGCGCCTATGCGCTGGGCAAGGCGCAGCGGGTCATGCGGCTTTTGCGCGATGCCGGTTATGAACGGCCGATTTTCATCCACGGCGCATTGGCGAGGCTCAGCGAATACTACCAAAGCCGGGGTATCGATCTGGGCCGGCTGGAGCCGGCCACCGTCGAGACCGGCAACAAGGGCGATTTCGCCGGCGCCATCGTCGTCGGCCCGCCATCCGCCTTCGCCGATCGCTGGGCGCGGCGCTTTCCCGACCCCGTTTCCTGCTTCGCCTCGGGCTGGATGCGCATTCGCCAGCGCGCCCGGCAGCGCGGCGTCGAACTGCCGCTGATCGTTTCCGACCATGCCGACTGGGACGAACTGCTGGCAACGATCAGGCAGACCGGGGCTGGCGAAGTGTGGGTCACGCATGGCCGCGAGGAAGCGCTGGTGCGCTGGTGCGAATTGCAAGGCATCACCGCCAAGCCGCTGCATCTCGTCGGCTACGAGGACGAGGGGGATTGACGTGACGGTCCTAGGGATAAGCCTTGCGTGCCGTTGCCTGCCCGATCTGCTTGCCTGCTGCGTCTCTGGCAATCGCCGTCCACTCATAGGTATGGCGACCTCCGGGCGGGCACGGACTGCGATACTTGAAGGCACCCGGCTCAACCGTCGAGCGGCCGGTATAATTTACCGTGCCACCGCCATGCGGATAGGACGGCACGGCGAGATCGACCATGCGGAACTGAATGGAGGCCGTCCCCGCTGGAACGCCATGCAGCCTGAACTTCGGGTTGGGAACCGTGTTCGGGTTGCCACTGGTGCATTTCTTGAGGTTGCCCCAGTCGAATCCGAACGAGAAATCAGCGGCTATTGCCGGAGTCAAATCCAGCACCGTCGCTACGGCAACCAGGATCGCCACTCTTTTCGTCATCGTCAGTCTCTTTTCGACCTCTTTCCAGACCGTTCAACCCGCATACGGCAGCGCTCCGAGCCACGAATGTCAAGTAGTCAACCATGAACCGCTTCGCCGAACTGCTCGACCGGCTGGTGCTGACGCCGTCGCGCAACGGCAAGCTTACGCTTTTGACCGACTATTTTCGTGAGACGGAGGACCCCGACCGCGGCCTTGCGCTGGCCGCCATCACCGGCGACCTGAAAATCGCCGCGGTCAAGCCGGCCATGCTGCGGGCGCTGGTTACGGAGCGTATGGACCCGGTCCTGTTCGGCTATTCCTACGACTATGTCGGCGATCTCGCCGAAACCGTTTCGCTGGTGTGGCCGCAATCGCCCTCTGCCATCCCGAACCATGCGCCGACGCTGGCCGAAGTGGTGGAAAAGCTGCAGGCGGCAAGCCGTTCCGATGGCCCGAAAGTGCTGGCCGGGCTGCTCGACAGCGCCGATATCGACGCGCGCTACGCCATCGTCAAGCTGGTCACCGGCGGCTTGCGCATCGGCGTTTCGGCGCGGCTTGCCAAGCAGGCGGTGGCCAATCTCGGTCCCGTCGATGTCGCCGAGATCGAGGAATTGTGGCATGGGCTGGCAGCCCCCTATACCGGGCTTTTCGCCTGGCTCGAAGGCAGGGCGGAAAAACCGGAAAGTACGGCCAAGGCGCTGTTTCGGCCGGTCATGTTGGCCAACCCGGTCGGTGACGGCGACCTCGAAAAGCTCGACCCGGCCGACTATGCGGCGGAATGGAAATGGGATGGTATCCGCGTGCAGGCAGTGGCCGAGGGCGGCGTGCGCCGGCTTTATTCGCGTACCGGCGACGACGTTTCCGGCGCTTTTCCCGATCTCGCCGACGTCATGGATTTTTCCGGCGCGCTCGACGGCGAACTGCTGGTCGGCACGCCGTCGGCCACCGGCACGTTCTCAGACCTGCAGCAGCGGCTGAACCGCAAGACGGTGACGCCAAAGATCATGCAGCAATACCCGGCCTTCATGCGTTGCTACGACCTGCTTCAGGAAGGGGACACGGATAGGCGCGCGCTGCCCTTCACCGACCGCCGCGCCCATCTGGAAGCCTTCGTCAAAACCCTCGACCCGACCCGCTTCGACCTGTCGCCCTTCGTCCCGTTCGACGGTTGGAGCCGGCTAGAAGCCCTTCGAGGCGCGCCGCCGCACCCGATCATCGAAGGCGTCATGCTGAAGCGCCGGGATTCGCCCTATCTCGCCGGGCGGCCGAAGGGGCCATGGTTCAAGTGGAAGCGTGATCCGCACACCGTGGACGCCGTGCTGATGTATGCGCAGCGCGGCCATGGCAAGCGCTCGAGCTTTTATTCCGATTATACGTTCGGCGTCTGGTCCGGGTCGGAAGGCGCGGAGGAACTGGTGCCGGTGGGCAAGGCCTATTTCGGCTTTACCGACGAGGAACTCAGACAGATTGACAAATATGTCCGCGACAACACGATAGAGCGGTTCGGCCCGGTGCGCTCGGTGCGCGCCGACCGGCAAAGCGGCCTGGTGCTGGAAGTGGCCTTCGAGGGGCTGGCCCGCTCCAGCCGCCACAAATCGGGGCTCGCCATGCGCTTTCCCCGCATTTCGCGACTTCGCTGGGACAAGCCGGCAGCGGAAGCTGACCGTATCGAGACGCTGCAGGCGCTGCTCGATGGATAAGTCTATCCCTTTTGGTGAGCAGCGGATTTTCCGAAAACCGGATTCCACTTTTCGGTCCGATGCTCTATTCGGCGACCGAAACCCGAATCTCGTAGATGTCGACGGACTTGCCCTGTTTGTCGAAATCCGAATTGATGGCGATGGTGCCGGCGGCATTCGGCTGCTTGTCCGGAAACTGGACGTCGAACAGATATTCGTTGCGTTCCTGGCCGACGGCATAGCGCTTGCGGCCGCAGTCGCCCATTTCGCCGAAATTGCAGTCGAGCGACATCTGCGTTTCCTTGCCCTCCTCGGAGCGGGCCAGGATATCGAAGACGGCGTGCTTGCCGGCCAGCTTTTCCAGCACGCCTTGCCCGACATTGAAGCTGACCGCCGACCCCGAAGCGCCCGAGCGAACCCGCAGGAACGAGCCGGTATCGTCCTGCATGACTTCGGCCTTGGCATCGGACGGCGCGCTGACCTGCGTCGGGTCGCTTGGCGTGAAGACGGTTATCCAGGCGCGGGCCTTGTCGGCCTCGCCGGGTGTGGCGAGCCCCTGCACGCCCTCGGACGGCGTGCCGCCTTCGGCTGCCGGCGTTGCGCCGTCGACAGGCGCCGGGGCCTTGAGCAGGCCG
>JBARYG010000097.1:0-18038 GCA_049647745.1 Mesorhizobium sp.
CGCGCGCGTCCGTTCCACCAAAACCACGGCCAAAAAAACGACCGCCACCACGGTCTGATCTCCCTTGGCCTGCTCGCCCTCTCCCCGAGTTCGCCACGGGGGAGGCGACCCGCTCCGGCCGGCGGGTTCTCCAAGCAGCAAAGCGGAGAGCGACAGGAGATTTTTCGAAATGGGTTTCAAGGTTGCGGTAGTCGGCGCCACGGGCAATGTGGGCCGCGAAATGCTCAATATTCTGGAAGAGCGCGGTTTTCCGATCAGTGAGGTCGTGCCGCTCGCCTCGCGCCGCTCGCTCGGTTCCGAAGTGGCCTTCGGCGACAAGACGCTGAAGGCAAGAGTGCTCGACACCTACGATTTTTCCGACACCGATATCTGCCTGATGTCGGCGGGAGGCAACGTCTCCAAGGAATGGTCGCCCAAGATCGGCAAGCAGGGCTGCATCGTCATCGATAATTCGTCGGCCTTCCGCTACGACCAGGACGTGCCGCTCATCGTGCCGGAAGTGAACCCGGACGCCATTTCCGGCTTCACCAAAAAGAACATCATCGCCAACCCGAACTGCTCGACCGCGCAGATGCTGGTGGCTCTGAAGCCGCTGCACGACGCCGCCACCATAAAGCGCGTCGTCGTCTCGACCTACCAGTCGGTTTCGGGAGCCGGCAAGGAAGGCATGGACGAGCTTTTCACCCAGTCGCGCGCCGTGTTCGTCGCCGACCCGGTCGAAGCCAAGAAGTTCACCAAGCGCATTGCCTTCAATGTCATCCCGCATATCGACGTGTTCATGGAAGACGGCACCACCAAGGAAGAATGGAAGATGGTGGCCGAAACCAAGAAGATGCTCGACCCCAAGATCAAGGTGACCGCGACCTGCGTGCGCGTACCGGTCTTCATCGGCCATTCGGAGGCGATCAATCTCGAATTCGAGAAGCCGATCACCGCCGACGAGGCGCGCGAGATATTGCGCAACGCTCCCGGTTGCCTCGTCATCGACAAGCGCGAGGACGGCGGCTACATCACCCCGATCGAGAGCGCCGGCGAGGACGCCACCTACATCTCGCGCATCCGCGAGGATTCCACCATCGACAACGGCCTCAATCTGTGGGTCGTCTCCGACAATCTCCGCAAGGGCGCGGCGCTGAACACGGTGCAGATCGCCGAACTGCTGGTCGAACGCGGGCTGATTTCGCCCAAGCAGAAGGAAAGCGCCGCGTAAGCCCGATAAAGACGGCCACGGCATCGGCCCTCCGGATTTCCGCTGGAGGGCCGTTCGAAAAAACTATCCGACTTCCCGCAGGATGAGGTCGTAGAGCATCCTGGCCGCCGGCGGGAGAACGCGGTTTCTCGCCGTTATCAGGCTGTAGGGCCGGACTTCGATATCGAACTCTGTGGGAACGATGTCGATGGCGCCGGCCAGTCCTTCCGCGCTCTGGATGAACCTCGCCACCTGGATCGAGACCGGTGCGATGGCGTCGGACTGCGCCACCATGACCAGGGTCAAAAGCAGTGAGCTGGTGTTGAGGATGCGCTCCGGCAAGGCGATGTTGCGGTTGAGGAAATTCGCCTCGATCGCCTGCCTGAGCGGTGAGCCGCCAGACTGGAAGACCCAATCGTAGGCCGCCGTCTGGTCGAGCCGCACGGGCTTGCCTTTCGTCGCCAGCCTGTGGCCCCGGCGCACGATCAGGCACGCCTTTTCGATGCCGATCACGCGCGCCTCGAACAGCCTCGGATTGAGGTCGTCGGGAATGCGCGCGATGATGAAGTCGTGGCGGCTGGCGATCAGTTCGCGCGCCAGCACGTTCGAGGTCTCGACCTGCATGGTTATCTCGATGCGCGGATAGAGGCGGCGGATCTCGCGGATCGCCGGCACGGCCAGTTCGATCGCCGGCGCTGTCACCGCGCCTAAAAACACCGAGCCGCCCTTGCCGGCCTTCAGCTCGGAAATTTCGCGATCGGCCTCGCGCATTTCCAGCAGGATCGAGCGTGCCCGCTTTGCCAGCGCCTTACCGTAGGGTGTCAGTGCAACGCCGCGCGGCAACCGTTCGAGGAGTTTCACGTCGAGCGCGGCTTCCATTTCGGCGATGATGCGCGACGCCGCCGGCTGCGAGATGTTCATGACCTGCGCCGCGGCGCTGACCCGGCCATGATCGTCCAGCGCCACCATCATGCGCATATGGCGCAGGCTGAGACCGCTGCGCAGCAGCATCTGGTCGCCGTTCGAAAATTTGCCGCCGCCAACGGCGACCGGTGGATGATCTTCCATAACCGTGCCCTTCCGGTCCCCATCCGCTATTGTCGCCGCCTATGGCAGCCGCCACGGCTAAGATATACCAATTGCGGTATATCAATCATCATAGATCGCATTTGACTGTTATGGCAAAGCGAACCAGATTTGCCGCGCCCTGTATTTATGACGACTGGCGAAAAATATCGTGCCGGGTCGAACCAAGGTCAGGGCCGATTGGGAGGACACCGGATAATCGACAGTGCGGCAGCGGCGCTCGCGCGCTTCTGCCTGATTGCGCGGCCAGCGAAATTCGGGCGCCGCACCCGTTAACCAGGGAGACAGTAACGTGAAAATCATCAGGACATTAATTGCCGCGTTGACGGTCGGCCTCGCGGCCACCACCTATTCGGCACAGGCCCAGGACAAGGGCACCGTCGGCATCGCCATGCCGACCAAGTCGTCGCTGCGCTGGATCAGTGACGGCAACGAACTGGTCAAGGCGCTCGGCGCAGCCGGCTACAAGACCGATCTTCAGTTCGCCGAAGACGACATCCCCAACCAGCTCGCCCAGATCGAGAACATGGTGACCAAGGACGTCAAGGTCCTGATCATCGCCTCGATCGACGGCACCACGCTGTCGGCCGTGTTGCAGCAGGCGCACGACAAGGGCGTCAAGGTCATCGCTTATGACCGTCTCATCCGCGACAGCCCGAATGTCGACTACTACACCACCTTCGACAATTTCCAGGTCGGCGTGCTGCAGGCCAATTCGATCCTCAAGGGTCTCGGCTATCCGGAAAAGAAGGGGCCGTTCAACCTCGAACTGTTCGGCGGCTCGCCCGACGACAACAACGCCTTCTTCTTCTACGACGGCGCCATGAGCGTCTTCCAGCCGCTGATCGACAAGAAGGATTTCGTCGTCAAGTCGGGCCAGATGGGCATGGACAAGGTCGGCACGCTGCGTTGGGACGGCGCGGTGGCGCAGGCCCGCATGGATAACCTGCTTTCCGCCAACTACTCGGACGGCAGCCGCGTCGATGCGGTTCTTTCGCCCTATGACGGCCTGTCGCGCGGCATCATCTCGTCGCTGCGCGGCGTCGGCTACGGCACCGCTGACCAGCCATGGCCGATCATTTCCGGCCAGGACGCAGAGGTTCCCTCGATCAAGGCGATCATTGCCGGCGAACAGTACTCGACCGTCTACAAGGACACGCGCGAACTGGCCAAGGTGACCGCCGGCCTCGTCGACGAAGTCATGCAGGGCAAGGAGCCGTCGCAGATCAACGACACCAAGACCTACAACAACGGCGTCAAGGTCGTGCCGTCGGTGCTTCTCACCCCCTATGAAGTCGACAAGTCGAACTACAAGGAAAAGGTGGTCGACTCCGGCTACATCAAGGCCGAAGACCTGCAGTAAGGCTAAGCGTTTTCGAGGGCTCCGCGCAACCGGCGCGGGGCCCCTTTTTGACAGGCTGTCCCTCTTGTATCATCGATAGCCGATGCGCTCCGCTGCGCGACGGTTACCCATTGGCAAACATGGTTTTCGCGATGGAAAAGACCATTCTGGAGATGCGCGGCATCACCAAGACCTTTCCCGGCGTAAAAGCGCTTCAGGACGTCAACCTGGACGTCCGCGAAGGCGAAATCCACGCGATCGTCGGCGAGAACGGCGCCGGCAAGTCGACGCTGATGAAGGTCCTGTCCGGCGTCTACCCGCACGGCACCTATTCCGGCGACATTCGTTTTCTCGACGAGGAATGCCGGTTCGGCGGCATCCACGACAGCGAGAAGGTCGGCATCGTCATCATCCACCAGGAACTGGCGCTGGTGCCGCTTCTGTCGATCGCCGAAAACATCTTCCTCGGCAACGAGCAGGCACATTACGGCGTCATCGACTGGAACCTGGTACGTTCACGCGCAGCAAAGCTGCTCGAACGCGTCGGCCTGCGCGAACATCCCGACACGCTCATCACCAATATCGGCGTCGGCAAGCAGCAACTGGTCGAAATCGCCAAGGCGCTGTCGAAGGAGGTCAAGCTCCTGATCCTAGACGAGCCGACCGCCTCCTTGAGCGAAAAGGACAGCGACGCGCTCCTGTCGCTGCTGGTCGATTTCAAGCAGAAGGGCATCGCCTCGATCCTGATCTCGCACAAGCTCAACGAGATCGGCAAGGTCGCCGACCGCATCACCATCCTGCGCGACGGCAAGACCATCGAAACGCTCGATCCCCACGATATCAGCGAGGCGCGCATCATCACCTCGATGGTCGGCCGTTCACTGGACGACCGCTTCCCCTCGCGCACGCCCAACATCGGCGAGACCATTTTCGAAGTGAAGGACTGGGTCGTCCACCATCCGCAGCATGCCGACCGGCAGGTGGTCAAGGGCGTCAACCTCTCCGTGCGCAAGGGCGAAGTCGTCGGCATAGCCGGGCTGATGGGCGCCGGCCGCACCGAATTCGCCATGAGCGTATTCGGCAAAAGCTACGGCCAGGGCATCAGCGGCGAAGTCTTCCTGCACGGCAAGAAGGTCGACACCTCCACCGTCGACCGCGCAGTCTCCCACGGCATCGCCTATGCGACCGAGGACCGCAAGACCTTCGGCCTCAACCTGATCGACCACATCAAGCACAACATCACCATCGCCAATCTGAAAGCGGTATCGACGGCCGGCGTGCTCGACGACATGCGCGAGTTGAACGCCGCCAACGACTACCGCAAGAAGACGAACATTCGCTCGTCCAGCGTCTACCAGATCACCGGCAACCTTTCCGGCGGCAACCAGCAGAAGGTGGTGCTGTCGAAGTGGCTGTTCTCCGCGCCCGACATGCTCATCCTCGACGAGCCGACACGCGGCATCGACGTCGGCGCGAAGTACGAAATCTACACGATCATCAACCGGCTGGCGGACGAGGGCAAGGGCGTGCTCGTCATCTCGTCAGAGATGCCCGAACTGCTCGGCATATGCGACCGCATCTACGTCATGAACGAGGGCCGCATCGTCGGCGAAATGTCGGGCAAGGAAGCGTCGCAGGAAAAGATCATGCGGGCAATCGTCCACGCGGAGGCAAAAGCAGCATCATGAGCACCGAAACCCTCTCCAACGCCGAGCGCAACGCACGCGCCTCCGCGATGAGCGCGCTCAAGGACAATCTGCGTGACTACGGCCTCGTCATCGCGCTGATCCTGATCATGCTGTTCTTCCAGTATTTCACCAACGGCGTGCTGTTCAAGCCGGTGAACCTCACCAACATCGTGCTGCAGAACAGCTACATCATCATCATGGCGCTCGGCATGCTTTTGGTCATCGTTGCCGGCCACATCGACCTCTCGGTCGGTTCGGTGTCGGGCTTCGTCGGCGCCATCGCCGCCGTGCTGATGGTGCAATACCACATGAACCCGTTCCTCGCCGGGCTGATCTGCCTGATTGCCGGCGGCGTCATCGGCGCCAGCCAAGGCTACTGGATCGCCTATCTGAAAATCCCCTCCTTCATCGTTACGCTGGCCGGCATGCTGGTGTTCAAGGGGCTGGCGCTGTGGCTCTTGGGCGGCATGTCGGTCGGGCCGTTCCCGCGTGAATTCCAGTTGCTGTCGGCCGGCTTCATCCCCGACGTCATCGGCCCGATTACGCTCGGCGCCACCAAGCTCCATTCCACCACGCTGGTCATCGGCATCGCCATCGTCGCCGCCATGCTCTATTTCAGCCTGAAAAGCCGCCGGCGCCGCGAAGGCCACGGCTACGAGGCCGAACCGTTCTCGCTGTTCGTCGTCAAGAACGTCATCATCTCAGGCGTCATCCTCTTCCTGATCACCATGATGGCGTCCTATCGGGGCCTGCCCAACGTGCTGATCGTCATGGGCATCCTGATCGCGCTGTTCGTGTTCCTGACCAAGCGCATGACCATCGGCCGCCGCATCTACGCCATGGGCGGCAACGTCAAGGCGGCCGCCCTTTCCGGCATCAAGACCGAGCGGCTGACCTTCATCGTCTTCATCATCATGGGCGTGCTTTCCGCGCTTGCCGGCCTGATCTTCGCCGCGCGCCTCAACACCGCGACGCCGAAGGCCGGGCTGGGCTTCGAACTGGACGTGATCGCCGCCGTCTTCATCGGTGGCGCCTCGATGGCCGGCGGCGCCGGCCAAGTGGCGGGCGCGGTCATCGGCGCGTTCATTATGGGCGTCATGAACAACGGCATGTCGATCATGGGCGTCAACATCGACTGGCAACAGGTCATCAAAGGCCTGGTGCTGCTCGGTGCGGTCGTCTTCGACGTCTACAACAAGAACAAGAACTGAGCCGGGAACCGCCCGCGAACTGTATGAGGATCGCGGGCATCGGCCCGGCACCGAATCCCTGAACGGAGCACCGGAGCGCTCCGCAAAACTACAAGCCGCAAGCGACGCGAAGCCTTCGCGCCGCGGCGGTAAGCGTTTGCCGCGCGAACCGGCATGCGCACCAGACCATGAGAGGTTGATCATGCTGCTATCCCAGATTCTCGATGACACCGAGACGATCCGTATCGCCGCTCGCGACGGCGGCAAGGCGCGCATCGTCAATGGCGCGCGCAGCGTCTACTCGCTAGCGCTGGAAGCGGCGCGCACCGGGCTTGGCCTTGCCGCGCTGATCGAACGCAAGGGGCTCGGCGAGACCGTCGACCTCGAAAGCGCCTATAAAAAAGGGCGGCTTTTGTCGCCGATCAACCATCCCGACCCCGCGCACCTGCATCTGACCGGAACCGGGCTGACGCATTTGGGCTCAGCGGCGACGCGCGACAGCATGCACAAGAAGCTGAGCGCGGAGGGCGACGAGCAACTCACCGATTCCATGAAGATGTTCCGCATGGGGCTGGAGGGCGGCAAACCGGCCGACGGCAAGCCCGGCGTGCAGCCGGAATGGTTCTACAAGGGCAACGGTACCATGGCGGTGGCACCCGGCGCCCCGCTCGTCTCGCCCGATTTCGCCAGGGACGCAGGCGAAGAACCCGAGATCGCCGGCATCTACATCATCGGCGACGACGGCCAGCCCTTCCGCGTCGGCTTCACGCTCTCCAACGAGTTTTCCGACCACGTCACCGAGCGGGTGAACTATCTTTATCTCGCCCATTCCAAGCTGCGCAACGCCTCCTTCGGGCCGGAAATCCTGATCGGCGACCTGCCTGCCGACATTCGCGGCACCTCGCGCATTCTGCGCGACGGCAAGGTTCTATGGGAGAAGCCGTTCCTGTCGGGCGAAACGAACATGTCGCACTCGATCGCCAATCTCGAACACCACCACTTCAAATACTCGGCCTTCCGCCAGCCGGGCGACGTGCATGTGCACATGTTCGGGACGGCGACGCTGTCCTTCGCCGACGGCATCAGCACCCGGGCAAACGACGTGTTCGAGATCGAGGCGAAGGACTTCGGCTTGCCGCTGCGCAATCCGATCGAGATCGAAGCCCCGGCGAAGGTGACGGTAAAGGCGCTGTAGAAGGGCTTGTGGCAGCCTCGCTTCAGAGCAGCGAGGCGACGCCGCCGGGTGGCAGAAAGCCGCCGCGCCGGACGATTTCGGCCGCCTTCAGGCTTCCGGCCTGCAAGCGCACGATGGGCTCATGCCCAAGCCGGTTGAGGAGAATGCCCATATGCCCGGGGCCGGGTTCGACCTCCGGGCATACCCGAAGGCCAAGTGCTGCGGCGGCGGTGCGGTCGATATCCCCCCAGAACTGGGCGACAAGCGCGTCCGGGGCCTTGCGTGCCACGTTCTCAAGAGGGCCGAACCCCAATGGCTCCTCTTGCGGCAGAAGCGCCATCACCACCGCGTCCCATGGGCCGGCCGTCAACCGCGAAGGGCTTTCGAACAGCAGGGCTTCGGCACCGGCGTCAGTAAGGCCTTGGATCAGGAAGTCGGCAAAGGGATTGTCGCAAACGACTGCGATACGCTTTCCGGCCACCCGCATTCCCGCATCGCGAAGCAGGCAGACACACAGCGGCCCCAGAAACGGAAACACGGCGACGTCGCCATGGCGTTCGTTCACCGCCGCGACGCGGATACCACGTTCACGGCATGCGGCGAGATCGAGATCGGTTCCGCGAAATTCCCAGGCCTCGAACATCAGCGCGATGACGGCCTTACCCGGCAAGAGATCGACCATACCCTCCGTGATCGGCCGGATGCGGCCGGAATTGGTGAGGATATCGCAGCTGCGCAGGGCGCCGGGCGGAACGCCAAGCGAAAAGGAAATGCGCACCTCCACGCCCGCCCGCCGCGCCAGTTGCCGTGTCGCCTCGATGGCCTCATCAGCGCTGCCATGGGCATGCGTATCACGGGCGCAGGCGTGGACATACGCGCCGGCAAGCGCTGCGATGACCGCCGTGGAGGCGTAAGCCCCGGTCGCCGCTTCGGTCACGATCTCGAAACCGCCAAGGTCGATGCCAAGGATGTCGATACGCCGTTCGATACTTTCCAGCATCGGGTCCGGTGCGTTGCTCGATTCCCGAACGAGTTCCAGCATCACCGCCCCCGCACCTAGGCAACGGCCATGGGCCGTGTCCGGCGCGCCCGCACGACGGCGGCCGCCAGCACTTCGATGACGCGCATCTGGTCGTCATGCGGCATCTGCGCATAAAGCGGCAGGATGATCGAATGGTCGCGCGCCGCCTGCGACCGGCGCAGCGAATGCGGCGTCGACAGGTCGGCGTAAGCCTTTTCCATGTGAATGCACATGATGCCGCGTCGCGTCGAGATGCCGTGGTCGAGCATATCCTGCATGATCCCATGCTGGTCGATGCCGGGGGCGAGCCTGACGCAATAGCTTTGCCAGTTGGACAGCGCCCAGTCGGGTTCGGTCGGAGCCACCAGCCCGTCGATGCCGGCGATCGCCGTGGCATAGATCTCGGCGCGGGCACGCCGGCACGAAATGATCCCTGCAAGCCGCTTGAGCTGTTCTCGCCCGACGGCAGCCTGGATGTCGGTCATCCGGTAGTTGAAACCCGGCACCGGATAGGTTTCGAAAATGACCTCGCGGCTGCCATGGCGCACCGTATCGGAAACGGACATGCCGTGCTGGCGCCAGAGCCGGAACAGCGCGTCCCATTCGGGGTTCTGCGTCGTCAGCATGCCGCCGTCGCCGACGGTCAGCACCTTGCGCGGATGGAACGAAAAACAGACGATATCGCCAAGCGGGCGACCGATATGCACCCACTGCCCGTCGACGCATATCTTCGATCCGATGGCGCAGGCCGCGTCTTCGATCACGGGGATGCCGTGTGCGCGCGCGATGCGCATAATGGCCGGCATGTCGCACGGCATGCCGATCTGGTGCACGCAAAGGATCGCCCGCGTACGCGGCGTGATCGCCTTGCCGATCAGCGTCGGATCGATGTTGAAACCGTCCGCTTCGATATCCACGAACACCGGCCTCGCGCCGCATTGGCGGATGGCGTTGGCCGAGGCGATGAAGGTGTGGCTGACGGTCACGACCTCGTCGCCGGCGCCTGCTCCCAGCGCCAGCAGCGCCAGATGCAAGGCGACCGTGCAGTTGGCGACGGCGCAGGCATGATCGGCCCCGACAAGGGCGGCGAATTCGTTTTCGAAGGCCGCCACCTGCGGCCCTTGCGTCAGCCAGCCCGACAGCACCACCTCGGCGGCGGCGTTGGCTTCCTCCGGCCCGAGCAGCGGCTTGGCGATGGGGATCATGACGCCAGTTCCCGTATTTCGGCCTGCTTCATTTCGCTGCGCCACCAGGCGACGAGGTCGGCGATACCGTCCTGCGGCTCGACCGTCGAGCGGAAGCCCAGCATCTCTTGCGCGGCAATGGTCGAAGAAAGCCGGCGCGGCACGGGGTTGATCGCCCTCTCCTCCTTATGAACCGGTTGCAGGGCCGGCCGGCCCATGGCGGCAGCAAACAGCCGGGCAAGACCCAGCAGTGAAGTTTCGGTGCCCGAGCCGACATTGAACACGGTGTCGGTGGCGGGCGAAATCGCGGCGAGGATGTTGGCCCGCGCGACGTCGGTGACGTGGATCAGGTCCATCGTCTGCAGGCCGTCGCCGAAGACCAAGGGCGGCTCGCCCGCCTCGATGCGCTCCATCCAGCGCACCATCACCTCGGTGTAGCGGCCGTGAATGTCCATGCGCGGGCCGTAGACGTTGAAGTAGCGCAGCGCCACATAGTCGAGGCCGTACATGTCGTTGAACGACCGCAGTAGGCCCTCGCCGAACGACTTGGCCGCGCCGTACAGCGTCCGGTTTCCGTAGGGATGGTGGCTTTCCTCCGTCGGAAAATCCTCGGCCATTCCATAGATCGATGCCGACGAAGCCATGACGACCTTGCGCACCTTCTCCTGTACGCATTGCCGTAGCAAATGGTAAGTTGCGTCGACCATGACCTGCATGGCCTCATCCGGTTCGGCCGCGCAATGGGTTATGCGTAGAGCCGCCTGGTGGAACACGGTATCGCAGCCGGCAACCAGCGACTGCATCAGCGCACGGTCGCGGATATCACCATTGACGAGTTCCACACGCCCCGACGCAAGCGCAGGCGCCAGATTGGCCACCCTGCCGCGCACCATATTGTCGACGACGACGATGCTGGTGCATTGCGCCGCCACCAGTTGGTCGACGATATGCGAGCCGACGAAGCCGGCGCCGCCGGTCACGAGAACGCGCTTGCCGCGAAGAATGCCCAAAGCTACCCCCTGCAAAACTCTGCTTCGTTCATGCCATCAGCCCGAAAGCAGGGATCATGATACGTTTCTCAAGGCGCCAAGCTCGATCGGCTGGCCACGCAGTACGGTCGAACGCGTCGCGGCGGCAAGCATTTCGACCACCCGCAATCCGCTCTCCCCGTCGGACGGAGAACGGCTCGCCCCCGCGATACTGTCGAAAAACTGCTCGATTTCGGTGATCAGCGCTTCCTTGGTTGAGACGGCCGGCGCCCACATCTCGCCCATCCGATAGGACACCAGCTTGTCGCGTATGCTATCACCGCCTTCGGCGAGGTCGACGCCGCGATCGTATATCTTCACCTTCTCGCTGTTTTGCATGTCGTCGTAGATGACCATGCGCTGGCTGCCGCCGATCAGCGTCTGCCGCACCTTGACCGGAGCCATCCAGTTGACGTTGAGGTGCGCCATCGCGCCATTGTCGAAATAGACCGACAGATGCGCCATGTTTTCCTGGCTGTTGGGCAGGAAGGCGGCGGCGCTGGCCGAGATCGCCACGGGTTTGGATTTCACCAGGAAATCGAGGATGGCGAAGTCGTGCGCCGCCAGATCCCAGATGACGTTCACATCTTTCTGGAACAGGCCGAGATTCACCCGGATCGAGTCGTAATAGTAGATATCGCCGACCTTTCCGTCCTCGATGAGCCCGTGGATGCTGCGCACGGCACCGGTGTAGATGAAGGTATGGTCGACCATCAGGGTCAGCGACCGGCGCGCCGCTTCCTCCACCAGCAGCGATGCCTTGAACACGCTGTCGGTCATCGGCTTCTCGACCAGCACATGCTTGCCTGCCTTCAGCGCGGCCAGCGCGATGTCGAAATGGGTGCTGACGGGCGTGGCCACGACCACCGCGTCGATTGCCGGATCGGCGATCAGGTCGCGCCAGTCGGTCAGCAGGCGCGCCGTCGGGTGGCGGCGGCCCGCCCGCTCGAGTGCGGATACCGAAAAGTCCGCGATGCCACGCAGCGCCATAGCATCGACTTCGACGACGGCCCTGGCGATATTGGGTCCCCAATAGCCATAGCCTATGATTCCTACACCCGGCATGTTTGTGTCGCCTTGATTGGAGAAACAACCGCCACCTTGCGCAAACTGTTGTGATGCATGCCTGGCGGCATTTTATCCCGCACGTCGCCGACGATGCGGGCCGGCACACCGGCAACGATGGCAAAGTCCGGCACGTCACGGGTCACCACGGCACCGGCTCCGACCAGCGCGCTTTCGCCGATGGTGACACCGCAGACGACGGTGGAGTTCGAGCCCAGCGAAGAACCGCGTCTGACCAGCGTCGGCGTACATTCCCAATCGCCGTCGCGTTGCAGCGAGCCGTCTTCGTTGGTAGCGCGCGGATAAAGGCCGTTGGTGAACATCACGCCGTGGGCCACCATCACCTCGTCTTCGATGGTCACGCCTTCGCAGATGAAGGAGTGCGACGAGATCTTGCAGCGCTGGCCGACCGTGCTGTTCTTCTGGATTTCGACGAAAGGTCCGATCCTGGTTCCCGAACCGATGGAACAGCCATAGATGTTGACGAGATCGGGATGGGTAATGACGACATCGTCCGCTATGGTGCTTGAAGTGATCGGCATCGTTGCTCGCCCCTAGCCTCGAGACATTTCGCGTACGTTCATCGTACGTCCCATTTCCAGTAGCGGCTTTGCACGACGATGAAACGAGACCAAAAAGGGCATTGCCCGATTGGAAAGGTCCTATACTCCTTATGATGGATGAGGCCTTGGGCGACGACCGCCGCTACCCGGAAATCAGGCTTTTCAGGGCTCTTCCGATGCGTCGGCTTCCAGGATTTTGCGGATTTCCTCGGCAAGCTGGGTGGTTGAATGAGGCTTTTCCAGCCGCCGGATCAGCGGGTTGTCCCCGCCTTGGGCAAGGTGCCTGTCGCCGACGTCATAGCCGGTCGTCAGCAGGATGCTCACGTCGGGCCTGTGCACTTCCACCCATCGCGCCAGATCGTAGCCGGTCTTCGCGCCCGTAAGAACGATGTCGCTGAAAACGAGCGCGATCTGTAGATTCTCGCGAAGGATCTGGCATGCCTCCGACAAGGACGCGGCCGAAAGCGTCGCGTAGCCGAGGTGCTTCAGCCTCGCTATCGAAACTTCCCGAACTTCCTGATCGTCCTCCACGACCAGAATAATTTCCCCATGACCCCGTTTGCGACGGCCTTTGGCGACGGGAACGTCGATGACCCGTTCATCGCCCGCGTACCGCGGCATATACATCTCCACCGTCGTCCCCTTGCCGACGGCGCTGTCCAGCGTGATGAAGCCGCCGGCGGCCTGCGCGAAACTATAGACACCGGACAGGCCGAGCCCCGTCCCTGCCTCCCCCTTGGTGGTGAAGAACGGCTCGAAGGCACGCCGGCGAACCTCACGGCTCATGCCCGTCCCGGAATCGCGCACCGATATGCGGGCGAAATCTCCGGCCCTTTCCGATGCGCGCGCACGCTCCCGGTTGCGGTCGATCGTGACGTTACCGGTGGATATATAGAGCGTTCCGCCGGCCGGCATGGCGTGGCCGGCGTTCATTGCCAGATTTATGATGGCGCTGTCGATTTCGACCGGGTCACCGCGCGTAATCCAAAGGTCGGGTGCAAGACTTATACGCAGGTGAACGTTACTGCCCAAAGTGTGCTCGAGCAGCGCCGCGATGTTGGAAACATGCTGGTTGAGATCGACTTCCTGGAACTCCGACTGCCGCTTTTTGGCGAGAGTCAGCAATTGCTGGGTAAAGCCGGCCCCCTTCTCCGCCGCCGCCAGCGCCTTCTGGACCATCGCATGCGCCTTTGCGTGCGCGACCTGGGGTTCGGCAAGCTCGAGATTGCCGGTGATGACGGACAGCAGGTTGTTGAAATCGTGCGCGATACCACCCGCCAGGCGCCCGATAGCCTCCATTCGCAGCGCTCGCCCGAGTTCTTCCTCGCCGGCACGCCGTTCTGAAATGTCCTGCACGATCACGGTCCAGTGCGGTTCGCCATAGACGTCGCTCCATTGCGTGATCATCTGGTCGGTCGGGAAAATCACACCGTCTTTTCGCTTGCCGTCGGCTTCGCGAGCCCCCTCTGCAAACGGCTCCTCGTCCCCCGCGTCCGGCTCCTCGCCGACTGACTCCGGCTTTTCTTTGCCAAGGCTGAAGTCCGGGATAAGAAGATCGATGTTGCTCTCCAGCAATTCGGCGCCGGTGTAGCCGAAAAGGGCAACGGCAGCGGGATTGAAGGATTCGATATTGCCATGGGCGTCGGTGACGATCATGGCGCCTTGCATGCTCTCAATGATGGTGCGTAGCCGCGCCTCGCTCTCGGCGGCGGCGCTGGCAGCCTGCTTCTGAAGGGTGATGTCCTCGCTGAAGATGACGAACCCCGCCACCGCGCCTGAGATATCCCACCACGGCCGGACCTCCCAGCGCCGCCATTGCTGGCGCCCGTCAGGATGAACGATCAGGTCTTCCTCTTTCCGGCAGATGCCGCCGGCGAGAGCCTTGTACCTCGCCTCCGACCATTCGCCCGGCATTGCCTGGGAATCATCGGCAAACGACCTCCCCTGCACGGACAGGCCCCCGATGCCGAAATCGGTTATCCAGCGCCGGCTGGCGCCGATGTAGCGCATGTCCCGATCGAACATGGCCAGGGCGGCCGGCGCATGCTCGATGAAAGAGCGGAAGAGCTGTTCGCTCTTCAGCAGCTGAAGCGCGTGGCGAGCCTCGGCCCGGGCTTCCGCCGTCCGCCTGGCCGCCACGGTCATGGCATGGCAGACGGCGACGATCAGAAGACTGTCGGTGACGAAGGCGGCGATCCCAAATGTATCCGGTGCGGTCCTGAGTTCGATCAGCAGCCAGACTGACCCGCAAACGGAAAGAAGCGTCGCAACGAGGCCGGCCCGATATCCGCCAAGCACCGATGAGATGATGACCACCGGGTACAGCGTTACATAGATATGAGGCGTGCCGAATATTCTGAGAGTGACGAGGACGACAAACAGACCGAATGCGGTCAGTAAAAACGGTATCAGCAGCCAGTCCGCCGCCGAACTCTTGTCGTCACCATAGGAAAGCCACGACCTGACGCGCTGTAACGGGATGGAGACATGATCGATGACCACCACGGAAACGCCCCCGAATTCGCCTTCGAGGATACTCCTAAAGCATGTCTCCCGAAAGTGGCCCCGGTTTCGGGACAAGGACACGCGCTAAAGCGTGCGGAGTAAATCTGGAAGATCGCGATATTTCAGGATCTTCATGCAGGCCCGACGCCGGAGACGACCCGCCTGGCCGGCAGGGGCGCAAGCCTCGGGCTATTTCGACAGGAGGCGTGCCGGCCGGATGATCATTTGACGACGCTGGCGGTGAAAATATAACCTGCCCCACGTACGCTCTGGATAATGCCCCGGGCGTCGTGGATGCTCGTCATCTTGCGCTTGAGACGGCCGACCTGGTTGTCGATGAGGCGATCGTTTCCGAACCGTGACGTTCCCTTCGTCAGTTCCTTGATGTCCTCTCGCGTCAGCACCCGGTTCGGGTTGACGAGAAACGTCTCCAGGAGCGCGAACTCCGATGCCGTCAGCCGCAGCGTGCGCCCGCCGGGGGATTCAAGTTCGCGCGTCTGGCAGTCGAGCACCCATCCGCCAAAAATGTATCGCTCTGCCGCCGGGCGTTCGGCCCTGACGGGGGTCGAATTGCGGCGCAGTACACTGCGCACCCGCGCCAGCACCTCGCGGACGTGAAACGGTTTCGATATATAGTCGTCCGCGCCAAGTTCGAGCCCGACGATGCGGTCTATGGGCTCGCCTTTGCCCGTGATCATGATGATCGGTACGGCATATTTCTGCCGGACCCTGCGCGCGATGGCCAGGCCGTCCTCATGCCTGAGTTTCAGGTCGAGGGTGAGAAGGTCGACAGGTTCGTTCTGCATGATCCGGGACAGTTCGGCCTCATCCATCGCCTCGCTGACCTTGTATCCTTCCGGCTCAAGGCAGGCACGGATGATGTCCCTTACGTCGCTGTCGTCATCGACGATAACTATATGTGCAGGTGACAAGCTCTGACCCGTCATCATCTTCTGTCTTTTAATACGCGACGCGGTCGGCAAGGCTCCCGAATGCGCGTCATCGTTTCGGTTTCATTCGGATTCTTTTCGATTCTAACCAGTGATTGTGTTTATCGGCAATTCCCGCATTATTGAGACCCTGTATCAAAGGTATAGGCCAGCCGTGCATCAACCGGACCTATACCGGCAGAGGATACGCTCAAAGAGGTAAGCTACCATACTAAATCCGATTAAAATAATACTTATTGCAGGAAACTTTCGGTGGGCGAGGTCATTCCTGCGTCACAATTGAGATGATAAATTTGAACTTTCGTTTGCTTAGGTATTCCAGCGGTATGTAAGCAGGCATTATTTGGCAATCATGGGGTACGGGAAAAGAAACTGAAACGTATTGGTTGGGGCGGCCATAATGTCTTCATATCATCTGACGTTCCCGAGGACGTCATCCATACTTTCCGACCAGGCAAGATGTGTGAATATCCTCGTCGCGAAGGGTCGGTTCGGTCCCAGGCACTATCGGGCAGGCGAGACAATCGTGGTGCAGGGCGATGATGAAACCCGCGCTTTTATCGTAAGGGACGGCTGGGGCAGCATCTCCAGGACGCTTCGCAGCGGCGAACGCCAACTCATCGAGTTTCCGGTTGCCGGCGATGTGCTGGACCTTTCCACGGCCGTCGCTGGGCGGCAGGAGGAATTTTCGGCCCTGACGGAAATGACCGTATGGGAGGGCCTTTCCTCAAGGCTGCGCACGCTGGCGGAAGCCGAGACCGCGGTGGCGTGTTTCGTCGCCCAGGCCAACAACCGAAGACGCCAAACCCTCGTGGAGCGGCTGGCTGACGTGGCGCAGCGCGATGCGGCCGTTCGCATCGCTCACTTCCTGCTCGAACTTGGCGTGCGTCTTTCCCTCAACGGGCAATCCACCCGCAAGGGCTACCAATGCCCGCTGACGCAGCAGGATCTCGCGGCTGCGCTCGGGCTGACCCCGATCCATGCGAACAGGATGTTGCGCGAGGCGCGCACTCTCGGACTCTATGAATTCCGGCGCGGCCGGGTCGAGTTCCTGGACTATGCCGCGACCGCCGAGTTCGCCGAGTTCGATGCGGACTTTCTTGCCGCAACCGAGGCCGCTCCTCTCCCCATGCGCGATACCGCCGCGCGGACCGCCATCCCGTAGGTCCCTCCCGGAAACGCTCACCGAACTTTCGTTGTCGGCATACGGAGGCTGTTAAAGCTTCCGATAGTGCCGGGCTGTCGTAAGAAGCTTGAAAATAACAGTAAACTCTTTCGGAAGAAAAATGGTTAACACTTAATAAATGTTATAAACGGTTACTCCTAATATGGCATTATACAACCATCGTTACAGTACGAATTGGAACTAAACCGTAGCGTGTCAAAACAACGGGTGGTGTCATGAATAAAATTTCTCCAGGTGGCTTTGGCCATAATCTGAATGACAGTACAAGGTACGCAAATGAATTGAATGAACTGACAAATCCAGGTGAAATATCGGCAACGAATGATGAGCCGAATATACTCGTAATCGACCCGCGTGTGCTGGACCGGGAATGCTTTTGCGGCTTCCTGCGATCCCACGAGCAGAAATTCCACGTCACGGCCTTTGGATCGAGGAGCGAATGGCTCGCAGACGGCGGGGCCACGCGGCCGGTGTCGGTCGTCGTCCTCAGCATTGGCGGGCTGAAGCTTTCCGAACCCGCGGCTGCGAACACGATCAGGCAGGCCGCCTCGGACTTCGCCCCTGTGCCGGTCGTCGTCCTTGGCGACGGCGAGGAGTTGAAGCATATCCTGCGCGCATTGGAATGCGGCGCACGCGGCTATATCCCGTCTTCGGTCGGCCTCGCGGTATGCATCGAGGCGATCAAGCTGGCGATCGCCGGCGGCATCTTCATCCCTGCCAACCCGGTCATGGCCATGAGCAAGATGATCGAGGGCGGCGACAGCGGCCAGCATTTTGCCGGCATGTTCACGCCCCGCCAGGCCGATGTCGTGATGGCGCTGCGCCGCGGCAAGGCCAACAAGATCATCGCCTATGAGCTCAACATGC
>JBARYG010000098.1:0-15776 GCA_049647745.1 Mesorhizobium sp.
GGCGTCGATAGCCATCGCACCCAGACCGAAGGCCTCGACCACGGCGCTGTCGCCGATGGCGCCCAGCGCGCGGTCGCTCGGCAGGTCGACATCGAACCTGCCCTTGGGCGGCGCGCCCGGAACCGTGAACCAGCGGCCGGGCAGGCCGGACACTTGAATGCCGACGTCGCGCCCGTTGCCGCCGGCGGCGGTGACGAAGCTCGACCCCTCGATACCCTCGGCCAGCTTCATCATGCACTTCGTCGCCGCCATCCACAGGTTCAGGAACAGAGACGGCGAACTCGCCATGAATTCCAGCGTGTTCTCGTCGGTGACTGGGGTCCGGGCACGATCTTGCAATTCCGCCACCAGCGCCTTTGTGGCGACAGGCGTGCGGCCGTGGCAGTCGTCGCCGCCCATCAGGCCGATCACCGCGAGCGGAACCAGCGCTATGCCCTCGGCGATGCCGTCCTGAAGAACGTCGCGAAAGCGCGTGTTGAGCCAGCGGATATGTTCGAGAACCGCCTCGGAGCGCAATCCCAGCCGCAGCGAAGGCCGGGACCCACCGTTGATCGGCGCATAGACCCGCTGCATTCCCCGCCATGCGTCATAGACCGTATGCAAAGGCATGGACGCGCTGACGACAGCGGCCAGCGGGGTGACCACGTCGTGGTCCTGCGCCGGCTTCAGTTCGATTTCGCCGGCCATGATCATGGCTTCGGCCTCATCGAAACTTTTGGCGATGCCCTCGTAGACGGCCGCCACGCATGCCGAATTCAGGATCGGCACGGTGATCTGGTCCTGAGCGGAAAAGGCCGGCCCGGCGTGCAGCAATACGTTTTGCGGAAGCTTCAGCGCGTCGGCGGCGGTGTTGAACCGGTTCCAGACGGGTTGCGTCACCATCGCCTTGTCGAAGGCAAGCTGGTCGGCGGGATGGAGCGTCATGGCGCCTCCGGCGGGATCACCCAGGTTTCCGAAAAATAGAGGAAGGCCGTCGTCGTCTCGACGCCCGCCTGCATGCGCGTGCCGACCTTGCCGGGCAGGCTGTGGCCGTTGACGATGATGTGCGCCTCGCGGGCCGGCACCAAAAGGGTGAACATCGTATGGGCGCCGGTGCCGACCTGATCCGGCGTCAGTTCGAGCGCCCGTGGCGGCTCCAGCCCTTGCCAGACCAGTTCGACCGTCAGTTGGCCGCCGGAGACGGTTTCAGTGTAGCGATGCCCCGACGGGTCGCCGGTGCTGCGTACGGTATGCGCCAGTTTCACCTCCAGTTCGTCGAAGGCGGGTGCCGCCCGGAACGCGGCCAGCCTGCCGATGAAGTTCTCCTTCAAAAAGCGGGCGAGGGGCATGTTATCGGCCAGCATCACGTTCGGCGCGGTCGGTGTTCCCGCAGCAGCAGCCGGCGTGCCGTAGAGCAGCAGGACATGGCCCTGACCGACGGGCGACCACGCCACGCGGAAGAACAGCGCCATCGCACTGGCGTTGCCCGCCTCGTCCTTCAGCACGATGCCGGGGTTTTCGCCGGTCCAGTCCACGGTTCCCGGCGTGATGGGTTCGTTAAGAGGCATTATGCGGCCCCCTCATGCGACGCAGGTTGCGGCGAAATCCAGGTTTCGGAAAAGGCGAGGAAAGCGGTGCTCATGGTGCGGCCGAAGAATTGCCTTTGAGCCACCGCGCCCGAGAGCGGCGTTCCATTGACGAGGACCTGCGCGTCCTTCGCTTCGAGAAACACCGAATACATCTCGTGCTCCTTCGTGGCCGAGTTCTCCTTGGTGACTTCGACCGGCAGGGGCGGTCCCATGTCCCGCCAGACCAGTTCGACCGTAACGCCAGAGCCGCGCAGGGTCTCGCTGTAACTGGACTTGAGATCGCCCGGCCGCTTTTCCACGGAGCAGCAATCGAGCCATGTCATCGCTCCCAACCCTGCCTTGCCGACAAAGGTGGGCATCTTCGTTACCCAGCCGTCGACGATCCAGCGCATCAGGCGCTGGTTGTCGGTAAGAATGAGATTTGGCACCTGCGGCCAGCCGCGCGCCTCATCCGGCGCGTCCAGCACGATTGCCGCGTGGCCTCGCCCATAAGGCGACAGGACGACGCGGAAGAACAGCGCCAGCGTCGAATAGGTCGCCGCCTTCGGATCGTCCTTGAGGTAGATGCCGGGATTCTCGCCCGACCAGTCGACGCGGCCCGGATTGATCGACGTGCGCGTCATGCCCAGCTCGCTTCGTATTTTTTCAGCTCGTCCTTGATGAAGCTCTTGCGCGCCGCGCCACTTATGTCGTCACTGGAGCGGAAGATGTCGGCGACCTTGAACGATATCTCCTTCAGCACGGCGGCGTCGTCGCGCCCCTGCTGGAGCGGGATACGCAGCATGGTGTCGCCGGCATAGGTGGGCAGAATTCCGGAAGATGCGGCAGCCGGATGCTCGACGGGATTGCCTGCGGCAAGCGAGCGGATATTGTTGCGCAGCATGCGCCGCACCTTGGCCACGCCGCGATCGGTAAAGCTCAGATTCTCGCGGGCGTGGACGTTTTTCGGCCCCTGGCTGACCCAGGCGTCGTAATCGCCCGGATCGCGCTGGCGCTGTTCATAGGAACGGTCGGGGCCCTGACCATAGAAGTCGGTCGTGCCATAGCCGACCTTGGATTTGTCGGTCATGCCGCGCGGATCGTCGCCGTCGCGGAAATGCCGCCAGGTCACGACCATGGTGTTGGTGTCGTCGATCGGCACCACCCAGCGGCTCAGGCCGCAGCGCCCGAAATAGCGCTGGCGGTCCGGAACCGGGAAGTGGGCGCCGTTCTGGGTGAAGCTCGGCATCATGTGGTCATGGACACGCAGCCAGACGATGTCGCCGACGCGCCGCACATTGGTGTAGAAATCGCCGTATCTGCCCTCGTGAAATTCGATCATCGGCATTTCGGCGAAGGCGTCGATGAACTGGCTGCGGACCGCCAGCGTGTGGAGGTAGACCACATGGAACGGGTCCCAGGCGTTCTCCATGACCTGCAGCCAGTTGCAGGGCGACTTGATCAGGGAGGGCAGCATGTCGTCGCCCTCTTCATCGAACGTATCCATTACGGGAAACGGTGGGATGGTCTCGGCCGGGCCGAGATAGGTGAAGGCCAGCCCCTTGTATTCGATCACCGGATAGGCGCCGAGGCAGGCCTTCTTCTTGACCTGCGAGGCCGGCGGCTCGCAAGGCGTCTCCAGCACGGTGCCGTCGAGTCCGTATTTCCAGCCGTGATAAGAGCAGCGGATGCCACCTTCCTCGACGATCCCGAATTCGAGGCTCATGTTGCGGTGGGCGCAGTGCAGATGCGTCAGCCCCAGCCGGCCCTCCTTCTTCTCGCGAAACAGGACGAGGTCCTCACCCAGAATGCGTATCCGGTAGGGCAGGTCGCCGACTTGGTCGGTCATCGCGACGGGCATCCAGAAACGGCGCATATATTCACCGCATGCGGTGCCCGGTCCGACTTCGGTCAATTCCGGATCGGGCGCGAGCTTCCACACATTTTGCCGGTCATGGCCACGGAAATTGCCTTCGGGAATGTGAAACGGCGTGTTCATTCTATTCCTCCAGTCGGTTTGTCCGCCGGAAACGGGTCCGCCATCGGCGCTCTTCCGATCCAGACAGACTTGGCTTGCAGAAAATCCTTCACCGCGTCGGGGCCGAGTTCGCGGCCGTAGCCAGAGCGTTTGAACCCGCCGATGGGGGCGTTCGGATCGACGCTGCGATAGTGGTTGACGTAGACGGTGCCCGCGTCGATCCGGCCGGCCACGCGGGCGCCCTTCGCGGGGTCCGATGTCCAGACGCCGCCGGCCAGCCCGTAGTCGGTGTCGTTGGCGAGCGCGACGGCCTGTTCCTCCGTGTCGAAGGAGGTGACCGCGAGCACCGGGCCGAACACCTCTTCGCGCCAGAGCGGCATGGTTGGCGTCACCTTGTCGAAGACGGTTGGCCCGACATAGAACCCGGCCCGTGTGCTGCTCAACGCGGTTCCGTCGAGCAGGCAGGTGGCGCCGGCTTCCTTGGCCTGCGCGATCATGCGCGAAACCTTCTCGAAATGCTGCGCGTTGGCCAGCGGCCCCAGCCGGGTAGCGGGGTCCATCGGGTCGCCCGGCTTCAAGGTTTTCACGCGTGCAACGATGCGGGCGAGCAAGGTGTCTTTCAGCGGCGCTTCGACGATCAGGCGAGAGCCTGCCACGCAGGTCTGGCCGTTCGACAGGAAAATGCCCGACAGAACGCCGTTGACGGCGTTGTCGATATCCGCGTCGGCGAACACGATCTGCGCCGACTTGCCGCCCAGTTCCAGCGTTGCCGGAACGACGCTCGCGGCAGCGGCCTCGGCCACCTTGCGGCCGCCGAAATCCGATCCGGTGAAGCTTACTTTGCGCGTCAGCCTGTGGCGCACCAGCGCGTCGCCCACTTCGTGGCCGTAGCCGGTCACCACGTTCAGCACACCGGCAGGCAGACCCGCCTCGTGGAGCATCGACGCAAATTCCAGCGTCGAGGCCGAGGCTAGTTCGGAAGGCTTCACCACCACCGTATTGCCGGCGGCGAGCGCTGGACCGAGCTTCCACGTCAAGATCATCAGGGGCGAGTTCCACGGGGTGATCGCAATGACCACGCCGTAGGGAAGGAAATGCGTTTCGCTTTCGACGCCCCGTACCCCGTTGGCCTGCGGTTCGACACGCAGTTCGCGCGCTTGCGCGGCGAAATGCCGAAACCAGGCGTGAAGCCCGGAAAACTGGGCCCGCACCTCGACGATCCGCTTGCCGTTGTCGCGGATTTCGGGCTCGACCAGCTTTTCCCAGTGCCTTTCAAGATGGTCGGCGAGGCGGTCCAGAATATCCGCCCGGTCGCCGGCATCGGCCTTTGCCCATATGCCGTCGCGAAACGCCCGGTCGGCGGCACGCACCGCCAGATCCGCATCCGTTGCATTGCCGCGAGAAATCCGCGACCAAAACTCGCCAGTCGCCGGATCAACACTGTCGATCTCTTCACCGGCCGCCGGCGCGAACGCGCCTCCGATGAAATGGCTGTACCGTTTCATCTACGACCCCCGGCCACGTCACGGACGACCAGCGCCAGCATTTCGCCCCGGCGCACCATGCCGCGGCATGTGTGAGCAAGAACGAATCCGTTGTGCGGAAAAGTCAGTCTCCGCGAAGGGCGATCAGGTTCCGAAAGATGATGGAGCCATCCGGCAGTCTGCTCCTCCTCGACATCCTGACCGGCCCGAACCAGACGGTCGAACAGCCCATCGGCAGGCGCGTAGAGCGAATGCAGGGGCGAGGCGATCTCGATCCGCCGCTGTTCCCCATGCGGGGCGGCGGGAGCATCGAGTACGCCGAGATGGCCAAGGCATTGCAGCAGACCGCGTTCCGCCTGTTCGGCAATATCCGGATCCGACCCACCGCCGCCGCCCAGTTCCGCCGCGATCATCGCAACACCGGCACGCTCCGCGGCCGAGTTTACCGAACGGTTATCGTTGTTGGCGCCCAGAACCCAGACAAGCGGCAATCCGAAGGCACGAGCCAGTTCCAGATTGCGATCATACAGACCCCTGTCTGCGGTGCGCGTTGCCAGAACGCAAGGCTGGAAGAACGAGGCCTTGCCGCCGGAATGCAAGTCGATCACGGCGTCGCACCGCGGCAGCAGCACGGTTTCGACGAAATGGGCAAGCATCGCTGTAGGACCGCCATCGGCATCGCCGGGAAAGGCGCGGTTGAGGTTGCCATCGTCCAGCGGGCTTACCCTTGAGGAAGCGGCAACCGCCGGCGCATTGAGCGCCGGCGTCAGGATCAACTGGCCCGAGACGACATCTGGCGACAGCCTGCGCGCCAGCCGCATGATCGCCGACGGCCCCTCGAACTCGTCGCCATGCGTGCCGCCGATCACCAATACGGTCGGTCCCGCACTACCTTTGATGCTGATTACCGGTATCGGGTGGTAACCGAGAGGGTTGGCATTGTCCGACCAGCGCAACATCAGGTCCCCGGTCAGCAGGCCTGGCTGATCGAGATCGATAGTCAGCCTCAGGCGACTTTGTAGGGATCGGTCAGGCATCGGTGAGCTTTCGGCGACGTGTGGCAGACCTGTCTGCGCAGCTTTCTATCATAATATTTACGAATGTGAATTGCAAATATCTATTATTCATGTGATACGGCAATTCTCGGGAACGGAGAACGAGATGGTCGCTGCGCGCGCAAAAGCCGGGATCGACAGAATTCGGCCGCACATGATCGCCAATGCCGATCACGCGGCTTTTCCGGCCGCGATCCTGCTGAACTCGAACGAAAGCGTGTACGGGCCGAGCCCGCTGGCGGCGGCAGCGGCGCGGGCGGCTGTCGCCGGGCTGGAGCGGTATCTGGAAAACCCCGACCTCGCCCTGGCCCCTGCGATTGCCAGGCGGTTCGGCTTGCAGGAAAGCCGGATCACGACGGGGCAGGGGTCCGACGACCTGCTGGCGAGGCTGGCTCGCGCCTATCTCGGGCCCGGCACCGAACTGGTCCGCAGCGCCAACGGCTATCTGAAGGTTCCGAACTACGCCCATGCCAACGACGCCGACGTGATTTCGGTGGCGGACGACGATTTCAGGCCCTCGGTCGACCGGATGATTGCCGCGATCACCGGGCGCACGCGCATCGTCTATCTGGCCAACCCCGAAAACCCCGCAGGCACCTACGTGAGCGGCGCCGAGGTACGGCGCCTGCATGCCGCCATGCCCGAAAGCGCCTTGCTGGTGCTCGACTGCGCCTATGAGGAATATGTGGACGCGCCGGACTACGAACCGGGACACAGGCTGGTGGAAGAGGCCGGCAACGTCGTGATGTGCCGGACGTTCTCCAAGATATTCGGGCTCGCCGGCGCGCGCATCGGCTGGCTGTACGGCCCTGACGACGTGCTGGATTCGGTCCGGCGCATTGCGCTCACCTTTCCGGTGGCGTCGCCTTCGGTGGCGGCGGCGGTCGCGGCGCTGGAGGATCGGGCGCACACCGAATTCGTCCACGCCGCCAATAGCGAAAGCCGCAACTGGCTAAGCTCGCAACTGGCTGCGCTGGGCCTTGAGGTGGTCCCGAGCCAGGCCAATTTCGTCTTGGTCAAGTTTCCGGACGCCGAGCGTTCGGCGGGCGCGGCCGATGCCGCCCTGCGGGCTCGCGGCATTGCCATACGCCGGTTCGCTTCGCCGGCGTTTCGCGACCATATCCGCATCACCATCGGCAGGCCAGACGAACTGCAACAGTGCGTCGCCGCGATTTCGGCCTTCCTTAGGGGGGAGGGCTGATGGTTCTCGCAACAGCCGACAAACCGGGTGCAGCCGTGGCGCATCCCCGAGGGGCCGAGATCATCGCAAGGCTGAAGACGGCAGGCGTGCGCGAGATCGTTGCGCTGCCCGACATCGTCACCAGCGACGGGCTGCTCTGGCCGATTTCGAGGGACCCGGAATTGCGCCTTACGCGCGTTTGCAAGGAAGACGAGGGGGTCTCCATCTGCGCGGCGATGTCCTACAACGGCACGCGCGCCGTTATGCTGATGCAGCAGACCGGACTGGTGGATTCGCTGAACGTGATCCGGGCGGTCGGCGTGGACTACGAACTTCCGGTCGTCATGCTGGTGGGGCTGCAGGGAAAGGAACCGCATCTGGCGCCGGAAGAATCGGCAGCCTATGGCGTGCGCATCATACGCCCGGTTCTCGACGCGATGCAGTTGCCGCATTCGCTGATCGAGGAGCCGAGTGACGTCGATCACATTCCCGAGGCGATCGCGGCGGCCTATGCCGCTTCACGCCCGCATATTTTCCTGATCGGGCGTTCCCCGGAGGCATCATGACCCTTCGCCGCGACGACGCGCTGAAAGCCCTGATCCCGTTGGTGAACGACGAGGACATCGTGGTCGCCGTCTATCAGAGCTGCTTCGACTGGCTGGCGCTGAACCCGCGCGATTTGAACTATGTCGCGGTCGGCGCGATGGGCCAGGCCTCCTCGCACGCGCTGGGGCTGGCGCTCGCCAATCCCGCACGCCGGGTTTTCGTTTTCGACGGCGACGGCAGCCTGCTGATGAACCTCGGATCGCTGGTCACGGTCGCCGGCGCCGGTGTCCCCAACTTCTACCATTTCGTATTCGCCAACCGGGTCTACGAGGTCAACGGTTCCCACCCGCTACCAGGAGCCGACACCGTCGATTTTGCCGGCATGGCGCGTGCCGCAGGCTATGCCGGCGCCCGCAGCTTCGAGGACCTTGACGGTTTCCGTGGCGGCCTACCCGGCTTGCTGGAAGCGCCCGGACCGCAGATGGCGGTGCTGGAGATCGTTCCGGGCGCGCCCTATCCACGCGACTACGCCTATATCCATAGCGCGGCGGCGCGGCAGCGCTTTCGCGCGGCGCTCAACCGTCCTCGCTGACATATTTCCTGGCGATCTCCAGGAACTCGCCGGCGACGGCCGAAAGCGGCCTGTATTTCGGCCAGAACAGCACCGCGCGATAACTCAAAGGCGCGTCGAAGGGCAGGGCGACGCAATCGGGCATCAGGCTCAGAAAAGCCTCGTTGGAGCCGACCACCGCCACGCCGAGCCCGCGCGCGACCAGCCGGCAGATCGCATCGGTGGTGCGCGTTTCATACTGCATGCGCCGCTCCACGCCCTTCGCCTCGAAGAAGCGGTCGACCTCGAAGCGGAATCGCGAGGTCGAGATGTAGGAGATGAAGCTTTCATTGGCGAGATCGCCGGCTTCGATGACGGCTTTGCCGGCGAGGCGATGGCCCTTGGGAAGAACGCAGTAGATGGCGCCGCCCTTGACCTCAAGGCTGTCGAAAGACGGGTTGACGGGTTTGTTGGCCGTGATGCCGAAGTCGTTGCTCTGCGACACCATCCATTCGACGGTGTCGTCATTGGCCTCGATTTCCATGCGCGCCATGGCCTCCGGGCGCGCCTTGGCGAACCTGCCGAAAAGATCGGGGGCGAGGTGTGTCGAGAATGTCGGCGTGGTGACGAGCGACAGCCTGGCATGACCGAAGCGGCCGATGGCGACGGCGGCTTCCTTGATATGCTCCATCCCGCTGATGGCCTGCCTGACCTCCTCGACCAGAAGGCGCGCTTCTTCCGTCGGGACCAGGATCCTGCCCGAACGCTGGAAGAGCTGGAACCCGACTTCCGACTCCAGGTCGGATATCAACCGGCTGACCGCGGGTTGGGAGATAGACAGCATCGTTGCCGCCTCGGTGACCGTGCCGGTCGAGACGACGGTGCGGAAAGCATCGACCTGCCGAAATGTTATCTTCATGTTCGAACCATCTCTTGCTCGCTTGACCGCCGCCGGAGTAGCAGCCGTAATGGCACCCATTAGCCTATATTATAATATTTTTTTATGTGGGACTAATAATTTCGTTGACGACGCTATACGACAGCGACCATAATACAATTGAGCTTTCGAAGGCGTAGGAGACGTCATGCATGGACGTGTGCAAGTGCCTACACCACGTGCACTACGCTCTCGCGAGAGGGCCGGGCTGAACTTCCAGGAACTGACTCGTACAGTTTGGCAGATTGCGCAAGCCGTTTTGGTGTTTGCGGTCATCGGCTACCTGATCTGGCGCGGTGCGATGGCAATGGATTATCACTGGCAGTGGTATCGGACCAAGCCGTTCTTCTATCGGGTCGTCGACGGCGAGATTATCTGGGGGCCGCTCGTCAGGGGCCTCATCCAGACCCTGAAGCTTGCCGCCATCAGCGGCGTGATCGCCATTGCGATCGGCCTGGCGACGGCCCTTGCTCGCCTTTCGGATTCGATTTCGGCACGCATCGTCGCGAAATGGTATCTGGAGCTGATCCGCAATACCCCGCTGCTCGTGCAGTTGTTTCTGGTTTACTTCGTGCTGGCGCCGATTTTCGGAATCGACCGGTTCTGGGCGGCCGTGCTGTGTCTTTCCCTCTTTGAAGGTTCGTTTGCCGCCGAAATCATACGGGGCGGCATTCTGGGCGTGGACAAGGGGCAGTATGAAGGCGCCGACGCCATCGGCCTGAACGTCGTCGACAAATACCGGTTCATCATCATACCGCAGTCGCTGCCGCTGATCCTGCCACCGCTCACCGGGCTGATCATTTCGCTGATCAAGCACTCGGCCATCGTCAGCGTCATCGCCGTCTCCGAATTGACGACTGAGGGACTGAACCTGATCTCCGACACCTTCATGGCCTTCGAGGTCTGGTTCCTGGTGGCCGGAATCTATCTTGCCGTGACGGTATCCCTGTCGATCGCCGTCAGTCTCTTTGAAATGTCCCTGACAAGGAACAGGCGCTAACAACAATAACAACGTAAAACACAAGGAGGAGTACCGATGAAATTCTTGAAACCACTTAAGAGCCTGGTCGTCGCCGCCGCTGTGGCGACCATGACCTTTATCGTTTCGACGCCGCCAGCCAGCGCGGACAACCTGCTCGATGAAATCGTGCAGCGCGGCAAGCTGCGCGTCGGCATGTCGACCTTCGTGCCGTGGGCGATGCGCGACAAGAAAGGCGATCTGATCGGCTTCGAAATCGACGTCGCCAAGAAAGTGGCGGCCGATATGGGCGTCGAGGTGGAGTTCGTGCCTACCGCCTGGAGCGGCATCGTTCCGGCCCTGCTCGCCAAGAAGTTCGACGTCATCATCGGCGGCCTGTCGATCACGCCGCAACGGAACCTGACGGTGAACTTCACCATCCCTTATGCCCATTCCGGACAGCAGATGGCCGCCAACAAGGCTCTGGCCGGCGGCTTCAAGTCGCTCGACGACTATAACGATCCGAAGGTGACGATCGCCTGCCGCCGCGGCGCCATCCCGTGCGACTACGCCCAGAAGCGGTTCCCCAAGGCAACGCTGCGCCAGTTCGACGACGATGCGCAAGCCTTCCAGGAAGTGGTCAACGGCAACGCCTATGCGATGATCTCGTCGGCGCCCAAGCCGCGCTTCTGGTCCGATGCCTATCCGGACAAGGTCTTCGTCGCCAACAACGGCGAGAACCTGACGCATGGCGACGAGGCCTTCGGCCTGCGTAAGGGTGATGTCGATTCGCTGAACTTCTTCTCGAACTGGATCCTGGTGAACACGTCGAACGGCTGGCTCCAGGAAAGGAACGACTACTGGTTCAAGAACCAGTCCGCCTGGAAAGACATGGTCGCGCCTGAATAAAAACGCCGCAGAAAGACCGGGAGGCACAGGAACGCCCTGTGCCTCTTCCATTCCACCAAGGGTGCCGCATATGGATCGAACGTCCCCGCCGCCGGGGCTTCCCAAAAAGCGACTGACCCCGACGGACATCGTTGTCCTGGGCGGTGTCGCCGTCTTTATTTTCTATGCGGCCTACCGGGTAAACGACGTGCTCGTTTACAAGTGGGACTGGCCGCGCGTCCTGAATTTCGTGGTCCGCTACGACGACGCGTCCGGAACCTATGTCCCCAACCTGCTGCTCTACGGGCTGGCGACGACCCTGCGGCTGGCGATCTGGGCGACGATCCTTGCCAGCATCGTCGGCCTGGTCATGGGTTACTGGCGCACCTGCGAGAACCTGACGCTGCGCATCATCAGCCGCTGCTATGTCGAGCTGATCCGCAACCTGCCGCCGCTGGTTTTCATCTTCATCTTCTATTTCTTCGTTTCGAGCCAGCTTTTCCCTGCCCTCGGGCTCGATAACATCGATGCCGGCAGCGAAGCGGTGAACAATCCGGTGTTTCGCATCGCGTTCGGCGACCCCCAGCTTTTGTCGAACTTCCTGGCGGGAATGCTGTGCCTTGCCCTGTTCGAAGGCGCCTACATTACGGAAATCGTCCGGGCGGGGATTCAATCGGTCGGCAAGGGCCAGTGGGAAGCCGCCCGCGCAATCGGCCTGTCGCCGCTGAACGTTTTGCGCGACGTGATCCTGCCACAGGCGTTCCGCAACATCCTGCCGCCCCTGGCCGGCCAGTTCATCTCGCTGATCAAGGATTCGGCGATCGTTTCGCTGATTTCCATCCAGGAACTGACCTTTCTCGCAACGGAAGTGGCGTCATCGACCACCAGGGTGTTCGAGACATGGATTCTCGTCGGGGCGATGTATTTCGTCCTTTGCTACAGTTTCGCGCTGCTCTTCGGCTGGCTGGAACGCCGCGCTGCCCGAAGCCGCCGATAGGAGACGACCAGCATGACCGACCAGGCTGCAAGGCCCCTCGTGGAAATCAGCCACCTGTGCAAATGGTACAATGATTTCAGTGCGCTGTACGACATCAACCTGACCGTCGCAGAGGGCGAAAAGGTGGTGGTTTGCGGGCCCTCCGGGTCAGGGAAGTCCACGATGATCCGCTGCATCAACCAGCTCGAGGCCCATCAGAAGGGCACGATCAGGGTGGACGGGGTGGAAGTCACCCCCGGCATGAAGAACATTGAGCGTATCCGGCGCGAAGTCGGCATGGTGTTCCAGAGCTTCAACCTTTTCCCGCATATGACCATCCTGGACAATCTCATCCTCGGCCCCATGCGCAATCGCGGCGTCTCGAAGGCAGAAGCCACGAAGCTGGCCATGCAGTATCTGGAACGCGTGCATATCGCCGAACAGGCGTCCAAATACCCGCCGCAACTGTCAGGCGGCCAACAGCAGCGCGTGGCGATCGCCCGCTCGCTTTGCATGAAGCCGAAGGTGATGCTGTTCGACGAACCGACGTCGGCCCTCGACCCGGAGATGATCGCCGGCGTGCTGGACGTGATGATCGAGCTGGCCGAGGAGGGCATGACCATGATCTGCGTGACGCATGAGATGGGGTTCGCCCGCAAGGTCGCCGACCGGGTCGTGTTCATGGACGAAGGCGAAATCGTCGAGATCGCCGATCCCGAAACCTTCTTCAGCAACCCGCAAAGCGACCGCGCCCAACTGTTCCTGAGCCAGCTTCTGGGCCATTGATTTCACGCCGCGCCGGCTCGCGGAACGCCTGCCTTGAACCGCCGATCCGGCAACATCGCCGGCCGGCACTCGTCAAGCAGCCGTCAATCCTTGGCGTAATAGCCGACGACGTCGCCGTCGGTGGTCACGCCGAGGCCGTTCAGCAGCCGGTTCACGTAGTTGAAATAGCCGATGATCTGGTTGGCCTCCAGGATCTGGCCGTCGTCCAGCCCTTCGCGCCGCAATTCCTCGACATCGGCCTTGGCCATCCTGCCCGGCGAAAGGGTCAGTTTCTCGGCATGGCGCATCAGGGCAAGGTCCCTGCCTTCGAAGACGCTTTCCGGCCTACGCGCATGCAATGCCTTCTCGATGGCGTCGGCGCGCACCTCGTCGGCGATGAGATGGCGCGCATTGGCCCAGTGGTTGGCCAGCGAGTAGGGGCAGTCGTTCAGGATCGACACATAGGAGCTGATCGTTTCCTGCAACCATGTCGGCAGGGTGTTCGCGTCGTCATGCAGGGCGGCGCGATAGAGGACGACATGGCCCTTCATGGTGTTGGGGCGCAGCGAGTGCACGCGCATCACATTGTCCACTGTGCCGTGCGGCGTGCGCGCCAGCTTCAGCACGTCGAGCAGGGCCGGATCGGCATCCTCGTCCGAGATCATCTTTATCCAGGCTGACATTCCATCCCCTTCATTCCCGGTTAGGCGACCACGCCCGTTTCCCGATCTTCCATCACCCGGCGGCCGGGGCTTCCCGGTCGATCAGCTTTTGCAGTTGCAGCCTGAACAGCTTGGCGCCGGCATCGAGCCCGAGGTCGATGTTGGGCGTCGTCTTGTTCTTCATCCCCTCATGCACGGCGACGAGAACCGCGCGGTCCTCCTCGAACGCCATGCGGGCACCGGCATTCATCTTCTCGGATATGGCCTTGTCGCCCGGATCGGTGTTGCGGTGCTGGAACCAGAAATAGCGGCTATGGTCCTCATCGATGGGCGTCATGAAATTATAGGATATGTTGACGTAGGTTTTTTCCACGGGCGGCGCATCGGGCCCGCCGGTGCCGGCTGGCGTATAGACGGACTTGTTGAGCGCGATCGCCGGAAAACACATCTCATAGTGTTGCAACCGGTCGCACAGGCCTTCGAACCTGACCAGTCCCGCGTAATAGGGCGACGGCGGACGGCCATAGATCCAGCGCGACACGATCACACCCCGGTCGGTTCGCGCCACCTCAAGCGGCTGGTCGTCGGTGCCAGCGCCGGCAAAGGACGTAACGTGGACCCAGGCGACATGGCTCGGATCGAGCAGATTGTCGACGATCCAGAGATAGTTGCAATCGATGTCCAGCACGCCGCCGTCGGTATAGCCCCATTGCGGATTGTCGAAATTCTCGATCGGGAAAATGGCGTCGGGGTCGGCAAGCGCCGGGTCGCCCATCCATATCCACAGGAAGCGGTAGCGGTCGACGACCGGGTACGACCTGACGATGGCTCTGGGCGGAATTTTTCCCGGCTGCGTCGGGGCGGCGACACAGGCGCCCGAACAGTCGAATGTCAGGCCGTGATAGCCACATTCGACCGTGTCGCCCTTCAGATTGCCTTTCGAGAGCGGCAGCTTGCGGTGCGGGCAGGCGTCTTCCAGCGCCACGGGCGAGCCATCTTCCTTCCTGAAGACGACAACCCGCTCGCCGAGAAATTTTTCAGCCTTCAAGCTGCGGTCGAAGTCCTTGCTCCACCCCGCGACATACCATGCGTTCTTCAGATACATGCCCTGACTTCCCGGAACCTCGACAGCCCTATCTAGAGCCGTTACCGGCCGCTTCGCAATATTTCCGTCATTATAAGGTGCATTAAGAATCCTTATGGCGCAGGGAGCTCTTGTCCCCTCGCTTCCGAAACCAGCCAGTCGCGGAAACGCCGAAGGCGCCCGGACTTTATCGCCACCTTCGGGCAGACCAGCCAATAGGAATATTGCGACAGCGCGACTCCCTGCAGCGGCTGCACCAGGCTTCCGTTCGCCAGCGCATCCATGACCAGCGGTTCACGGCCGAGCGCCACGCCCAGACCCTGCACCGCCGCCTGCACCACCATGTTGGTCTGCCCGAACTGGCGCACGCGCGCCGGCTTCGGCAGGGTCTGGCCCGTCTCTTCCGCCCAGAAAGCCCAGGTCGGCGGCGTGCCGCCAACATCGGCAAGCTCGTCCATCAAGAGGGTGTGGCGGGCAAGATCGGCAAGTTCAGCGAGAGGTGGGCCTTCCGCCAGCAGCGAAGGGGCGCAAACGGGAAAGAGCCGTTCGTCCATCAGCCGCTCCACATGCAGCCCCGGATAATTCCCCATGCCGTACAGGATGGCGAGATCCGACTGCCCGGTGGCAAAGCCGAGCGGCGAGGCATCGGTCGAAATGGAGACCGGCGTGTCGGCGTGAAGCTGGTCGAAACGGATCAGCCGCGGAAACAGCCAGTTGACCGCGAAACCCGGCAGGCAGGAAACGGTTATCGCGGGGTCGGCGCCGCCCTTGTGGCGCATCTTGTCGCAAAGATCGCCGATCTGGCCGATGCCGGTCGCGATCGCCGTCGCCAGCAGCTTTCCTTCCTTGGTCGCCACGGTATCGCGCGGCCCGCGCACCAGAAGCTTGCGGCCGATCCATTCCTCCACGACCTTCACATGCTGGCTGACGGAACTCTGCGTTACCCCCAGTTCCTCGGCGGCGCGGGCAAAGCCACGCAGGCGCACGACGGCCTCGAAGGCGCGAAGGGCAAGGAAGGGAAGATTCGGCAACATTAGCCAACCTAATACACTGGATAATGAATTTCAAATTGAAGCATGAGGGACGCGCCCATAATTTCGGTTGAATTCAGCCATGTGGACAGGGTGCGATGCAGGACCGGCCGCGAGCCATCGAACAGGGTGCGG
>JBARYG010000099.1:0-4338 GCA_049647745.1 Mesorhizobium sp.
GCGTTGGTCATGTCGGTCAGCATCGGCTCGGCAACCTCGACGCCGGACGACTTGCGGCGTTCGTCGAGGATGAGTTCGTCGCGATGGGTGGCGATGCGCCGGATCTGGCTCATCTGGCCGCCCGTGCCTGCCGGGATCAACCGGCCGACGATGACGTTCTCCTTCAGGCCTTGCAGCATATCGGTCTTGCCGGCGACCGCCGCTTCCGTCAGCACCCTGGTCGTCTCCTGGAAGGAGGCGGCAGAGATGAAGGACGGCGTCTGCAGCGAGGCCTTGGTGATGCCGAGCAGAACCGGCTGGCCTTCGGCCGGCTTCTTGCCGTCCTCGAGCAGCCGCTCGTTGATCTCGTCCAGTTCGATCACGTCGACATGGTCGCCCGGGATATAGGTCGAGTCGCCCTGCGCGGTGATTTCCACCTTCTGCAGCATCTGCCGCACGATCACCTCGATATGCTTGTCGTTGATCGACACGCCCTGCAACCGGTAGACTTCCTGGATCTCGTTGACGAGGTAGGAAGCAAGCGCTTCCACGCCCTTGATCGCCAGGATGTCGTGCGGCGCCGGGTTGCCGTCGAGGATATAGTCGCCCTTCTCGATGACGTCGCCGTCCTGAAGATGGAACGGCTTGCCCTTCGGGATCAGGTACTCGACCGGCTCCATCGTCGAGTCATGCGGCTCGATGATGATGCGGCGCTTGTTCTTGTAGTCGCGTCCGAAGCGGATCGTGCCGTCGATCTCGGCGATGATGGCGTGATCCTTCGGGCGACGAGCCTCGAACAGTTCGGCAACACGCGGCAGACCGCCGGTGATGTCCTTGGTCTTGGCGCTTTCCATCGGGATACGCGCCAGGACGTCGCCCGGACGGACCGCGGCACCCGGCTCGACCGAAAGGATGGCCTCGACCGAGAGCAGGAAGCGCGCGTCGCCGCCCTTCGACAGCTTGCCGACCTTGCCCTTGGCGTCCTGGATGACGATCGCCGGCTTGAGGTCCGAACCGCGCGGCGTCGAGCGCCAGTCGATGACCTCGCGCTTGGTGATGCCGGTGGATTCGTCGGCCGTTTCCTGAACGGAAATGCCGTCGACCAGATCCTCGAACTGCACCTTGCCCTCGATTTCGGTGAGGATGGGGCGGGTATAGGGATCCCACTCGGCGAGGCGCTGTCCACGCTTCACCTTGTCGCCGTCGTCCACGAAGATGCGCGAACCATAGGTCAGCCGGTGCGAAGCGCGCTCCTTGCCGGCCTCGTCGAGGATGAGCACCGCCATGTTGCGGCCCATGACCATCTGCTGGCCTTCCGAGTTGCGCACCACGTTACGGTTGCGCAACTGGACCGTGCCCTCATAGGAGGCTTCGAGGAACGACGAGTCCACCACCTGCGCCGTACCGCCCATGTGGAAGGTACGCATGGTGAGCTGCGTGCCCGGCTCGCCGATCGACTGCGCCGCGATGACGCCGACGGCTTCGCCCTGGTTGACCGGGGTGCCGCGGGCAAGATCGCGTCCGTAGCAGACCGCGCAGACGCCGGTGCGAACATCGCAGGTCAGCGCCGAGCGGATACGCACCGACTGCACGCCGGCCTTCTCGATCCGCTCCACGTCCTGCTCGTCCATCAGCGTTCCGGCCTTGACCAGAACCTCACCGGACACCGGATGCAGGATGTCGTCCAGCGACGTGCGGCCGAGAACACGCTGGCCGACCGAAGCCACGACCTGGCCGGCATCGACGATCGGCTGCATGGTCAGGCCGCGCGTGGTGCCGCAATCGACCGAGTTGACGATGCAGTCCTGCGCCACGTCGACCAGACGGCGGGTGAGATAACCCGAGTTCGCCGTCTTCAAGGCGGTGTCGGCCAAGCCCTTGCGGGCGCCGTGGGTCGAGTTGAAGTACTCGAGCACGGTGAGGCCTTCCTTGAAGTTCGAGATGATCGGCGTCTCGATGATCTCGCCCGACGGCTTGGCCATCAGGCCGCGCATGCCGGCAAGCTGGCGCATCTGGGTGGGCGAACCGCGCGCACCGGAATGCGACATCATGTAGATCGAGTTCATCGGCTTCTGACGGCCGCTGTCTTCGAATTCCACCGCCTTGATGCGCGCCATCATCTGGTCGGCGACGCGCTCCGAGCACTTGGCCCAGGCGTCGACGACCTTGTTGTACTTCTCGCCCTGCGTGATCAGGCCGTCATTGTACTGCTGCTCGTATTCCTTGGCCAAAGCCTCGGTCTTGGACACTTCACCGGCCTTGGTGTCGGGAATGACCATGTCGTCCTTGCCGAACGAAATGCCGGCACGGCAGGCGTGGGCAAAGCCGAGCGCCATGATGCGGTCGCAGAAAATGACCGTCTCCTTCTGGCCGCAGTGGCGATACACCGTGTCGATCATCTTGGAGATGTTCTTCTTGGTCATCTCCTGGTTCGCGGTATCGAACGGCACGTTGACGTTCTTCGGCAGCAATTCGCCGATGATCATGCGGCCGGGCGTGGTGTCGTAAATCTTCGACACTTCGTTGCCGTCCTTGTCGACGCCCTTGTAGCGGCCCTTGATCTTGGCGTGCAGCGTCACCGCCTTGCTCTCCAGCGCGTGCTGGAGTTCGCCCATATCGGCAAACACCATGCCCTCGCCCGGCTCGTTCTGGTTGACGATCGACAGATAGTAGAGACCCAGCACCATGTCCTGCGACGGCACGATGATCGGCGCGCCGGAAGCCGGATGCAGGATGTTATTGGTCGACATCATCAGGACACGCGCTTCAAGCTGCGCTTCCAGCGACAGCGGCACGTGCACCGCCATCTGGTCGCCGTCGAAATCGGCGTTGAAGGCTGTGCAGACCAGCGGGTGAAGCTGGATCGCCTTGCCTTCGATCAGGGTCGGCTCGAACGCCTGGATGCCGAGGCGGTGCAGCGTCGGTGCGCGGTTCAGCAGAACCGGATGCTCGCGGATCACCTCGTCGAGGATATCCCAGACTTCCGGACGCTCCTTCTCGACCAGCTTCTTCGCCTGCTTGACGGTGGACGAATAGCCCTTGGCGTCGAGACGGGCGTAGATGAACGGCTTGAACAGTTCGAGCGCCATCTTTTTCGGCAGGCCGCACTGGTGCAGCTTCAACTCCGGACCGGTCACGATAACCGAGCGACCGGAATAGTCGACGCGCTTGCCAAGCAGGTTCTGGCGGAAGCGGCCCTGCTTGCCCTTCAGCATATCGGACAGCGACTTCAGCGGACGCTTGTTGGCGCCGGTGATGACGCGGCCGCGACGGCCGTTGTCGAACAGGGCGTCGACCGCTTCCTGCAACATGCGCTTTTCGTTGCGCACGATGATGCCGGGCGCGCGAAGCTCGATCAGGCGCTTCAGGCGGTTGTTGCGGTTGATGACGCGGCGATAGAGATCGTTCAGGTCGGACGTCGCGAAGCGGCCGCCGTCCAGCGGCACCAGCGGACGCAGGTCCGGCGGGATCACCGGGACCACCTTCATGATCATCCATTCCGGACGATTGCCGGATTCCATGAAGTTTTCCACGACCTTGAGCCGCTTCAGGAACTTCTTCTGCTTCAGTTCCGACGTGGTGGTCGCCAGTTCCGAACGCAGGTCGCCCGCGATCTTCTCCAGGTCCATGCCGGCCAGAAGATCATGGATGGCCTCGGCGCCGATCATGGCGGTGAAGCTATCCTCGCCATACTCGTCGACCGCGATCATGTATTCTTCTTCGGAAAGAAGCTGGTTTTCCTTCAACGCCGTCAGGCCCGGCTCGGTCACGATGTAGTTCTCGAAGTAGAGAACGCGCTCGATGTCCTTGAGCGTCATGTCGAGCAGCGTGCCGATGCGCGAGGGCAGCGACTTCAGGAACCAGATGTGGGCGACCGGGGCCGCCAGTTCGATATGGCCCATGCGCTCGCGCCGCACGCGCGACAGCGTCACCTCGACGCCGCACTTCTCGCAGATGACGCCCTTGTACTTCATGCGCTTGTACTTGCCGCACAGGCACTCGTAATCCTTGATCGGCCCGAAGATGCGCGCGCAGAAAAGGCCGTCGCGCTCGGGCTTGAAGGTACGATAGTTGATCGTCTCCGGCTTCTTGATCTCGCCGAAGGACCAGGAAAGAATCTTCTCAGGGCTGGCGAGCGAAATCCGGATGGAATCGAACACCTGCGCAGGCGCCTGAGGGTTGAAGAGATTCATGACCTCTTGGTTCATGCCGTTCTCCTTCTAGGGGTGGGGAACCCCTTTTTCGAACAATAGCGGGCCAAATCGCCCATTTCGTGATGCGGCCCAGCACCGCCGCTTGAGGCCCTGGCACCACGGTAGCCGGCCGCTCGCCGCAGCCGCAAAACAATCCGGCGTGGGG
>JBARYG010000100.1:0-32840 GCA_049647745.1 Mesorhizobium sp.
AGCGCATGGAGCGAATCTGAAAGATCGCGACGCGTTTTAGGGATTTTCGAGGCGTCGGGCGGAGTTTCGGTTGACATTAATCAATCGATTGATCAAAACTTGACGTATGATCGGACCCGCGCCGAAAACACCCGCACGTGCCGCGCCGTCGGCCGAGGCGACGCGCGCTGCGTTGATCCTTGCGGCGCTGAAGCTTTTCGGGGCGAACGGGTTCGAAGGCACCTCGACGCGGCAGATCGCGGCGCAGGCCGGAGCCAATATCGGCTCCATCGCCTATCATTTCGGCGGCAAGGAAGGGCTGCGCATAGCCGCCGCCGACCATATCGTGGAAACCATCCGAATCATCGCCGGCCAGGCGCTGGGCGCGGCGGATGCGGAAGCAGGCGCCGCCGATACGCCGCAGGAAGCGAAAGACCGGCTTTTCGCCGCGCTGGAACGGATGGTGACGTTCATCGTCGCCAGTCCCGAAGCGGGCGAGATCGTGCAGTTCGTCCTGCGCGAGCTTTCGCATCCGACACCGGCGCTCGACCGCATCTATGACGGCGTGTTCGAGCCGACACACCGGCGCCTCTGCCTTTTGTGGGAGCGCGCCACCGGCGAGCCGGCCGAAAGCGAGGCGACAAGGCTCACCGTATTCACGCTGATCGGGCAGGTCGTCTATTTCCGCATCGGCCGCGAGGCGGTGATGCGCCGCATGGGCTGGAACGAGATCGGCAACGCCGAAGCGGCCAGGGTGGCGGCGGTGGCGGCCGGCAATCTCGACGCCATTCTGGCGGCCCGGCCAGGGAATAAAAGACAGGGGCATGAGGCATGAGTTTCTTCTGTTCGATCCCGCTTGCGGTCCAGTTGTTTTCGGCCTGCGCGCCGGCGGCGCCGCTGGCCGTCGGCTATGTCGAGGGCGATTATGTGCTGCTGGCGCCGATCGAGGTGGCGCAGGTCGAAACCGTTTCGGTCAGGCGCGGTGACCGCGTTAAGGCGGGCGACGCGGTGGTGACGCTGGAAAGCGACGATGCAACGATCGCGGTGGCGCAGGCCGAGGCCGCGCTGGCGCAGGCGCAGGCGCAGCTTGCCGACCTGCAGGTCGGCAAGCGGCCGGAAGAGATCGCGGTGCTGGAGGCCGCCCTTCGTTCGGCGAAAGCGCAGGCCGACGACGCCAGCCGGACGCTGGCGCGCACGCAGGACCTGTTGAAGCGCAACGTCGCCACCCAGGCGCAGTTCGACGACGCCACCACGCAGGCCGAGGTGGCGCAGGCGGCCATCGGCCAGGCCGAGGCCAATCTGGCGGTGGGAAAACTGCCGGCGCGTGCCGAAACCATCAAGGCGGCGGAAAATCAGGTTCGGCAAACGCAGGCGGAACTCGACCAGGCACGCTGGCGGCTTTCCAAGCGCACGCTGACGGCGCCGGCCGACGGGCGCATCAACGATGTCATCCGCAATCCGGGCGACACCGCCGGGCCGACCGCGCCGGTCCTCTCCATGCTGCCGGACGGAGCGCTCAAGCTCACCGTTTACATCCCCGAAGCCGCCTTCTCCTCGATCAAGGTCGGCACGCTGCTCAGCGTGCGCTGTGACGGCTGCGGCCCGGACCTGAAGGCGAAGGTAAGCTATGTCTCGCCCGACCCGGAATTCACCCCTCCGGTCATCTACTCGCTCGAGAACCGGCAGAAGCTGGTCTATCTGGTCGAGGCGCGGCCGCAGGGCGATGCCGGCGCGCTGCAGCCGGGACAGATCGTCGACGTGACGCTGGCGGACGCGGCGAAATGAACGTCATCGACGTCCACGGCCTCGTCAAGCGCTTCGGCGACAAGACCGTCGTCGACCATGTGACGATGACCGTGGCCGAGGGCGAGATCGTCGGCTTCCTCGGCCCCAACGGCTCGGGCAAGACCACCACCATCCGCATCATGTGCGGGCTTTTGACGCCGGACGAGGGGGAGGGCACGGTGCTCGGCCTTGATATCCGCACCGACAGCCTGAAGATCAAGCGCGAGGTCGGCTACATGACGCAGCGCTTTTCCTTCTACGAAGACCTGACCATCGGCGAGAACCTGGAGTTCGTGGCGAGGCTCTACCAGTTGAAGCCGCTTGAAGAGCATGTCTCGAAGACGCTTGCGGAATTGGGCCTGACCTCGCGCCGCAACCAGCTTGCCGGCACGCTTTCCGGCGGCTGGAAGCAGCGGCTGGCGCTCGCCGCCTGCATCATGCACAAGCCGAAGCTGTTGCTGCTCGACGAGCCCACCGCCGGTGTCGACCCCAAGGCGCGGCGCGAGTTCTGGGACGAAATCCACCGGCTGGCGCAGGGCGGACTGACCGTGCTGGTCTCTACCCACTACATGGACGAGGCCGAGCGCTGCCACCGCATCAGCTACATTTCCTACGGAAAGATGCTGGCGACGGGCACCGTGGACGAGGTCATCCGCGATGCCGGGCTGACAACCTTCGTCGTCACCGGCCCGAACCTCAGCAAGGTTTCTGCGGCGCTGGAGGGCAAGCCGGGCGTCGACCAGGTGGCGCCGTTCGGGGCGACCCTGCACGTCGTCGGTTCCGACGAGAAGGCGTTGAAGGCCGCGCTCGCCGATGTCGAGAAAGACCATCAAGACATCAGGGTAACCCCCGGCGAAACCAGCCTGGAAGACGTGTTCATCCAGTTCATGGCCGGCTCGAAGGACAATATGGGATGAGGAACGGTTCGCGAAGCGAACGAAAAGCCCCCAAATGGGCTTTTCGAGTGACGAATGCCCGAGGCCATAGCCGAGGGCCGGGCAAGATGGCGCAGCCATGAACGCCGTCTTTTCCCTTGCCCGCCTCAACGCGCTTCTGGCCAAGGAATTCATCCAGATGCGGCGCGATCGCGTCACTTTCGCCATGATGCTCGGCGTGCCGCTGATGCTGCTGATCCTGTTCGGCTTCGCCATCAACAATGACCCCAAGCGCCTGCCCGCCGCTTTGCTGGCGATGAGCAGCGACCAGTACAGCCGCGCCATGGTCGCCGCCCTTGAAAACACCGGCTATTACCGCTTCGATCATATCGCGCAGACCGAGGCCGAGGCCGATTTCCTCTTGGCGCGCGGCGACGTCTCCTTCGTCGTCACCATTCCCGCCGATTTCGGCCGCCGCGTCGAGCGCGGCGACCATCCGCAGATCCTGATCGAGGCCGACGCCACCGACCCGTCGGTGGCATCGGGCGCCATCTCCACGCTGGGCACCGTCGCCGGGCAGGCGCTCCTGAGGGCGCAGGGTTTGCAGGATCAGGCGGCGGAAAACGCCGCCGGCCAGCTCGACGTGGTGGTGCACCGGCTCTACAACCCGGAAGGCGTTTCCCAGTACAACATCGTGCCCGGCCTGCTCGGCGTCATCCTGCAGATGACCATGGTGATGATGACCGCCGTGGCGCTGACGCGCGAAACCGAGCGCGGCACCATGGAAAACCTTCTGGCGATGCCGTCGAGCCCGCTGGAGATCATGCTGGGCAAGGTGCTGCCCTATGCCTGCGTCGGCGCGGTGCAGGTGGTGGTGGTGCTGATCGCCGCCAAGCTTTTGTTCTTCGTGCCTTTCGTCGGCGGCCTGCCGCTGCTTTTGTCCAGCATCCTCGTTTTCGTGCTCGGCCTCGTGCTGCTCGGCTATTCCATTTCGACGGTTTCGCGCACGCAGATGCAGGCCATGCAGCTGACCTTCTTTTTCTTCCTGCCGTCGATCCTGCTTTCCGGCTTCATGTTCCCCTATCGCGGCATGCCCGGCTGGGCGCAGACGCTGGGCGAAATCTTTCCGCTCACCCATTTCCTGCGCATCGTGCGCGCGGTGATGCTGAAAGGGGCCGAACTACCGGCCATCGCCACCGAGATCGGCTGGCTGGTCGGCTTCGTCGTGCTGTTTGCCGGCACTGCCCTGGTGCGGTTCAGGCGCACGCTGGACTGACCCATGTTGCCCAAAGTGCACGCGTCGTGCTGTGTAAGAGTAATTCCAGCAAAGGCGCGCAGCGGCTTTGCGTCCGGAGCCACATAAGAACAAAGAGATAAAGCATTGAGGCGATTCTGTTTTCGCCGGAAATGCCCCAATGAAACGTGGCCGGCTCAATTCTGCTTGGGCGGTTGCGCCGGCACTTCGCCGGGTTTGATCACCGGCGTCTTGCCTTCGTCCGGCGCCGGCTCGGTCATTTCGCTGTCTCCGGTCGGCGGCGGTTTCAGCACGCCGCCGCAGGGTGCCAGCTTCTGCGCCGTACTCTCGTCCTGGCCGTTCTCAGTGGGCTTCTTGGCCTGATCCTGTCGGGTATTGGCTTGCGGCTCGGCCTGGCAGGGTCCCGGCTTGGCCGTCTCGGCGTTCTGGGCGGCCGCTGGCGCGGTCAGTGCCAGCAGCGATATCAGCATGGCTGCGGTCCTCATCGCATGTCCTTTCCGGCGTTTCGTCTTTAACGTCTACGCGGGCCGGCGTGCTTGGTTCCCGAGAAGCCTTGTTGTCGCCACGGCCGGTGGAACAAAATCCGGTCCCGTGGGGTTTACGTAAACGCGCATGCCATGAATGAGGGAAAACCATGCTTAAACTGATTTCCGCCGCCGGCGTCGGGTTGCTGATGCTGGGCAGTGCCGCCCTGGCGCAGACCGCCGACAAGTTTCCGCCGCAGAACGCGAAAAAACTGTCCGAACTCATCGCCAAGGTCGAGCAGCGGCAGGGCTTCCGCTACATCAGCGAGATCGACTGGAACGACGGCGCCTACGAGGTCACCTATTATACGACCGACAAGGCCAAGGTGGAGATCAGGTACGATCCGGTGACCGGCGAGCCGAAATAGCGCCTTTCCAGCGACCATGCGAAACGGTTTGGCGCCCCGAAAATCCGGCTGAAACAAAAAGATGGGATGGTTTTCTGATTCGGTAAATCAGAACCGTCCCGGCGCTGTTCCGCTATAGCCAGCCGTTCGAGAACCCGGCGCGCCGCAGGCCGGCGGCGACGTACGGGCATCCGCGCATCAGCTTCCAGATGAAGTCGCTGCGGTAGTTCTCGATCATCAGCGTGATCGGTCCCTGGTTGATGCCGACATGGTCCGGCGATTGCCACCCGTGGGGGTGCCCGTGCTCATCGGCCAGCGTCGGGTTGAAGCTGGCGGTAAAGCCGTAGCGGTGGTCGTCCCTGAGGTCGATTTCGTGGAAATGGCGCAGCGCCGGCAAAACGATTTCCGGCGCGAAGGGAAGCGATGCGGCCGTCGCCCATGGCGAGATCGTGCCATCGTCCGGCCCGAACGGCACGCCGCGCGCGCGGTAGCCGTAGAAGCGCCGCTCGACCCCATCGATCCTGCGCGTTTGCGGCCCCGGCCCGTCGCTTGCCGTAAGCCCCCAGCAATTGGCGTGGTAGCCGCAGAAGCCGCGCGGATTGCTGATGGCGTATTGCCGCTGCACATAGGCGGCCTGCCGGCTGTTTTGGAAATAATCCGATCCGTGGTCACGCATGAACGCATCCTGGATGCCGCGGAAGTCGATCCAGATATGCGACATCTGGTGGATGAACAGCGGTCCGGCGTAAAGGAATTCGTGGCCGTAGAGCGTCTTCCAGCGATAGCCGGTCAGCCATGCCGCGTAGCTTTCCGCCGTCAGCGGATGCGTCGGCGAGCCGAGGCCCAGCACGTAGAGGATCAGCGCCTCGTCATAGCCCGTCCAGTGATAGGGCAGGAAACCACGCTCCGGCCGCCAGCCAAGCGTGACCGCGGCACTGCCGTTTTGCGCCCACGCCCAGTCGACCCGCCGGTAGAGCGCCTCGGCCAGCCGGCGTATTTCCGCATCCGCCTCGTTGTCCTCGCGGAAATAGGCGCCGGCGACGAGAACCCCGGCCATCAGAAGGGCGGTGTCGACGGTGGAAAGCTCGCACTTCCACACCCGGCGTCCGCTCCGCATGTCGAGGAAATGGTAATAAAACCCCTTGTAGCCGGTGGCGTCCTTCTCGGGGCCTTGGTGGCTGTTCCAGAAGAAGCGCAATGTCCTGAGCGTCCGCTCGCAGGCGTCGTGACGTGTCATGAAGCCGCGCGCCACCGCCACCGGATAGGCGCTCAGCGCCATGCCGACCGCGGCGATGCTGGCCGGCGCGCCCGCTTGCGTGCGGTCGGCGATCAGCCCGTTTGCCGGATTGGCCTCGATCAGAAAATAGTTGAAGGAAATTCTTTGCAGGGCCGCCAGCCGGTCGTGGTCGAGGCCCTGCGGGTTGGTCGTGCTATCCATGCAGTCCGGTTCAGCCCTTGGCTTGCGCCATCACCAATACCGGCTTTTCCCGGTAAAGGGCGGGGAACAGCCGTTTCAGGTTCTCGACCTTGGGCAGGTCGTTATAGACGATGTAGGGATAGGTCGGGTTGAGCGCCAGGAAATCCTGATGATAGCCCTCCGCCGGGTAGAATTTCTTGCCGGTCTCCAGCGTGGTCACGATCGGCTTGTCGTACACCTTGGCCTTGTCGAGCTGGGCGATATAGCTTTGCGCGAGCTTTTGCTGGCTGTCGTTCTGCGCGAAGATGGTCGAGCGATACTGCGTACCGTAGTCCGGCCCCTGATAGTTCAGTTGCGTCGGATTGTGGGCGACCGAAAAATACACCTGCAGCAACTGGCCGTAGGTGATCTTCGACGGCTCGTAGGTGATCTTCACCGATTCGGCGTGGCCGGTGCGGCCCGAGCCGACCGTTTCGTAAGAAGCCGTGTCGGCGCTGCCGCCGGTATAGCCGGAGACGGCGCTGTCGACGCCCTTCACGTGCTGGAACACGCCCTGCACGCCCCAGAAGCAGCCGCCGGCGAACACCGCCGTTTCTGTGCCCGCCCCGGCCTGCTCGTCCATCGCCGGCGCCGGGATGACCACCGCGTCCTCGGCGGCTTTTGCAGGCGCCTGCCACAGGGCGAAGCCGCCGGCGGCCAGCGCGCAGGCGCCAAGCGTCGGGCCGATCCAGTTCCTTGCCGTTCCAGCCTGTCGTTTCGTCATCGGTCGAACTCCTGTCGCATCCGTTCGCTCATTATAAGGTATGGCGCAGGCCGCATCGCCTCACATTCCTGTGCATGCCCTGTGTCGGTGTTCGGTCAGGCCCTTCGCCTGCCTGGAATCTGGATTCGATTCACGATCAAGGCGTTGCGCCGGCTTTCTTGCCTGATCCTGCAGCACCGACGGAGGGAGCCACCCCGGTTCGAATGGAGTGGCCGCTTGCGGGTGCCGCCGCGCTCCGGCGACGGCGGATCAGATGCTCATGCGCTATGGCTAGTTTGCCTTGGCCGGCGCCATGGCATCACAGGCCTTTGTCGCCTCGTCCTTTTTCATCGTGTCGGTTTCCATCGCGGCCTTGTCCATGCAGTCCTTCATCATCTTGTCGGCCTTCATGTTGTCCGCCGGCTTCATGGCGTCGCCTGCCTTCATGGCATCGCCCGCTTTCATGGTGTTGGTGCTCTTCATCGCATCCGTTTTCATGGCGTCGGAATAGGCCGGGCCGCCGGCAAAAAGCGCCGTCGAGGCGAGGGCGAAGGCAAGTGCGGGAAACGTGATGCGGGTAAGATTTCTCATGGTGCTCTCCTCTGTGGTGGCGCCTTGGACGGTCGCCGGTTCGGCACGGCGCCGCTGACGCGGCATCGCGCAAACTGTCTCTTGTGAGCGCTGTCTCCGTGGCAGCGTGCACATCGGCATTTCGCCCGCCGGTTCCCGATGTTACTTTGCCGATGCGACACAGTTTCGTGATCGAATTCTGCTTGGACAATTTTCCGCGCGGTCCGTAACAACTGGCGTCGGCGGCCGAATAATGAGGGGATACTTCGTGCGGAGCCCTGACGATGCCGAACTTGCCGCATTGCTGAAGGCCGCGATTGCCGGCGACGAACGCGCCTATGCGGCGTTCCTGGCCGAGGTCGCGGCGCGCGTTCGCAGCTTCGCCCGGCGCCGCCTGTCGGCTGGCGGCGTCGACGCCGAGGACATCGTGCAGGAAACGCTGCTGGCTATTCACCTGAAGCGCCACACCTGGCGGCAGGACGCGGCGGTGCTGCCCTGGGTGTTCGCGATCGCCCGCTTCAAGATGATCGACGCCTTCCGCCGGCGCGGGCGCAGCATCGAGGTCGACATATCGGAATTTTCCGAAACGCTGGCGGAACCGGAAAAAGAAGCCGTCAGTTCCCGCGACCTCGGCCGCGTGGTCGAGGCTCTGGCGCCGGCGCAGAAGGCCGTCGTTTCCGCCATATCCGTCGAGGGTCACTCCATTGCCGATACCGCAAGGGCGCTCGACATGACGGAGGCGGCGGTCCGTGTCGCCTTTCATCGCGGGCTGGCGGCGATCGCGGCACGGTTCGGGAAGGGCTGACATGCAGACGAACGATCTCATCGAGGCGCTGGCAAAAGACACGCGATCGCAAGGCCCTTCGCCCATGCTTGTGCTTGCAGGCGCCGCTGCCGTGGCGATCGTGATCGCCGCCGCCGTGTTCTTCGCCGTTCTCGGTCCGCGCCCCGATTTCGTTCATGCCATGGGCACATCGCGGTTCGTCCTGAAATTCGTGGTGACCGGCGCGCTGGCGGCGACGGCTTTCGCCTGTACGGCGCGTCTTGCCCGGCCTGGCGAAAGCCTGCGCGGCACGGCCTTGCTCCTGCTCGCGCCGGCTATCCTGATCGTGGCCGTAGCCGTCGAATTCCAGGCGATTCCGTCGGTCGACTGGGAGGCGCGCTGGATCGGAACCAACAGCCTGGTCTGCATGATGAGCATTCCGCTGATCGGCATCGGCCCGCTGGCGGTGTTCCTGGCGGCGCTCCGGTATGGCGCGCCGACGCGCCCGCGCCTTGCCGGGGCCGTGGCGGGCCTTCTGGCCGGCGGCATAGGGGCGCTGTTCTACGCCGCCCATTGCCCCGACGACTCGCCGTTCTTCGTGGCGACCTGGTACACGATCGCGATTGCGGGGCTTGCCGTCGTCGGCGCCCTGGCCGGGCAGCGCCTGCTGCGCTGGTGAGCGTCGGCCGCGCCACACGTCCCGCCGCTTGCCGCGCAAAGCCGCCCCTGCTAAAGCGCGCGCCATGACAACGCCCATTTCCCATATCCGCAATTTTTCCATCGTCGCCCATATCGACCATGGCAAGTCGACCCTCGCCGACCGGCTGATCCAGCTCACCGGCGGCATGGACGCACGCGAGATGGCCGGCAAGGAGCAGGTGCTCGACAATATGGACATCGAGCGCGAGCGCGGCATCACCATCAAGGCGCAGACGGTGCGCCTGAAATACCGCGCCGCCAACGGCGAGGACTACGTCCTCAACCTGATCGACACGCCCGGCCATGTCGACTTCGCCTATGAAGTCTCCCGCTCGCTCGCCGCCTGCGAGGGGTCGCTGCTGGTGGTCGACGCCAGCCAGGGCGTCGAGGCGCAGACGCTGGCCAACGTCTACCAGGCCATCGACAACAACCACGAGATCGTCGTCGTCCTGAACAAGATCGACCTGCCCGCCGCCGAGCCCGAGCGCATCCGCGAACAGGTCGAGGAAGTGATCGGCATCGACGCCAGCCAGGCCGTGCTGATTTCGGCCAAGTCCGGCATCGGCATACCGGACGTGCTGGAGGCGATCGTCAACCAGCTGCCGCCACCGCGCGAGGGCGATGCCTCAGCCCCCCTCAAGGCCATGCTGGTCGACAGCTGGTACGACGCCTATCTCGGCGTCATCGTCTTGGTGCGCGTCATCGACGGCGTGCTGAAGAAGGGCCAGACCATCCGCATGATGGGCACCGGCGCGAAATACCCGGTCGAGCGCACCGGCTTCTTCACGCCCAAGATGGTGCAGGCCGACGAGATCGGCCCCGGCGAGTTCGGCTTCATCACCGCCTCGATCAAGGAAGTGGCCGACACCCGCGTCGGCGACACCATCACCGAGGACAGGCGCCCGACCGAGCATGCGCTGCCCGGCTTCAAGCCTGCGCAGCCGGTGGTGTTCTGCGGCCTGTTCCCGGTAGACGCCGCCGACTTCGAGGATTTGCGCGCCGCCGTCGGCAAGCTGCGCCTCAACGATGCCTCCTTCTCCTATGAAATGGAAACCAGCGCCGCACTCGGCTTCGGCTTCCGCTGCGGCTTCCTCGGCCTGTTGCATCTGGAAATCATCCAGGAGCGGCTGGAGCGCGAGTTCGACCTCGACCTGATCGCCACCGCGCCCTCGGTCGTCTACCGCCTCAACCTCAGCGACGGCACGCAAAAGGAACTGCACAACCCCGCCGACATGCCCGACGTGGTCAAGATCGCCTCGATCGAGGAGCCGTGGATACGCGCCACCATCCTGACCCCCGACGATTATCTCGGCGGCATCCTGAAGCTCTGCCAAGACCGGCGCGGCATCCAGGCCGACCTTTCCTATGTAGGCAAGCGCGCCATGCTGGTCTACGACCTGCCGCTGAACGAGGTGGTGTTCGACTTCTACGACCGGCTGAAATCGATCTCCAAGGGCTACGCCTCCTTCGACTACCACCTGACCGACTACCGCGAGGGCGATCTGGTCAAGATGTCGATCCTCGTCAACGAGGAGCCGGTCGACGCGCTGTCGATGCTGGTGCACCGCACGGCGGCCGAAAAGCGCGGCCGCGTCATGTGCGAGAAGCTGAAGGAACTGATCCCGCACCATCTGTTCAAGATCCCGATCCAGGCGGCGATCGGCGGCAAGGTCATCGCCCGCGAGACGATCTCGGCGCTGCGCAAGGACGTGACCGCCAAATGCTACGGCGGCGACGTCTCCCGCAAGCGCAAGCTGCTCGACAAGCAAAAAGAAGGCAAAAAGCGCATGCGCCAGTTCGGCAAGGTCGACATCCCGCAGGAAGCGTTCATCCAGGCGCTGAAGATGGGTGACTAACTGATATGCTGCCTACCTATAAAGCTAGAAGAAGATGTCTCGTGCTAAATGCTGAATTCTAAAGCATGGGGCGTTCCGTAATACCTTTTAGATGTGGATCGAGGAAATGAAGGCAGGCGAAATAAATATTAAGATCAGCCTGTTAGAATATCTTGTCTTAAAAAAGGGGATAGACGGGATATATATAAATGAGTTTACCAATAACAATTGCGGAGTTCGCGCTGATTTAGCTGTCCTCAATAACCAAAGCCTTCATGCGTTTGAAGTTAAAAGTGATTTAGATACTTGTAGGCGGTTGTCGGAACAGGTTCGTCTTTACGATCTATATTTTGATAGATACGTTGTAGTGTGTACGCGAAAACATCTTGATAACGTAACCTCGATCGTTAGAGGAACTCGATCGGGTGTTTATCTTTATGAGGACGGCCAGCTTTATGTGAAGCGAAGAGGGCGACATAAACTCATCGCAAATGAGACGATCCTTAGGAGTCTGCTTCCGTCCAGCCTGCCAAAATCCAATCAGGGTGCTAGGGTGCTTTTATCGCGTAGCCTCACAAAACGGTACGGAGAAAACCTCAAAGTAATTGAGAGGATCAAAGTTGACCGATCGGCAACGGATCAGGATATTTTGGACCTAAATCCTCACAATGTTCGAAAAAGAGCCTTTCGCAATCACCTGAAAAAGAGCGATGAGGCTTGGATGGCTTTAGCGAATTCTAATCATCGACCCAATCGTCCTCCATGCTGATGGTATCGGTCGATCCGATGGCGCGTCTTGCCTGCCGAAACAAATGAATGTTTATTCTAGCCGACGTTGAGCGTACCGGAGATGTTATTCCGAACTCGCTCCCCAATTCAGTTAATTTGATCATTTGGGTCCCCCAAATATTTATTCCGGGGTCCCAAGCCGGACTTTTGACTGCCTTGGATGCCATTTCTTTATAAGCCCCCAATCTCTGCGCCTTTGGCGTTTCAGGAGGAACATCCTTTCGAAAAAATCGCCATTCCACGTCTGTGGGAAGGTCAATCCGGGGGGCTGGAATACCCCCACCACCCTTGGATGGGAGGCGTGCACTCCCTCGATCACTGTAGATGAGTCTCGACTTACTTATAGCTGGAAGCTCTTCTCGAAGAGCTTCAAAAAAGCGACGCTCAAAAATTTCTTGATCGGATATTTCGGTAAATGAACTGGGAAAACTGGTAGAGGAAAGTGCTACCTTGAATGTCTCATTTTCGTTCAGTACCGACATGACCGCTGTCTTCGCTGTAAGTAGGTCGACGAGATATCGATCGCTCGTTTCACCGAAATCAATTACAAATAGCGCATCGCTAACGTTCGCCTGAGCAAATAGGGCCAGCAGAACGTTGATCGCGCCAAGTCCTACTTTGGGAACTCGAACAGCGACACCTCGACCTAACTCGCTTAGTGCTGAGATTTGTGCTGCAAGTTCGATCCGAGTCGGCCCAACTTGGATGCAAGGAATAACTTGTTCGTGCAGGCTGCAAAACCGAACCCAGTTTGCATAACCGTTGGCTTCTACCCGCAACTGCCGCACCTCGACGGCCAACGATGAGTCTCCTGTCACTTCATAGGCTGGATCAAGCTCTAGAATAAAAGCGTTTGACGGATATGCATGTGTAACTTTGTCGTACGCTCTCTCCAAGGTTCCGCTGCCAAGCCAAGGTCGAAACAGTAGATGAGGGAGCATTACCCCATGTATCCCACCCGGCAGTTCGCGCAACGCGACCAGTTCTGCAGGTCGGACAGACAAAACGGGCAGGTATGCAATCGTATCGAGATTGCGAAGCATCATTTCAATCCAATTCGGATTCGAACTGCGTCTTCTGAAACTCCAAATAAGGATGCTAGAGGCACGACACAATCGGTCTTGCCTATTTCAGCATTTTCGAGTTTCCAAGCCCGAATCTCAGATTTCGGCATCAAAATATCTGCGGCCAGCCTGTTCGCCTCAGCCTCTATCGCGTTTGAAAGCCTCGATCTGAACAGTATGTTGTCTATAATCCCGCCCCCAATAAGGTCTCTATGAAGGAGAAAATGCGAAATTTCGTGGGATAAAGTAAACCTTTGCCTAGTTTTTACTTCATGCTTATTTATTCTTATCTTGAAAGATCCAGGAGCATCCAAATTTGGCCCTATCTCACCTGATATGCCAATCTCGAGAGTCGTTACTTTGACCTCCAATCCCAATTTTCTAGCAATCTCCCCCAATTTAACCGGTAGTTGTGCTTGAGCGGCAACAATGAGGTTGCGTTCTGCTTCGGACAGCCTCTCCCATTCAGGTGAAAAATCAGCGCTCATTCGCCATACTCGGTTTCCTCCTTGCCCCAATCCTCAGAGCGGGTTCGCTTCCGGTTATAGTTTGCAAGAATTTCGTCCCCTCGCTCTTCCAGTAGTTTTTTGAGGACACCGCCGTCGCCCATTTCGCTCTCTATTCGGATAAGCGCTGATGCTACAGAAGCTTCGCAGGCATCATGCTTCAGCTTCTGGTAACCAAATATCCCCAGCATTCCTATTACTAGGGCAGCACACGTTATAATAATTGTAACGCAAGTTAAGACAATAACTGCAGTGTCCGCATATGTCATGGTTTGCGCTGCAACATTGCCTTCGTCATTGTTGTGGAATCTATATACGTATATACCGATAGCGCATCCAGCCAACGTACCACATGCAAAGCATGCGTATAACGATGCGCTCGTTAATTTCGCCATTTGATATAGAATCTCTAACTCAACGGAATTATGCACGATTAATTTCCGATCATCAACAACGACGTGGTCAGTTGCTTTTTTCAGTCGCGTTGGGCAACACTTTCAGCTTGGTTTGTTTGTGAGGCGTTGGACGCTTCGGGTGTCTTCGAGCCTCAACATAGTTCTCCCCCGGGGGCAGAGACGGGGCCCACGCTCAAAAAATTCTCCTCCATGTTATCCACACCCCCTCCACCCTCCCGCATAATCCCCTTCGTCTCTCCTGCCGGGAACGTTTCCGGAGTCGTTCGTAAGCGGGGAGGGGCCGGCGCTTCCGTTCCGTGGCCGACGAAGCCGTGGGGCCGGGGAGGCCGCGTCCGAAGGTTCCCCTGGGGGTAATACGGCCCCCGCGCGCTGGACGAGCGCTGCAAGCCATCGGCCGGTGTCGGCGCAAATGCCTTCATCGTGAGCTGCGGTAAAGCGGAACGGACGCGGACAGAAATCGCCGGACGGCGGTCTTCGGATCGCATTTAGAAGAATACGGCAGCGCTCCGAAGGCCGCCGTCTTCCCGGACTTTTCATCAACCGGCTTCGCGGCGCGGTGGCGCGTCCGCGCGCCTCGTGGAGACTTGTCATGCCTCGCTCGTTGCCCTCTCCCCGCAAGCCCGCAGCCGTTGCGCCCCTGCTGTCGCAGGCCGGCAATCCTTTCCCGCCGGGGCTGAAGCCGGTTTTCGTGCCGATCAGCGCCATGCCCGGCATTGCGCTTGAGCGCATGTGGCCGCGTCCGCTCGATCCGAACCCGCCGAGGCCGGATTTTTCGGGGCTGGTCACCACCGAAACCTATCTCTACGAGACGTTCGACCCCGGCACGCCGCGCTTCAAGCTCAGGCTTGATCCACGCCGCAGGGGCCGCAGCGAGGCGCAATATGCCGCCTATCGGCGCTCGCTCGAACGGCATTTTCACGCCCGCGGCGTCTATCTCAAGGCGGTGCAGCTTCTGTGCGGCGCGCTCGGCAATTTCCGCAGCTGCGGGCAGGGCGCATGCCGGCGCGAAAAGGCGTGTTGCGCGCGCCGCGACGAGGATGCGTTCTCGATCGAATTCGCCATGTTTCCGCCCTGTGTGCCGATCGATCTCGACATCATCGAAAGCTATCGCGAGGAGGTGCGCGCCGAGATCGGCCGCCTGTGCGCGCGGCAGGCCGGGGAGGATTCCGGTGCGGGCGATTTCGTGGCATGATCGAAGCCTCAACGCTGGGCCCGCCATGATTCGCTTCGCCATCATCGCCTTGGTTCTCGCCACCCCCGTCCACGCTGCCGACATGAACGTCTACATCAAGAACCAGCAGGATCGCGGCGTCGCCGTCGAACTGTCGAGCCGCGACCGCGAGGCGGTATGGCCGGGCGGCGACAAGGTCTATTTCCTCGACGCGCGCGAAAAGAAGTCGGTGCCGATCAGCTGCGAGGCGGGCGAGCGCATCTGCTACGGCGCCTGGGTCAACGGCGACGACCGCATGTCCTTCGGCGTCGGCCCCGACCGCGACCAGCCGCCCTGCGAATATTGCTGCTTCCTGTGCGTGGAAAAGTCGACGCAGGTCGTCAGCGTCAGCAAATAGCGCTCCCCGCCAGATGACCGGCTGGGTAGAATTTCCGGACGGTCCCTATATATGTCGGTGGGCGACACACCTTCATCCTAAGCCGAATTGATTGTTATCGCCGGCCATGGCAAACGCCCGCCATGGGCTGTTGAGATATATTGCCGGGAAGTCTTGGAGAATATGAAATGACGGAAGAACGGGTCGAAATCGCCGGATTGCGGATTGCGCGGGAACTGCACGATTTCGTCGTCAACGAAGCGCTGCCGGGCACCGGCGTCAAAGCCGATGCATTCTGGAACGGCTTTTCGGCCATCGCCCACGACCTCGCCCCGAAGAACAAGGCGCTGCTGGCCACCCGCGACGCCATGCAGGCGAAGCTCGACGCCTGGTATCGCGATCATGGCGCACCCGTCGACATGGAGGCCTACAAGCGCTTCCTCAAGGAAATCGGCTATCTGGTTCCGGAAGGCCCCGCTTTCGTCGTGACGACCGAAAACGTCGATCCGGAGATCGCGGTCGTTGCCGGCCCGCAACTGGTGGTGCCGGTAATGAACGCGCGCTACGCGCTGAACGCCGCCAATGCGCGCTGGGGTTCGCTCTACGACGCGCTTTACGGCACCGACGCCATTCCCGATGCGGGTGGCGCGGAAAAGGGCAAGACGTTCAACCCGAAGCGCGGTGAAAAGGTCATCGCCTGGGCCAAGGCGTTTCTCGACGAAAGCGCGCCGCTCACCACCGGAAGCTGGGCCGGCGTCAGCGGATTTTCGGTGGCAAACGGCATGCTTCGGCTAAGCGCGGGCAGCGGTTCCACCACGCTTGCCGACCCGAAGCAGTTCGTCGGCTATCGTGGCGAGGCCGCCAACCCGCAGGCGGTGCTGCTGGTCAGGAACGGCCTGCATGTCGAGATCGTCGTCGACCGGCAGAACGCCATCGGCAAGACCGATGCGGCCGGCATCGCCGACATGATCGTGGAATCGGCGCTGACCACCATCCAGGACTGCGAGGATTCCATTGCCGCCGTCGACGCCGAGGACAAGGTCGTCGTCTACCGCAACTGGCTCGGCCTGATGAAGGGCGACCTCGCCGAAGAGATCACCAAGGGTGGCAGGACCTTTACCCGCAAGCTCAACCCGGACCGCACCTATACGGCGCCAAATGGCGGCGAACTCACGCTTCCCGGCCGCTCGCTGATGCTGGTGCGCAATGTCGGGCATCTGATGACCAATCCGGCGATCCTGCTTCGGGATGGTACGGAGGTTCCGGAAGGCATCATGGATGCGGCGATGACCGCCCTGATCGCGTTGCACGACATTGGCCCCAATGGCGGGCGCAGGAATTCCCGCGCGGGCTCGACCTACGTGGTCAAGCCGAAGATGCACGGCCCGGACGAAGTGGCCTTCGCGGTGGAGATTTTCGCACGTGTCGAAAAGCTGCTCGGCATGGCCGAAAACACCATCAAGATGGGTATCATGGATGAGGAGCGGCGCACCACCGTCAACCTCAAGGAAGCGATCCGCGCGGCAAGCGCCCGCGTTGCCTTCATCAACACCGGTTTCCTCGACCGCACCGGCGACGAGATTCATACCTCGATGGAGGCCGGGCCGATGATCCGTAAGGAGGACATGAAGCACGCCGCCTGGATCGGCGCTTACGAGAACTGGAATGTCGACACCGGGCTGGAATGCGGGCTGGTCCGCCACGCCCAGATCGGCAAGGGCATGTGGGCGATGCCGGACATGATGGCGGCGATGCTGGAACAGAAGATCGCCCATCCGAGGGCTGGCGCGAATACGGCATGGGTGCCATCGCCGACGGCGGCGACACTGCATGCCACGCATTATCACCGGGTCGACGTGCAGGCGGTTCAGGAAAAGCTGAAGAGCCGGCCGAAGGCGAAGCTCGACGATATCCTGTCGGTGCCGGTGGCTGTGCGCCCGAACTGGTCGCCCGAAGACATCCAGGCGGAGCTGGACAACAACGCGCAAGGTATTCTGGGCTATGTGGTACGCTGGATCGATCAGGGCGTCGGTTGCTCGAAGGTGCCGGATATCCACGATGTCGGCCTGATGGAAGACCGAGCCACGCTGCGTATTTCCTCGCAGCACATCGCCAACTGGCTGCGTCACGAGGTCTGCACCGAGGAACAGGTGATGGAAACCATGAAGCGTATGGCGGCCGTGGTGGATCGCCAGAACGCGGGCGATCCGCTGTACCGGCCGATGGCGGCCGATTTTGACGGCTCGATCGCGTTTCAGGCGGCCTGCGATCTCGTGTTCCGGGGTCGCGAGCAGACTAACGGCTATACCGAGCCGTTCCTGCATGCGCGCCGGCTGGAACTGAAGGCGAAAGAGAGGGGCCTTGCGTCCTGACAGGCGCTGCCGTCGCCGATGATCCTTCTCGCCATCGACTGTTCGGCAAGGCTGTGCGCGGCCTGTGTCTATGACGCGGGCGCCGGGCGGGAGCTTGGCCGCGCCGCGCTCGATCTCGGCAAGGGCCACGCCGAGCATCTGATGGCGGTGATCGCCGAGGCATTGAAGAATGCGGGCCTTTCTTACCGCGATCTCGGCGCTATCGCCGTCTCCGTCGGTCCGGGCTCGTTCACCGGGGTGCGTGTCGGGGTGTCGACCGCGCGCGGATTGGCATTGGCTCTGAAAATCCCGGCGATCGGGGTAACCACGCTGGAGGCGCTGGCAGCGCAGGCGCGCGAGGAATTTCCGGACCGCGCCGTGCTTGTGGCACTGGACGGGGGGCGTGAGGAAATCCACGCCGCGCTCTACGATGAGGCCGCGATTCTGCGCTATGGTCCGGCGGTGGCGACATTGGCGGAAATGAGCGAAATGGCATCCACCAACATGCCGGTGTTGGCTGGAACGCTGGCCGAAAAAATCGCCGTGGCGGCAGGAGGGCGGTTCGATTTCGGTCCACAGGACGCGACTGCCGATATCGCTGTCTATGCGCGGCTGGCCGCCGGGAAAGGCGCGGGCGAAAAGCCTCATCCGCTCTATCTGCGCGCCGCCGACGCCAAGCCGCAGACCGGCTTCGTGCTGCCGAGAACTTCCTGATGCGCATTCCGTTCCTGTCGCCGGGCCGAAGAGAGTTTGCATTGGAGCCGCTGACGGCGGCCGACAGCGATGCGCTGTCAGTGCTGCATCGCGAGGATTTTGTGCGCCCGTGGAACGGCGGCGAATTTTCGTCCCTGCTCGAACAGGACACCGTCTTCGGCTACGGCGTGCGCGAAGTCGGCCACGGCTCCAGGGCACCGGTCGGCTTCGTGCTGGCGAGGCTGGCGGCGGGCGAGGGTGAAATCCTGACCGTCGCGGTCGCCCGCTCGCATCGCCGGCAAGGGCTCGGCTGGCGGTTGATGGACGCGGTTTTGCGCGAACTGCATGCCCAGCGCGCCGAGGCGCTTTTTCTTGAAGTGGACGAAAACAACGCAGCCGCAATCGCGCTGTACCGGCGGCTTGGTTTTCGCGAGGTCGGCAGGCGCTCCAATTATTACCGGTCGAGCGAGCATGGCCCGACAGGCGCGCTCGTCATGCGCCGCGACCTGCGGTAGCGAAAGCGCATGATGATCGTCAAAATCAGGATTTTCCTTGCCCTCGCTTTCATCTTCGCCAGCACGCTGATCCTTGCGCCCTTGCAGGTCATCGCCATGAGGACCGGGCTCTGGCGCGAAACGATCATCCTGAAGATATGGCATCGCGCCTTGCTCAAGGGGCTCGGCATCCGCGTCCATGCGACAGGAGCGTTGTCGGACAAGCGGCCGCTGCTGGTTGCCGCCAACCACATTTCCTGGACCGACATCCTGGTGCTGGGCTCGCTGGTCGACGTGCAGTTCATAGCCAAGTCCGAGCTTGAAGGCTGGCCGTTGCTCGGCTGGCTGTCGAAATTGCAGCGCACCGTGTTCATCGAGCGCGACCGCCGCCGCAAGTCGGGCGATCAGGCCAGCGAGATCGCCACGCGGCTGGGCAGGGGCGACGCCATGGTCTTGTTCGCGGAAGGCTCGACGGGCGACGGCAACATTCTGCTGCCGTTCAAGAGCACGCTGTTCGGGGCGGCCTCGATGGCGATAAGCGAGGGCGCGGCGCAGGAAGTGTTCATCCAGCCGGTTGCGATCGCCTATACGCGCCTGCACGGCGTGGCGTTCGGCCGTCGCGACCGGGGCATCTCGGCCTGGATCGGCGACGAGGATCTGCTGCCGCATCTGAAGGCCTTGCTGGCCGAACGCGCGCTCGACGCGGAAGTGCATTTCGGCGAGCCGGTGGTGTTTTCGCAAGGCTCGAACCGTAAGGAAACGGCAAGGGAGGTAGAACGACGGGTACAGGCCATGATGGAGACCGCCACCCGCGATCCGCAGCCCAGCCGGCGGCAGAAGTAGAATCGTCTGTTTTTTGTCATGGAAAGGCGTTAGAAGCCGCCGCATGGAACTGGAAACGACATTGACGCCGAACGAGGCCGCTGAAGCGGCCGGTGCAGCGCCCAAAAAAGTCTTCGTGAAGACCTATGGCTGCCAGATGAACGTCTACGATTCGCAGCGCATGACCGATGCGCTGGCGGCTGACGGCTATGTCGCGACCGACGCCATGGGCGAAGCCGACCTCGTGCTGCTCAATACGTGTCATATCCGCGAGAAGGCGGCCGAAAAAGTCTATTCCGAGCTTGGCCGCATCCGCGACATGAAGGCCGAGCGGGCGCTGGAAGGAAAATCGCTGACCATCGGCGTCACTGGCTGCGTGGCGCAGGCGGAGGGCGCGGAAATCATTCGCCGCGCGCCTGCCGTCGATCTGGTCGTCGGCCCGCAGACCTATCACCGTCTGCCGGACGTGCTGGCCAGGGTGCGCGGCGGCGACAAGGTTGTCGAGACGGAATATGCGCTCGAAGACAAGTTTGAGCATCTGCCGCAGCCAAAGCGCGCCGAGATCATCCGGCGCGGCGTCACCGCGTTTCTGACGGTGCAGGAAGGCTGCGACAAGTTCTGTACCTTCTGCGTGGTGCCTTATACGCGTGGCTCGGAAGTGTCGCGCCCGGTCGACCAGATCGTCGCGGAAGCCGAACGGCTGGCTGCGGCCGGCGTGCGCGAGGTGACGCTGCTTGGCCAGAACGTCAATGCCTGGCATGGCGAAGGGGGGAGTGGCGAGGAATGGGGCCTTGGCCGGCTGTTGTTCCGGCTCGCCGAAATTCCGGGCCTGGCGCGGTTGCGCTACACCACCAGCCATCCGCGCGACATGGACGACGAGCTGATCGCCGCGCACCGCGATCTGCCGCAATTGATGCCCTACCTGCATCTGCCGGTGCAGTCGGGCTCGGACCGTATTCTAAAGGCGATGAATCGCAGGCATACCGCGAAGGATTATCTGAAGCTTCTGGAGCGCGTGCGCGCCGCGCGCCCGGATATCGCCCTGTCCGGCGACTTCATCGTCGGTTTTCCGGGCGAGACGGAGGCGGACTTCGAGGCGACGATGCATCTGGTCCGCGAGGTCGGCTATGCCTCGGCATTCTCGTTCAAATATTCACCGCGCCCCGGCACGCCGGGCGCCGAGATGGACGCTCATGTGCCGGAGGCGGTCAAGGACGAGCGGCTGCAAAGGCTGCAGGCCCTGCTGGTGGAACAACAGCAGGCGTTCACCGTTTCCATGGTTGGCAGGACGATGCCGACCCTGATCGAAAAGCCGGGCCGCCAGGCCGGCCAGAAGGTCGGCCGCTCGCCCTGGCTGCAGCCGGTAATTGTTGATGAAAAGGCCGGCGAGATCGGCGACATTATTCAGGTGCGAATCACCGGAACGGGCTTCAACAGCCTGCACGCCGAACCGGCCCGCGACATAAGGGGATGACGGGTTCGGCAGAAGAGGAGAGACGGTTGAGCGTAGCGGAACTCAAGGACAGCCCCGCGACCGGGGCCTCCGACATGGCGCACATCGTTCTGACCTTCGACAACAACAAGCTAGCCAGCGCCCTCTACGGCCAGTTCGACGAAAATCTGGCACGGCTCGAACAGAAGCTCGGCGTCGACATCCGCTCGCGCGGCAACCAGCTGACCATCAAGGGATCGGCTTCGGCGGCGGAACAGGCGCGGCGGGCCTTGGATAATCTCTACGGCATCTTGCAGAAGGGCGTCGATATCGGCCAGTCCGACGTCGACGGCGCCGTGCGCATGGCGATTGCCGCCGACGACCAGCTGACGCTGCCGACCCTGGAGCGCAAGGGCAAGATGGCCGCCGCCCAGATCGCCACCCGCAAGAAAACGATCTATGCCCGCTCGCTCAACCAGGACGCCTATATGCGCGCGCTGGAGCGCTCCGAACTGGTGTTCGGCATCGGCCCGGCGGGCACCGGCAAGACCTATCTGGCGGTGGCGCATGCAGCGATGCTTCTGGAACGCGGCATGGTCGAGCGCATCGTCCTGTCACGCCCGGCGGTCGAGGCGGGCGAGCGCCTGGGCTTCCTGCCGGGCGACATGAAGGAGAAGGTCGACCCCTATTTGCGGCCGCTCTACGACGCGCTCTACGACATGATGCCGCCTGACAAGGTCGAGCGCGCGATCGCTGCCGAAGTGATCGAGATAGCGCCGCTGGCCTTCATGCGCGGCCGCACGCTCGCGCATGCCGCCGTCATCCTCGACGAGGCCCAGAACACCACGCCGATGCAGATGAAGATGTTTTTGACCCGCCTCGGCGAGAATTCCCGCATGATCGTCACCGGTGACCCGACGCAGATCGACCTGCCGCCGAACACCAAGTCCGGCCTGGTCGAAGCCTTGCGGGTGCTTGACGGCATAACCGGCATGGTGACGGTGCGCTTCAACGACAGCGACGTGGTCAGGCACCCGCTGGTCGCCGAGATCGTCAAGGCGTATGATCGCGACGGCAAGATCGCGCGCGGCCTTGGCGCAGGAAACTGATTTGGGTCTGGAATCCATTTTGCCCCTGGGCCGGAAATTGCCGTTGGAAATCGACCTGGCGGTGGAAGCCGGAGCCTGGCCGGACGAAGCGGAATTGTATCGGTTGGTCGAACGCGCGGTCGCCGCTACGTTCGCCGAGACCGGAACGAAAGGCGCTTCCGAACTCAGCGTCGTCTTTTCGGACGATGCGCACATAAGGACGCTCAACGCCGGATGGCGCGGCAAGGACAAGCCGACCAACGTGCTGTCTTTCCCGGCGTTTCCGCCTTTCGGGGAGGGGCCGATGCCGCCGATGCTGGGCGATATCGTGCTGGCCGCCGAGACGGTCGCGCGTGAAAGCGCTCTGGAAAACAAGCCGCTGGAGCACCACATCACGCATCTCGTGATCCATGGCCTGCTGCATCTGCTCGGCTACGACCACGAAACCGATGCCGAGGCGGAAGAGATGGAGGGGCTGGAGCGCGCGGCGCTGGCAAGGCTTGCCATTCCCGATCCCTACGCTTAACACCGAATGAGCAATTGACCGGACGACGATGAACGACAAAGCAGAGATTGCCGCCCGACCCGAGGCTGGCAGCATGATCAAGACTTCCGAGCAATCGGAAGACGATCCGGGGCCTAGTACCGCGTCCGCCAGCGGAGCGGGCGACCATCATTCCACCGGCCCCTCGCTTTTCCAGCGCGTGCTTGGCCTGTTCAGGCAGCGCAACGGTACGTCGTTGCGCGAGGAGATCGCCGATGCGCTGGCCGAGACGGCGAGCGACGCCGAATCCTTCTCGCCCGGCGAGCGCGCCATGCTCAACAACATTTTGCGGCTGCGCGAGGTGCGCGTCGAGGATGTGATGGTGCCGAGAGCCGACATCGAGGCGGTCGAGATCACCACGACGCTGGGCGACCTGCTCGGCCTGTTCGAGCAGTCCGGCCATTCGCGCATGCCGGTCTATTCGGAGACGCTGGACGATCCGCGCGGCATGGTTCACATCCGCGACGTCCTCGCCCACATCACCAAGGTCGCCCGCGTCAAAAAAGGCAGGGCAACCAAAAAGACGCCGGCAGTCAGTGTGCTCGATCTGGCCAGGGTCGATCTTGCCCGTAGGATGGACGATCTCGGCCTGATCCGGCCGGTGTTGTTCGTGCCGCCGTCGATGCTCGCCTCGGACCTGATGGGCCGGATGCAGGCAACGCGCACGCAGATGGCGCTGGTCATCGACGAATATGGCGGCACCGACGGCCTCGCCTCGCTGGAAGATATCGTCGAGATGGTCGTCGGCGATATCGAGGACGAGCATGACGACGACGAGCCGATGATCACGCAGGCCGGGGACGGTATCTTCATCGTCGACGGCAAGGCCGAAATCGAGGACGTCGCCAAGATGATCGGCAGCGAGTTCGCCGCCGGCGAGCACGGCGAATCCGTCGATACCATCGGCGGCATGATCTTCAACACGCTCGGACGCGTCCCGGCGCGTGGCGAGGTGGTGCAGGCCATCCCCGGCTTCGAGTTCCATGTGCTCGATGCCGATCCGCGCCGCGTCAAGCGCGTGCGCATCGTCCACAGCGGCAAGGCCGAGCGCCGGCGCCGCACCGTTCGCGCGGAGCAGGCCTGACCTTGCCGGTCTGATCCGGACTGAAGCCGAGGGCCGTTTGTTCTCTTCGACATGGTGGGGAAGATACCGGTTCGGGCTGTGCAGTAATGCTGTCATCGCGAATTGGTAAGCGATACTTTACATAGCATTATTTGCGGATTTTGCCGTATTGCAGGCAGCCGCAAGAAAAGTGCGGGTCATCCAATTTAGTTATGATAGTAGTTTGGAGTACGGGCCGTGGCCTGATAAATTTTCTTCCGTGATTCGCGACATAGGAACCTTGATGCACCGCCTTGCCGGTCGGATAATTCTGCTCTGGGGATGGCGGCGCTCACTGGTGGCGTTTCTCGCCGGTGCCCTGGCGGTGCTGGCCCAGGCGCCTTACGATTTCTTCGCAGTCTGCTTCGTCTCGTTCCCGGTTCTGGTCTGGCTGCTCGACGGCGCTACCGGTGAGCCGTCCGATGGTTGGCTGCGGCGGTTGCGCCCGTCCTTCGCCATCGGCTGGTGGTTCGGCTTCGGCTACTTCCTCGCAGGCTTGTGGTGGATCGGTGAGGCACTGCTGGTCGAGGCCGACAGCTTCGCCTGGGCCTTGCCGTTCGCGGTGGTCGGTATTCCCTTCGCGCTCGCCTTTTTCTACGGGTTCGCCACAATGGTCGCGCGACTGTTCTGGGGCAGCGATATCGGCCGTATCGCTGCCCTTGCCTTCGGCTTCGGCCTTGCCGAATGGCTGCGCGGTTTTCTCTTCACCGGCTTTCCCTGGAATGCTGTGGGCTACGCGGCGATGCCGGTGCCCCTGCTGATGCAGAGTGTTTCGGTGACCGGCATGGTCGGCATGAACGCGCTGGCAGTTTTCGTATTCGCATTGCCCGCCCTGCTTGCCACGCGGCGGCATCTGGTGGTGGGCGGGGCGCTGCTGGTCGCTCTGGTCGCCGCTCATGTCGGTTTCGGTTACCTGCGGCTTACGCAGGCGGTGGAGCCGGCATCGCAAAGCCTCGACGTTCGCATCGTCCAGCCGAACGTCGACCTTAGCGAGAAATGGGATGCATCCGTGCGCGACCGCATCTTCTCCGGCATGCTGGCGCTTTCATCCAAAGCGCCCGAACCGGGTCACCACAAGCCGCAACTTATCATCTGGCCCGAGACGTCGGTGCCGTTTCTCTTCACCGAACGTCCGGACGCGCTGTCGGCTATCGGCGATATGCTGAGCGATGGGCAGATGCTGATTGCCGGCATCGTCCGGGAGGAGGGGGGAGCCACGCTGGGCACCGATGCGCGCTACTACAATTCGGTTGTGGCGATCAACGATCGTGGCGAGATCGTTGACGCGGTCGACAAGATTCATCTGGTGCCCTTTGGCGAATATCTGCCTTTTGCGGATCTATTACGCCGTTTCGGCGTGGAACAGCTTGTCGCCGGACCAATGACCTTCTCTGCCGGCAACGAACGGCACTCGATCCAGGTGCCGGGTGGAATAAGCGCGCTTCCCTTTATTTGCTACGAGGTGATCTTCCCCGGCCTGGTAGCAGTTGACGCAGCGTCAACTCAGCTTATTGTGAATGTTACCAATGACGCTTGGTTCGGCGATACCCCGGGCCCTTATCAACATTTCCGGCAAGCCCAGGTTCGTGCGGTGGAAAACGGATTGCCATTGCTGCGTGCGGCCAACAACGGCATCTCTGCCGTGGTCGACCCCAACGGTCGCATTGTTGACGCATTGGCGATTAATGCCCGGGGGGCCATGGATGTGCAGGTGCCCATAGAGAGGCGAACGGTGGTGGCCGCTAACCAACGACGCGTTAACGGTTTTCTGATTATGCTACTGTTCGCCTTTGTCGCAGGCGCGCTAAGTGTAAGGCAAAGGCTACGCGTGAATTGACAGGCCGTATATTAGCAAATCATACTGTAGCTGCTTGATCTCATGGTAATGTGGCTGGTCGATGGGTGGCGGCCGGCTGTTTCAGGACGTGGAAAAACAGAAGAATGCCGGGAATTCGGCGAGGACAAGATGGTAGAAGAAAACAAGAAGAAACCGAATCCTATCGACATCCATGTGGGAAGCCGGATCAGACTTCGCCGAAACATGCTTGGGATGAGCCAGGAAAAGCTGGGCGAAAATCTCGGCATAACGTTTCAGCAGATACAGAAATATGAAAAGGGCACGAACCGGGTCGGCGCCAGCCGCCTGCAAGCCATCGCCTCGATCATAGGCGTGCCGGTGGCGTTCTTTTTCGAGGATGCGCCGGGCCAGGAGACCGCAGGCCACCGCGGCTTTGCCGAGGACGCGCCCACCAATTTTGCCGTCGAATTCTGTTCGACGCCGGAAGGCCTCCAGTTGAATCGCGGGTTCGTCAAGATCGCCGACCCGAAGGTGCGCCGCAGGATCATCGATCTGGTCAAGTCGCTCTCCGCAGACGAGTCCGACTGACCTCTCCTGCCGCAATCGGCCTAACCAGCAGCAATCTTGCATCTGGATCGCCAGACCTCGCTTGACGAGCGGGGTTCAGTGTCGCTAACACGTGGCGCGCCAAAAGTCGGCAGTCTGCCGATCATTTTTCAAGAGGGGACACCCGCAATGCGGCAGAACTACTTTTTCACCTCGGAATCCGTTTCCGAGGGGCATCCGGACAAGGTGTGCGATCGTATCTCCGACGAGATCGTCGATCTGGTTTACCGCGAGGCTCGCAAGACCGGTATGAACCCGTGGGACGTACGCGTCGCCTGCGAGACGCTGGCCACCACCAACCGTGTCGTGATTGCCGGTGAGGTTCGGGTTCCCAATTCGCTGCTGAAGAAGGACAAAGACGGCAACGTCCTGACGGATGCAGAAGATTTTCCGATCATCAATCCGTCGAAATTCAAATCCGCAGCGCGAAAGGCCATTCGCGAGATCGGCTATGAGCAGGCCGGGTTCCACTGGAAGAAGGCCAGGATCGACGTGCTGCTGCACGGCCAGTCGGCCGACATCGCCCAGGGCGTCGACAACGCTTCCGACCGGCAGGGCGACGAGGGCGCCGGCGACCAGGGCATCATGTTCGGCTACGCCTGCACGGAAACGCCTGACCTCATGCCGGCCCCGCTCTACTATAGCCACAAGATCCTTGAACTGCTTGCCGCCGCGCGCCATGCGGGGGTAGGCGAGGTTGGCAGGCTCGGCCCCGACGCCAAGAGCCAGGTGACCGTGCGCTACGAGAACGGCAAGGCCGCCGAGGCGACCCAGATCGTCTTGTCGACGCAGCATCTCGACGAAAGCTGGGATTCGAAGAAAGTGCGCCAGGTCGTCGAGCCCTATATCCGTGAAGCGCTGGGCACCCTGCCGATCGCCGAGGACTGCAACTGGTACATCAACCCGACCGGCAAGTTCGTGATCGGTGGCCCCGACGGCGATTCCGGCCTCACCGGCCGCAAGATCATCGTCGACACCTATGGCGGCGCAGCCCCGCATGGCGGCGGCGCTTTCTCGGGCAAGGACACCACGAAGGTCGACCGTTCGGCGGCTTATGCGGCCCGCTATCTTGCCAAGAACGTGGTTGCGGCGAAGCTCGCTGACCGCTGCACCATCCAGCTTTCCTACGCCATCGGCATCGCCCAGCCGCTGTCGGTCTATGTCGACCTGCATGGTACCGGCAAGGTCGATGAGGCAAGGCTGGAGGAGGTGCTGCGCACCGTGATGGATCTGTCGCCGTCCGGCATCCGCCGCCACCTCGACCTCAACAAGCCGATCTACGCCAAGACCTCGTCCTACGGTCATTTCGGCCGCAAGGCGGGACGCGACGGTTCGTTCTCCTGGGAAAAGACCGACCTGACCAAGGCGCTCAAGGAAGCGGTCGCCGCTTGATGACGCCTGTCCATGGCTGATCGGGAGAAGCCTGGCCGTTCGACCGAAGCGTTCTTCGGTCGGCGGCGTGGCAAGGCTATCCGGCCGCAGCAGGCAGCGGCGCTGGAGGCCGGGTTCAAAACCTACCTGCTCGACCTGGCGGCTCCGCCTCCCGCCGATCTGTCCGGCCTGTTTGTGGCGAAGATTTCCTCTGTGCGGCTGGAAATCGGTTTCGGCGGCGGCGAGCATCTGCTTCATACTGCCGGCGCCGACCCGCACACCGGCTTTATCGGCGTCGAGCCCTTCGTCAACGGCATGGCCAAGATGATGACGGCCGTGACCAGGACGCCGCTCGCCAATCTGCGCGTCTATGACGACGATGCCACCCAGTTGCTGGACTGGCTCCCGCCGGTCTCGCTCGATGGCATCGACCTTCTCTATCCCGACCCGTGGCCGAAGAAGAAGCACTGGAAGCGGCGCTTTGTCAGCCCGGTCAACCTTGATCGTTTTTGCCGCGTCCTGAAGCCGGGCGGCACGTTTCGCTTTGCCTCGGATATCGACAGCTACATCAACTGGACGCTGCTGCATTGCCGGGCGCATGGCGCCTTCGACTGGCAGGCCGGCGATGCGCGCGACTGGCATTCGCCCTACGCCGGCTGGCCCGGTACGCGCTACGAAGCCAAGGCCCTGCGCGAAGGTCGGCGGCCCGCCTATCTGACGTTCCGGCGGCTTTGAAGGCGCGGCCAGCGACGCGCCGATTCTGGCAACATTGTGTTGACAAGCCTCGCCGGGAAAAGTTTCTATACAAGTCAATCTGTCGGCGGGGGTAGAAACCGACAACACGCGGGAGGACGGATTCTCGTGTACGGCTCAAGCAGGTCGCCGCGATCCGATTCCAGATTCTGCCCCTGATTTTTTAACAAAGCTGGAGATTTCGATGAAGAAACTGACCATCGCCCTGTCCTTGGCCTGCGTTTTCGCCAGCGCCAGCGCCTTCGCCGCCGACTACAAGATCATGGCGCCTGCAGCCCCCGGCGGCGGCTGGGACCAGACCGCACGCGCTATGCAGTCGGCCCTGCAGGACGAGAAGATTTCTTCCTCGGTCCAGGTCGTCAACGTTCCCGGCGCCGGCGGCACGATCGGCCTTGCCCAATTCGTCAACAACGCGGCCGGCGACCCGACACAGCTTATCGTCGGCGGCTATGTGATGGTGGGCGCGATCCTGACCAACAATTCGCCAGTCACGCTCGACAAGGTAACGCCGATCGCGCGCCTTACCGGCGAGTATGAGACCATCGTCGTGCCGGCTGCATCCGACATCAAGGACATGGCCGGCCTGGTCGAAAAGCTGAAGGCTGATCCGGGCGCGGTCTCGTGGGCCGGCGGCTCTGCCGGCGGCGTCGATCACATTACGGCCGGCCTTATCGCCAAGGCCGTGGGCGTCGATCCGACCAAGGTCAACTATATCGCTTTCTCCGGCGGCGGCGAAGCGCTCGCGGCTATTCTCGGCGGTCAGGTGACGGTCGGCATTTCCGGCTATGGCGAGTTCGAATCGCAGATCAAGGCCGGACAGTTGCGCATCATCGGCATTTCCAGCGATGAAAAGGTCGAAGGCATAGACGCGCCGACCTTCAAGGACGCCGGCGTCGACGTCGCCATCCAGAACTGGCGCATGGTTGCCGCCGCACCTGGGATTTCGGACGAGCAGAAGGCCGCCGTCAACGCTGATATCGACAAGATGGTGCACTCCGAGACGTGGAAAAAGACGCTGGCCGACAAGGGCTGGGCCGATACCTATCTGGCCGGTGACGATTTCGCCAAGCAACTCAAGGCTGACACGGACTCGACCGGGGCCATCCTGAAGGACATCGGCCTCGTCAAATGAGCGGCGACCCGGAGCAAGCGAAGGGCGGCAAGGGCCCGGACAAGGCCGTGTTCGTCATTGCGGCCGGGTTGGCGGCGCTGGCCGGCGTGATTACCTGGAGCACCGCCACGATGGGCGGGGGCGGCGCCTATTCGCGTGTCGGCCCGACCACGTTTCCCTATGTGATCGCCGGCGTTCTTCTCGTTCTGGCGATCTGCACGGCGGTATCTGCCATGCGCGGCAGCTTCCCCGAGCGTGAGCCGGAACGTGCCGCGCCCGTCCTGTGGATCGTCGGCGGGCTGGTCGGGCAGATGCTGCTGCTTAAAGTGGCGGGATTTTCGATCGCAACCGGCATCCTCTTTGCCGCGACGGCGCGGGGGTTCGGCCGCGGCCCGCTGTGGATGACGTTTCCCATCGGCGTCGTCTTGTCTTTCGTGGTCTGGTTCATCTTCGCCAAGGGCCTGCAGTTGACCCTGCCGGCCGGTCCCTTCGAAAAACTCATCACCGGCTAGAAGCATGACCCCGAAAAGTGCGTAGCGGTTTTCGGAAAAATCATGCTCCAACAAAGAGATAGAGCACAATGACGATTGAGCCAAAGATCATTGTGCCGGGATCGATCGGGTAAGGCGGCATGGACACTTTTGCACTACTCGCGCATGGGTTTCTGGTCGCTCTGGAGCCGCTCAACCTGTTTTACGCGCTGGTCGGCGTGACGCTTGGCACCGCCGTCGGCGTGTTGCCGGGCATCGGCCCGGCGCTGACGGTGGCGCTGCTGCTGCCGGTTACCTACAAGCTCGACCCCGCCGGCTCGTTGATTATGTTCGCGGGTATCTACTACGGCGGCATGTATGGCGGCTCTACCACGTCGATCCTGCTCAACACGCCGGGTGAAAGCGCTTCCATCGTCACGGCGCTGGAGGGCAACAAAATGGCCCGCAAGGGCAGGGGCGGGCCGGCGCTGGCGACAGCCGCCATCGGCTCGTTCGTCGCCGGCCTCATCGCCACGCTCGGGCTGGCGCTGATTGCACCAACCATCGTCAAGATGGCGCTCTCCTTCGGCCCGGCCGAATATTTCGCGCTGATGGTTCTGGCCTTCATGACGGTTTCGGCGGCCTTCGGGGATTCCGCGCTGCGCGGTCTGACCGCGCTTTTCCTCGGGCTTACGCTCGGCCTGATCGGTATCGACCTGCAGACGGGGCAGGCGCGCCTTGCCTTCGGTGTGCCGGACCTGCTCGACGGCATCGAAGTGACGACGCTGGCGGTCGCCATGTTCGCCATCGGTGAAACGCTGAGCGTCGCGGCGGCGAAATCGGAAGGCGACGACAAGGTTGAGTCGGTCAAAGGTTCGGTATGGATGAACCGCGAGGACTGGGCGCGCTCGTGGAAACCGTGGCTGCGCGGCACGGTGATCGGCTTTCCCATCGGTGCCATGCCCGCCGGGGGTGCCGAGATCGGCACTTTCCTCTCCTATTCGGTGGAGAAGCAACTGGCGAAGAAGCCGGAGGAATTCGGCAACGGCGCCATCGAGGGCGTCGCCGGGCCGGAAGCCGCCAACAATGCCTCGGCGGCCGGAACGCTGGTGCCGCTGCTGACGCTCGGCCTGCCGACCACGGCGACGGCGGCGATCATGCTGGCCGGCTTCCAGCAATTCGGGCTGCAACCCGGACCGTTGCTGTTCACCAATAATTCGCAGCTCGTCTGGGGCCTCATCGCCAGCCTGCTGGTGGCGAATTTCATGCTTCTTGTGCTGAACCTGCCGCTGGTCGGCCTGTGGGTGAAGCTGCTGACCATCCCCAAGCCCTGGCTTTATGCCGGCATTCTGGTTTTCGCCACGCTTGGCACCATCGGCGCCAACCCGTCCGTGTTCGAACTCGGCATTCTTCTCGCCTGCGGTTTGCTCGGCTATGGACTGCGCCGCTTCGGCTATCCGATCGCGCCGGTGGTGATCGGCCTTATCCTGGGGCCGATGGCGGAGCAGCAACTGCGCCGCGCACTGGCGATCAGCCAGGGCGACGTAACCGTCCTGTTCCATTCATGGATTGCGATAAGCCTGTGGGTGCTTGCGGTGGCCGCAGTGGTCGTGCCGATGATCATGCGCGCCCGCGGCCAGGGCGAGGTGTTGGCTCAGATGGCCGGCGACGAAGACTGAACGGCGCGTCAGAAGCGGTGGATTTTCCTGAATTCGCGCGGGTCGATGCCCAGCCTGGCGAGGTCGCGGTCCAACGGATGGTGGCCCGATCCCACGGCTGTAGCTGCCAGGATCGCGCTGCCGAACACGTCGAGCACGCGGCCGAGTGCGGAACTTTTGCGATTGCCTGTCATGGGTAAATCCCCTTTCCTTGAATTTTCGAGCGCGATTGTGCGCCACACCATATATGGGGGTCGTTCTGCTCCCGTGCGAGGCTTGCCGCTGCACGTCCGCCATGATCGTGCCGCATGGGTGGTCGATTGAAACCAAGACGGGACTTGAAATTCCACGGAATCGGGTTTAAATCCCATTCAAATTCTTGGTCGGTATGACGAAGAGTGGGTCCACCCGGTCCCGCTCTTTTTTATTATCCCGACCGGACGGAACAGGAGTTGCAAGCGAGTGACGGCAGCCGAGGGCATTGGCGACGACCGCATCATCCGCGAGAGCGGCATCGATGCTCGGGTGGCAATGATCATCCAGCCGGTGCTGCGCGCCATCGGCTTCCGGCTCGTGCGGGTGCAGATTTCGGGCCAGAACGGCCTGACGCTGCAGATCATGGCTGAACGCGAAGACGGCACCATGACGGTCGAGGACTGCGAAGAGGTGAGCCGCGCCGTCTCGCCGGCGCTCGACGTCGACGATCCGATCGAGAAGGCCTACCATCTGGAGGTGTCGTCGCCCGGCATCGACCGGCCGCTGGTGCGCAAGGCGGACTTTTCTACCTGGCTCGGCCATCTGGTGAAGCTGGAAACATCCATCCTCGTAGCCGGCAAGAAGCGCTTCAAGGGCAAGATCGACGCCGCTGACGACGAGGGCATCGTGATCCGCAGCGACAAGGCGGCCTATGGCGAGGAGCCGACGGTGGCTATTCCCTACGACGCGATTGCCGAGGCGCGGCTGATCTTGACCGACGACCTTATCCGCGACGCCCTGTCGAAGGACAACCGGGCGCGCAAGGAAGCCAGGAAACACCGCGGCGAACCCGACGATACGCCGGAAGCGGCGGAAGACGAAAACGAACTTGAACCGTGATTGAGCTGCCGGGCAGGAAGGTCCGGCAAATGGCTCGGGAGAAAAAAGATGGTTGTAAGCGCCAACAGGCTTGAACTGCTGCAGATCGCTGATGCGGTCGCGCGTGAGAAGTCGATCGACAAGCAGATCGTCATCGACGCGATGGCCGATGCGATCCAGAAGGCGGCGCGCTCGCGTTACGGCCAGGAAACCAACATCCGCGCCGACATCAACCCGAATACCGGCGAGATGAAGCTGCAGCGGCTGATGGAAGTGGTCGAGGCGGTCGAAGACTACGCCACCCAGATCGCGTTGGTTACAGCGCGCGAGCGCAACCCGGACGCCCAGCTTGGCGACTTC
>JBARYG010000101.1:0-21647 GCA_049647745.1 Mesorhizobium sp.
GCGCTGGACGGGTCGGCCCGTACATCGACGATTGTCGCGATTTGCGCGCCGGCATTCTTCAGCGCCAGTGCCGTCTGGTAGGCGCTGTCGTTATTGGTGAAGAGCGCGATCTTTTCGCCGGGGAGTACGCCGAATTCGTTGGCATAGCGGCGGGCGGCATCGGCCAGCATGACACCCGGCCGATCGTTGCCAGGAAACACCAGCGGCCGTTCGAAGGCGCCGGTGGCAAGCACCACTTTCCTGGCGCGGATCGTCCAGTAGCGGTGGCGCGGCTCGCCCTTGGCCGGCGCCTGCTTATGGTCGGTGACGCGTTGCAGGGCTGCCAGCGTGTTGCCGTCATAATAGCCCCATACCGTCGTTCGCGGCAGCAGGCGGACGTTTTCGAGCACGCCTAGTTCTTCGACGGCCTGCTTCGCCCATTTGTCGGCCGGCATGGTGTCGATGGTCTCGCCCGACCAGTTGGCCGAACCGCCGAAGCGCGGCCCCAGTTCCGCCAGGATGACGTTTGCGCCGCTTTCGCTGGCCGCCCTGGCCGCCATCAGCCCAGCTGGCCCCGAACCGACCACCAGCACGTCGCAAAAGGCGTTCATGCGCTCGTAACGCGCCTTGTCGCCTACCGTCCCGGCTCGCCCGAGGCCGGCGGCGCGGCGGATGAAATGCTCGCAGAACATCCAGAATCGCGTGCCCTTCAGCGGGCCGATCGCAGGTCCCATGAAGGTCTTGTAGTAGAAACCGGCCGACAGGAGCTTGCCGCCAAGCTGGTTGACGGCATGGAAATCCCAGGCCAGCGACGGAAAGCGGTTCTGGCTCTCGACCACCAGCCCGTCATTGATCTCGATCACGGTGGCCGGAATATTGGGTTCGCGGGCCTCGCCGCGCAGTACCGTCACCAGCGCGTTGGGCTCATCGACGCCGGCGCTCAGAAGCCCGCGCGGACGGTGGTATTTGAACGAGCGTCCGAACAGCGAAACGCCGTTGGCGAGCATGGCCGAGGCCAGCGTGTCGCCGGCGTGGCCGGTGAAGGGCTTTCCGTCGAAGGTGAAGCGGACTGTTTTCAGCCGGTCGATGCGGCCGCCGGTTGCCGTGCGGCGCGGGCTCATGATTTTACTCCGCGCCGGCTGGCTGCCTTGTGCTGGATATCACCACGCGCCGGCGTCGTATCGGAAATCACGTGCGTCAGCGTGTTGCGCACGACCCGGACATGCATGCGGCAGCCGCCGGAATGCTGCCATATCTCGTTATGGTCGCCCGCTGGGTTCAGCCGGTCGTAGACATATTCGTTCCAGGCATCGAGATTTTGCGAGGCAGGCTGGGGACGTTCGCGATTGCCGTCGCCCTGATAGGTGAATTCGGACACGTCGCGCGGGCCGCAATAAGGACAGGTGATCAGCATTTTTCTTCCCGGTGCGGCTTTCTAGTGCAGCCTTGGCGTTGCGCCCTGGCCCTTCTCGTCGATGAGGATACCGCGATGGAATCGGTCGAGCGTGAAGGCGGCGTTGAGTTCGTGCGGCGCATCCCTGGCGATGGTGTGGGCGAAACACCAGCCGGAGGCCGGTGTCGCCTTGAAGCCGCCGTAGCACCAGCCGCAGTTGAGATACATGCCGGGCAGGGGGCCGGTGGTGATGATCGGCGAACCGTCCATCGACATGTCGCAGACGCCGCCCCATGAGCGTAGCAGCCGCACGCCGTCCAGGCCGGGGAAGAGCGCCAGCATTTCGCTCATCACTTCTTCCACGATCGGCAGGTTGCCGCGCTGCGCATAGGAGTTGTAGCCGTCGAGGTCGCCGCCATAGATGAGGCCGCCCTTGTCGGACTGCGACATGTAGAAATGACCCATGCCGAAGGTCACCACCGTATCGATGAAAGGTTTCAGCGATTCGGTAACGAAGGCCTGAAGCACGTGGCTTTCGATCGGCATCGTATCGATGCCGGCAAGCTGCATGACGCGGCCGGTCGAGCCGGCAACGGCCACGGCGACTTTCTTCGCACGAATTTCGCCGCGTGTGGTGGTTACGCCGATGATGCGGCCACCGTCGCGCAGGAAGCCGGTGACCTCGCAGTTTTCCAAGATATCGACGCCTCGTCGGTCGGCGCCGCGCGCGTAGCCCCAGGCGACCGCATCGTGGCGGGCGGTCCCGGCGCGCGGCTGCATCAGGCCGCCATAGACGGGAAAACGGGCCGAAGGCGACATGTCCAGCGCCGGTATTAGCCGCGCGATTTCGGCCGGCGTCATCAGCTCGGCGTCGACGCCCTGATGGCGCATGGCGTTGCCGCGCCGTGCATAATCGTCGAGTTGGGCCGGCGTATGCGCAAGATTCAGGCAGCCGCGCTGCGAGAACATGACGTTGTAGTTGAGGTCCTGGGAGAGTCCCTCCCAAAGCTTCATCGAGTGCTCGTAGAAGCGCACATTGGCCGGCAGCAGATAATTGGAGCGAACCGCCGTCGTGTTGCGGCCGACATTGCCGGAGCCGAGCCAGCCTTTTTCCAGCACGGCGACATTGGTTATGCCGTGCTCCTTGGCAAGGTAGTAAGCGGTCGAGAGGCCATGTCCGCCGCCGCCGATGACGATCACCTCATATGAGGGCTTCGGAGCGGGCTTGCGCCAAGCCGGTTTCCAGTCCTTGTTGCCGTTAAGCGCATTCCTGATGAGCGAAAACGCCGAATATTCCGCCATTCTTTTTATCTTCCGTTATGGGCGACGGGGCAGACTATAAAATAGCCGGCGGTGTGAACGCCATCATTGCGCCATGGCTTTTCGATTGACCGACCTCACCGGAGGCTGTGGCTTGCTCCAGGCTGCTGCCATCTTTATCACTGATGCAACCGAGCCGTCATGGCTTTCCACGAGTCGCGCGTCAACCATGCTCTTGCGCTTTTATCGCTTCGTCCTGGCTATCGTGCTTATCGTATCGGTGCTGGCACCGTTCGAGGCCGTTGCGCAAGCCCTGTCCCCGGCTCCGGGCGGCCTCGTCGCGGAGCAACAGAAGGCGCTCCAGCAACTGACCGCCAAAACCGACGATCTGGAAAAGAAAATCCAGGCCGATGGCACAGATGACGCCGCTCTGGTCGATATCCGGTTGCAGCTGCAGGAACTGGCGCAGCAGTCCCTGCAGAGTGCGCTGGCATTCCGCCCGCGCACGGCTGAAATCAACGCGCGGCTTGAACAGCTTGGCCCCGCCCCGGCAGAGGGACAGCCATCGGAGTCCGATGTCGTCACCGCGGAGCGCGATGCGCTGACGTCGGAGAAGACCCAGATCAACGGGGTAATCGGCAATGCGCAGACCTTGTCGATCCGCATCAATGGGTTGGTCGACCAGATTGCCACCATCCGCAGCGATCTGTTTCGCAGCCTGCTCACCAAACGCTATACGCTGGCCGATACCCTCAGCGGCAAGGTCGTAGAAGACGCCAAAACGGAAGTCGGCCGGTTCTACGGCGCGGTATCGTCGTGGCTCACCTTTGCTTTCAAATTCAAGTTCCAGGCGATGCTTGCCGCGACGTTGATGGCGCTTTGCCTGGCGGCGGTGCTCATGGTCGGCGGGCGCCGCGTGTTCGGCCGCATGTTCGTTGCCGATCCGGCAGCGGAGGACCCCTCTTATCTCAGCCGACTTTCAGTGACGTTCTGGTCGACGCTTCTGCCCACCGTCGCTCTCGTGGCGTTTCTGGCGTCGACTATCTTCTTCTTCAATTACTACAATGTGTTGCGCGGTGATATTGGAGTATTCCTCAATGCGCTGGCAGCCGTCATCGCCATCGTCTTTTGCGTGAATCGCCTAGCCAATGCCGCTCTTTCGCCGGACCTACCGAACTGGCGGCTGATCCCGGTGGAATCGCGTCCGGGGCACTGGTTGGTGCGGCTGGCAACGGCGATGGCGCTGGTCATCGCCGTCAACGGCTTCCTGTCGACGGTCAACGAACAACTGCGCTCGCCCCTGTCGCTGACCATTGCCCGAAGTTTTCTCGCCACCATCATCTTCAGCGTGATCCTGATCCTGATGGGGCTGGTGCGGCCGTTCTGTACCCACGACGGTGTGTGGAAGCCCTGGCCGGCCTGGTTGCGTTACAGCGCCTTCGCGCTCGGCCTGTTCACCATCGGCGCGGCGATGCTGGGCTATATCGGCCTTGCCCTTTTCGTGGCGCTGCAGGTGGTGGTGACCGGAACGATCCTGCTGACCGCCTATATCGGCTTTCTTTCTGCCCGGGCGATCGGCGCCGAAGGCGGCTTCGGCGGCTCCTCGATCGGCCGGTGGTTGACTGAAAAGGGCAATGTCGAGGAAGCGACGCTCGATCAGCTCGGGCTGGCCGTCAGCATCGCCCTCAATCTGATGATCGTGGTCGTGTTCCTGCCGCTTATCCTGCTGATGTGGGGGTTCCGGCCGGGCGACATTCAGGCCTGGGCCTACAGGCTGGCCACCGGCGTGACGATCGGTTCCGCCACCATCTCGCTTACCGGCATCCTTAGCGGCATCGTCGTCTTCGTCATCGGCTACGTCCTGACGCGCTGGTTCCAGGGCTGGCTCGACGGATCGGTCATGGCGCGCGGCAAGGTCGATACGGGCGTGCGCAATTCGATCCGCCTGGCGGTCGGCTACGCCGGCGTGGCGCTTGCGGCGCTTGTCGGCATTTCGGCGGCCGGCATAGACCTTTCCAATCTCGCGCTGGTGGCCGGCGCTCTCTCGCTCGGCATCGGCTTCGGCTTGCAGAACGTCGTTTCCAATTTCGTCTCCGGCCTGATCCTGCTGGCCGAGCGGCCGTTCAAGGTCGGCGACTGGATCGTTGCCGGCGACGTAACGGGAACGGTGAAGAAGATCAGCGTGCGCGCCACGGAGATCGAGACATTCCAGCGCCAGTCGGTGATCCTGCCGAATTCGAACCTGATCAACAATGCCGTCGGCAACTGGACGCATCGCAACAAGCTCGGCCGGATCGAAGTCAAGGTGGGCGTCGCCTATGGCACCAATGTCAAGCTGGTACATGAAACCCTGCTTGAGATCGCGCGCGCCCACCCGCTGGTGCTGAAAAACCCCGAGCCGTTCGTTTTGTTCGCCAATTTCGGCACGGCTGCGCTGGAATTCGAAATTCGGGTTTTTCTCGCCGACATCAACAACGGCAGCAGCGTGCAGAACGATATCCGCTTTGCCATCATCGATATGTTCGGCAAGGAGGGTATTGAAATCCCGTCCACGCCAAGGGCGGTCGTACCGGTCGCAAAGCCGGAGCCATGGCCGAGCGACGACGACAAGACGGAGATGGAGGCCGCCGAAAAGGAACGGGCCGAGGCGGGCAAGCGCAAGCCCGGACGCCGGAGCCGAAAGCCCGATCCGGACTAAGCCCGGCCGGAAACCCCGATTGTGGCATGAATGCGGCATTCAGTTGCGGTTCAGCTTTCATCGTCTATAAGCTTGATGCAAAAGGCGATAACGCCTTGCAAACGCAACAGAGGCGGTGGGAACACCGGAAACGCCATGTGGAAACCGTTCCTCCTTGCCGGCGCGCTTCTCGCGGTCGCCACGACGGCCGATGCCGCCAAGGCAGTCAACAACGATACCGAGACGCGCACGCTGATCGTAACCGAAGGCGGTAGCCGGTCGGAACTGTCGCTTGGCGGCGGTGAGTCCATGGATTTTTGTCCGAACGGATGTTTCGTTACCCTGCCGAACGGCGACGTCACGCCGTTGACCGGTTCAGAAACCGTCGTGATTTCGGGCGGGGTCGCCCATATCAAGTGATTTGCGGGCGCGATGAACCTGAAGCGTAGCGCGATCTTTCAGAAGCCCGTACGCTTCAGGTTTTATATGTATCTGTCCCGAAACCGGGGCCGATTTCGGGAGAGATACTTTAAGGTCTGGCAGATGCCCGGCCTTTTAGTGTTTCCGGTAATCCGCACTTAACGCTGGCAACGGAATTTGCGGCAAATGCCCCTGTTCAGGCGCCGCGCTTTAACGTTCAGTAGGCTGTCCACCGCTATAGCCCATTCAAGGACGCCCGCAAGCGGCGCGACAGGGGCAGGGCAGGATGGACGCGAGGCCGGACAGGAAAGCAATACCGCTTGCGGTCGATCTCGACGGTACGCTGATCGCAACCGACCTGCTCTGGGAGGGCCTGTTCGCCCTTCTCAGGAAAAATCCGCTCTACCTATTCCTCGTTCCCTTCTGGCTTGCCGGCGGACCGGCACGGCTGAAGCAGGCTATCGCCGCCCGCGTCGATATCGACGCTGCCGCTTTGCCCTATCGTCAGGATCTGCTGGAGCGCTTGCGTGCTGACCATGCCGAGGGCCGCAGGATTGTTCTCGCCACCGGCACGCCGCGCAAATTCGCCGAGGCGATTGCCGCCCATCTCGATATTTTCGATGCGGTTCTCGCCACGGATGGCGTCGACAACCTGACCTCGCAGCGCAAGCGCGCGGCCCTGGTCGCGGCCTATGGTGACGGCGGCTTCGATTATGTCGGCAACAGCCGGCACGACGTTGCCGTGTTCGATGCCGCGCGCGCCGCCATCGTCGTCGCACCGGATCGCGAGGCGGCACGATGGCAGGCCGCGCATGGCTGCGAAATCATTCCGGGGCCGAAGCGGACGCTGAAATCCATCCTGAAGATGCTGCGTGTGCACCAATGGTCCAAGAACACGCTGATCGCGGTGCCGATGGTGCTCAGCCACGAATATTTCAACACCACCATGATCCTGCAATGCGTGCTGGCGTTCATTTCGTTCAGCGCGGTCGCTTCCGCCATTTATATCGTCAACGACTTCTTCGACCTGGCGCTGGACCGGCAGCATCCGACCAAGCGTAACCGGCCTTTCGCCAGCGGCGCGCTGTCGGTCCCGTTCGGGCTCGTTTCCATCGGCATCCTGCTTGTTGTCGGTATCGGCGCGGGCCTCATGGTGTCGTGGCCCTTCATGGGCGTGCTGGCAGGCTATATCGTCATCACCACCGCATATTCGCTTGCGCTCAAGCGCATGCTTTTGATCGACGTGCTGACGCTGGCTGGGCTTTATACGGTTCGCGTGATCGCCGGCGCGGCGGCGACAGGCGTTGGCGTATCATTCTGGCTGCTGGCGTTCTCGATGTTCTTCTTCCTGTCGCTGGCGCTGGTGAAGCGCTATGTGGAACTGGGTTCGCCGAGCCTGATACCGGGCGAACGCATTGCCGGGCGCGGTTATCGCTGCGAAGACCGCGACGTGGTCGCACAGGCGGGCATGGCGTCGGCGTTTTCCTCGGCACTGGTGCTGGCGCTCTACATGAACAGCGAGGCCGTGCGCGAACTCTATCCGCATCCGTGGGTGGTGTGGCCGTTGTCGCCGATCGTGCTGTACCTCACCATGCGGGTGTGGGTGCTGGGTCGTCGCGGCGAGATGCATGACGATCCGGTCGTGTTCATCATCAGCGATTGGCGCAGCCAGATCGTCATTGCGCTCGGCGCGATGCTGCTGCTGATCGGAGGCTGGTGAGATGACGCCGCGACTCTATCAGAGCTTCGGCCTCGCGACACCACCGGCCTCCCGCGCGATCGCCGCGAGCGAAGCGATAGCGATGCTGCAAAGCGGCAGGGTGCGTGACGCCTCGTTGCTCGCCTATGGCAACGGCCGCTCGTATGGCGATTCCTGCCAGAACGAGCACGGGAGCGTCGTCGACATGCGATCGCTCGACCGTATCCGCTCGTTCGACGGCCTGACCGGCTTGATCGAAGCCGATGCCGGCGTCCTGGTGTCCGATATCATTGCCTATGCCGCGCCGCACGGCTTTTTCCCCGCCGTTGTTCCCGGCACGCAGTTCGTGACGCTGGGCGGCGCCATCGCCAACGATATTCACGGCAAGAACCACCACCGGCGCGGCACCTTCGGTTGCCATGTCGAGGCTTTTACGCTGCTGCGCTCCGATGGGCGTGAATACCGGTGCTCGCCTGAAAACAACCCGCATCTGTTCAGGGCAACGATCGGTGGTATGGGGCTGACGGGGCTCATCGTCTCGGCGTCGGTGCGTCTGATGCGCGTGCCGTCACTGGACATAGTCGAGACGGTGACGCCGTTTCGCGCTCTGGACGAGTTCTTCGACCTCGTGGCCGGGGCTGACCAAGCCAACGAGTACGCTGTCGCCTGGATTGACCAGCTTGCCGGCGGCAGCAGCTTCGGGCGAGGCCTTCTGCTTGCCGGAAACCATGCCGAGCACGGCTCCCATATCGCGACGCGGCCGGCAGGGCGTTTGTCTGTGCCGTTCCAGCCGCCGCTCAATGTTCTCAACCGGCCGTTCCTTACCGCCTTCAATGCGGCGTATCGCTGGAAGAATGGAAGCTCTTCGGCACCCCGGCATGCGGGCTACCAGAAGTTCTTCTTTCCGCTCGACAGCGTTCGCGACTGGAACCGTCTTTACGGGCCAAGGGGCCTTTTCCAGCATCAGAGCGTGGTGCCGGAAGCGGCGGCGCGCGAAGCCGTGCCGGCGCTGCTCAACGCAGCCAGGCGAACTGGGCAAGGCTCGTTTCTTACCGTGCTCAAGCGCTTCGGCAGGGTCCGGTCGCCGGCGCTCCTGTCCTTCCCGCGTCCCGGTTACACGCTGACGCTCGATTTCCCCAACCGGGGCGAAGCGACGCTGAAACTGCTTGGTGAGCTCGACCGTATCACGCTGGAAGCCGGCGGTGCGGTCAACCCCTACAAAGATGCGCGCATGGGCGCCGAAACCTTTGCCGCGTCGTTTCCGGACTGGCGGCAACTGGAGGCGGTGCGCGATCCGGCCTTCCTGTCGAGCTTCTGGGCACGGACGGCAGGGCAGCTTGCGCCTTTTCAACCGGGCCTCGTGGAAGCGGCTGAATGAGCGGTAGTTAGACTTTATTCATGATGAACCGTTGCGGAATCGATCAAACTCGGATTTCGTCTTCGGATTCATGGAATATTTCTGGAAGCGCGGTAGCGTTATTCAAGAATTAGGCAGGAAACGATGAAATATATCGGCTTCATTCTATTTACGGTCATGACCAACGCGGCGGCTCAACTGATGCTGAAGCAGGGGATGATGTCGCTTGGGCCGATCTCCTTCGAGGGCACCAACCCGGTCCTGAAGATGCTGCAGATCGTGTTCAGCCCGTGGGTGTTCCTTGGCCTGTGCACCTTCGTCATCTCGATGGCGTCGCATCTCTACGTGCTGTCGAAGGTCGAGCTTTCTTTCGCTTATCCGTTCCTCAGCCTCGCCTATGTGGCGGTCGCGGTGTTCGCCTATTTCGTCTTCCGTGAAGATCTGAACGGCTGGCGCATCGCCGGCATCGCCTTCATCTGTGTCGGCACCGTGCTGATCGCTCAAAGCGGCCGCAGCCATGAGGACCAGACGGCTTCGCTTTCCCCCAACAAGATCATACCCAGCGAGATCGTACGATGAGACATGTAATTTTCGGTGGTGACGGCTTTGTCGGCCATCATCTTGCTCCCAAGCTCGCAGCCGATGGCGAAGAGGTGGTTGTCGCCGATATCGTCAAGAGCGGGTTTGCGCATTACCGCTCCGTCCGCCATGTCCATTGTGACGTCACCGATCCGGCTTCGGTCGCGGCGGTGGGGCTTAAGCCCGACGACATGGTCTACAACCTGTCGGCCAAGATGCTGTCGCCGATCCAGGTTCGGGCCAAACGCCACGATTTCTTCTTTCCGGTGAATTTCCATGGCACCGAGCGCATCATCCAGGCCATGGACAGGGTGGGTGCGCAAAAGCTCGTCCATTTCACCACCGATATGATCTACGGCCACACCGTGACGTATCCGATGACGGAGGAACATCCGGTCGCGCCGCTTGGCGAATATGGCTGGTCGAAGCAAAAGACCGAGGAACTGGCCGCCGAATGGCGCAAGCGCGGCATGGCGATTTCACTGTTTCGGCCGCGCCTCATCATCGGCCCCGGACGGCTCGGCATCCTCGAAAAGCTGTTCAAGCTGATCGACTGGAATCTTCCAGTGCCGATGATCGGGTCAGGAAAAAACCCGTATCAGTTCATTTCGGTATTCGACTGCGCCGAGGCGGCGCGCGCGGCGTGGAAAGCCGGCGTGCCGAACGAAGCCTACAATCTGGGCTCGCTTAATCCGCCGCCGGTAAGACGCCTGCTCGGCGACCTGATCAAATACGCCGGCTCGAAGTCGCTGCTGATCCCGACGCCCGGCTGGGCCGTCAAGCGCACGCTCGACCTGCTCGATGCCATGAACATGCCGATCATGGACCCCGAGCAGTATCTGATCGCCGACGAGGAGTGCGTGCTCGACGTGTCCAAGGCCGAGCGCCAGCTCGGCTGGGTGCCGCAATATCGCGACGAGGACATGCTGATCGCGGCCTACCGCGAATACCGAGCCAACAAGGACGGTCACGCCGTTGCCGCCCATCAACACGTGCCTGCGGAATAGGAAAGAAAAATGACCGTGATGACCAAACCGGAACACACGAGCGCGCGCGCTATGGTGAACGCGCCCGCTCTTTCGCCCGCCAGCACGCCGAAGCCCGATCTGATCGGCGTCGAGCAGGCCAAGGCGATGGACGTCGCGCGCATGACCGACCTGTTCAAGGCGCACATCAATCCGGGTCAGTTGCATTTCATGAAGCTGCTCGGCTTCCACAAGATCAAGATCGAGCGTGCCGAGGGCATGTTCTACGTCGACCAGAACGGCCGCAAGATCCTCGATTTCTTCGGCGGATTCGGCTCGCTGGCCTTCGGCCACAACCATCCCCGCATCCTCGATGCGCGGAAGAAATTCCAGGAAGAAAAGCGGCAGGAGATCGCCATCGCCTTCATGTCGCAATATGCGGCGGCATTGGCGCACAACATCGCGGCCTGTTCGCCGGGCGATCTCGACATGGTGTTTCTGGGCTCGTCCGGCTCGGAAGCCATGGAAGCAGCCGTAAAGCTTGCCGAACGCGCGGCGGGGCCGAAGCGGCCAAAAATCGTCTATGCGGAAAATTCCTTCCACGGCAAGACCAAGGGCGTTCTGGCGATCACCGACGGTTCGCTCTACCGGGGTGAATTCAAGCTGACCGACAATGTCGTGAAAGTGCCTTTCGCCGATATCGAGGCGGTCGAGCGTGCCTTTCGTTCCGATCCGGAAATCGGCGCCATTGTGCTCGAAACCATCCAGGGTGGCGGCGGCATCATTCAGGCGCCGGCGGAATACTGGCAGAAGCTAAGAGCGCTGTGCGACCAGTACGGCGTCTTGTGGGTGGCCGACGAAGTGCAGTGCGGCTATGGTCGCTCCGGCCGCTTCTACGCGTTCGAACACTATGGCGTCGTGCCCGACATCACGGCATTGGCGAAGTCGCTGGGCGCGGGCAAGGCAGCGGTCGGCGCCATGATCGCGCGGCGCGAGGTCTATATGAAGGCCTACGGCACGCCGAAGACGGCCATGATCCATGCGCAGGCGACCTTCGGCGGCATGGGCGAAAGCTGCGTCACCGCTATCGAGGGCCTGAACGTGCTCTATGACGAAGGCCTCATCGACAACGCCGCCTCGACCGGGGCCTATCTGCTGGAGCGGTTGCAGGCATTGCAGGAAAAGCACCCCAAGATCATCAAGGATGTTCGCGGCAAGGGCCTTATGATCGGGCTGGAGTTTCATGACTTCTCGCAGACCCTGCCGATGGTGCTGCGGCCGGTCGTCAGCGTGCTCGACGACAAGCTCAAGGGCTCTCTGTCCGGCTTCGTCGGGGCGTTGCTCTTGCGCGATTATGACACGCTGGTCGCCTTCACTGAATACAACCGCAACGTCATCCGGCTCGAGCCGCCGCTGATCTGCCGGCGCGAGCACGTCGATAGCTTCATCAAGGCACTGGACAGCCTTTTGTCGCGTGGGATCGTGGCGATCGTGAAGGATTTTGTGAAGAGCCAGATGCGGTAGGAAGCCGCAAAGAGGCAAGGAAAAGCCGGGTTCGCCCGGCTTTTTTTATGCACGGTCTTATGGGGTGGTCAGGCCAACGGCCGGGCCGAGTGCCGATGCGAATTTCGGGTTGACGAAGGCGTCGTAGCACGCGTCGAGTTTGATGCGGCGATGTTTGGCTAAGCCTTCCCGATACATGTCGTAGAGCATCGCATTCGAAGTGGTCGGCGGGCAGGTGGGGTAGAGCACAAGGTCGGTATTGGCGACGGCGGTTTCTTCCTGCGATCCGGGATCAGGGACCGCGCGCGTCGGATCGGCGCCGATGGCGATATAGGGCGGTGCCGACCGATCCATCAGCCATGGAAATGGATTGACGAAGTTCAGCGACATGATGGTGTCGAAATGGATGCCGGTTTTGGCTTCCAGCGCCCGGATCGAGTCTATGGCGGTGTCGACGGTGCTCAGATACGCGACCTGGAAATCGAAATCGGAATAGAGCACCGGCGTGGGCAATTCTCCAGCCTTGACGAGTTCTTCGTAAGAACCGCGAAGCTTCGGATACAGGCGCAACATATGGTCGGTCCGAAGCGCGACATCCTTGCGCATGTCGACGGCGCCCAGGGACTTGAGATTGCGCTGCTCCATCGGAACGTTCTTGACCATGCCAACATAGGTGCGTGCCGCGCGCTCGACGATGTGAACAGCCGGCGGCAGCGCCGTTGCCGCGACCAGTCCCATGATCGAAAGCACGAGCATCGGGCGGTCGGAGAGTTGTCCGGTTTTCAGGAAGATGGATAACAGCACCGGCCACAGGAAGATGAACGCCTGGCTGCCGGTATTCTGCGTCTCGAAGAGGATGCCCGCGAAGATGACCACGAACAGCCTGACGCCGTCATGCGAGAGCAGCGCGGTCACGGCTTCGAATCTCGCTCCCGGTCCGGCGGAGGCAAGACCGGCGGCCCAGTTCCGGCGATCCGCCCACAGGAGCAGGAGAGCCAGACTGCCCGCCGCAGCAACGATGCCGAAATTCAGGGACGTGGCTTGCAGGAAGCGCGGCAGTAATGTTCCGCTGTTCATGGCGACAAGGCTCATGATGTCGAAAACATACTGGCTGACCATTCCGCTCGTAAGCTCGATTCCCGCCAAAACGACGAGAAAGGCGGCCGCACACAAGATGGCGTTTTTCAGCGTTACCCTGCCCGACAGAAGCGCATAGGCGCAGATGACACCGCCGGCGACGAAACCGGTAATCTTGAGAAAGAACAGCGCCGTCATGGCCGCGGCGATGAGCGCCGTCAGCAGGCGGCGCTCGCGCACGAACACCAGCGCAGCCACAAGGATGTACAACACTTGGCACGACTGGCGATTATAGATGCCGAAAGCGTCTGAGCCGGGGAAAGGATAGAACTCCCGCGTATTGAAGGGCAGCAGCGCAAAAATGAGGAATGGCACCAGAAGAGCAAAGGCTATGCCGCGCGAACGCTGGTCCACGTGCCAGACGATGAGCCCCATCAGCGGCGCCGTCACCGCCAGCAGCGACCAATGCGCCAGCAGCACCGGCTGCCCGTTCGGGAAAATCGCCAGCCAACCCGCAAAGAGATAATAGCCGAGCGGGCCGACAGGTGTGAAAAAGTCGATAACCGGGACCTGGCCGCTGAAAATCCGGTTGGCGGCGTCGTAGTAGATGAAGACGTCCCAATACATCGGCCCGATAGGCAGGACGAGCGGCAGCGCCAGCAGGATGCAGACGCCGACGAGCGAAACAGCCAGCAGCGCCAAGGGCGACCGCCACGACGCCTTGTCGTGGAATCGGACGGATTCCACCGGCCTTTCCAAAGCCGAACTCATTGCCTGCTTCCGCGCCGTACCGGTGCTGAAATCCTGATCATGATTTTGCCTATCAGCAAATAACAAGGAAAACGTTAACCTTGATGGCACGTGTATTCTGTCTGCAGTCGATCTTGGCTATTCAGGCAAGTCGCGCCGCATGTGCGTCGTGTCGCAAACAGGCTGTAATCGTGCCGCGACGCTCTATAGTGTGCGCGAAATTCTATTTCGGAGCAGCGGACAATGGCAGGGTTTCCGGCAAAGGCGAAGGTCGTCATCATCGGGCTTGGCGGCATTGTGGGCGCGTCGGTCGCCCACCACCTGATCGAGCGCGGGTGGGACGATATCGTCGGCATCGACAAGTCGGGCATTCCAACCGATATCGGCTCCACGGCGCACGCCTCCGACTTCTGCTACATGACAAGCCACGACTTCCTGTCCTGCTGGACGACGCTTTATTCCGTCGATTTCTACGAAAAGATGGGCCACTACGCCCGCGTCGGCGGCCTTGAGGTCGCCCGCGTCGGCGACGACGGCCGCATGGACGAGATCAAGCGCAAGGTCGCTTCCGCCAAGGCGTTCGGTACTGGCGCGCGCCTCGTCGGGCCGGCCGAGATCAAGGAAAAATTCCCGCTGATCGAAGAAGAGATGGTGCAGGGCGGCATGTGGGACCCCGACGCCGGCCTCGTCATTCCGCGCTCGCAGACGGTCGCGGGCAAGCTCGTCGATCAGGGCGTCGCCGCCGGCAAGCTCCAGTCCTTTGCCAACACGCCGGCCAAGTCGCTCATCATCGAGGGCGGCCGTATCAAGGGCGTGGTGACGACGCGCGGCACGATCATGGCCGACTACGTGGTGGTCTGCGCTGGCATCTGGGGGCGTTTGATCGCCGAAATGGCAGGCGAGGATCTGCCGGTCATGCCGATCGACCATCCGCTGACCTTCTTTGGCCCGTACACGGAATTTGCCGGCACAGGCAAGGAGATCGGCTGGCCGCTGCTGCGCGACCAGGGCAATTCGGCCTATATGCGCGATACCGGCGACCCCAAGACTGCCGAAGGCGGGCAGATCGAATGGGGTTACTACGAGGAAACCAATCCGCGCCTTTGCCATCCGCGCGATATTCTGGAGAAGGACCAGGCAAGGCTTTCGCCGTCGCAGCGCGATCTCGACATGGAGCAGATCATGGCGCCGCTGGAGCGCGCCATGGAACTGACGCCCATCCTTGGCGAACTGGGCTACAACGAAAGCCATTCCTTCAACGGGCTTTTGCAGGTGACCAGCGATGGCGGCCCTTCGATGGGCGAGAGCCAGAAGGTGAGGGGTCTGTGGTACGCCGTCGGCATCTGGGTCAAGGACGGCCCCGGCATGGGCAAGCTCATCGCCGACTGGATGACGGACGGCCGCACCGAAATCGACCATCACGCCATCGATTTTTCGCGGTTTAATCCGCACCAGATGACCGAGCAGCACATCTGGGACCGCTGCACCGAGACGGCGATGAAGGTCTACAATCCCGCCGTTCATCCGCGCGAGCCGTTCTCCAAGGGCCGCAATATCCGCCGCTCGCCTTTTTACGAGCGAGAGAAGGAACTCGGCGGCTACTTCATGGAACTGGGCGGCTGGGAGCGTGCCCACGGCTACGCCGCCAACGAGCACCTGCTGGAAAACTACGGCAACCGCGTGCCGGTGCGCGAGAACGAATGGGACAACCGCCATTTCTGGCGCGTCTCCAACGCCGAGCACCTGAAGCTCAGCGAGGATTGCGGCATCATCAACCTGTCGCACTTCTACATCTTCGACGTGGAAGGCCCGGACCATGTGGCGCTGATGGAGTGGCTATGCGCAGCGCGAATCGGCGGCGACGCCAATGTCGGCAAGGGCATCTACACGCATTTCCTCGACGACGAGGGCATGGTGCGCGCCGACCTTACCGTGATCCGCATGGCCGACCGTTGCCGCGTCATCGACGGCGCCGACGCCGGCCCGCGCGACTTCCACTATGTGAAGCGGGTGGCGCAGGACAAGGGCTTCGATGTTACGGTTACCGACGTGACCGAAAAATACGTCACCATCGGCATTTGGGGACCGAACGCCCGCACCACGCTGCAAAAGGTGGTCGAGGACCCGGACGGGTTGTCGCTCGAAAACTTCCCGTTCGCTGCGATCAAGCCGATCCGCATCGGCGGCAAGGACGTAAGCGCCTTCCGTCTCTCCTATGTCGGCGAGCAGGGCTGGGAACTGCATATGCGCTACGAGGACGGGCTGGCCGTATGGGACGCGCTACGTTCGACCGGAGTAACGCCGGTCGGGGTCGAGACCTACGCCAATTCGCGGCGCATGGAAAAGAGCCTGCGCCTTCAGAATGCGGACCTGTTGACCGAATACAACCTCTACGAGGCCGATCTCGCGCGCCCGAAGGTCAAGGAAGCGGATTTCCGCGGCAAGGCGAAGCACCAGGAATACCGCGCCCGAGATCACCAGCCGGCCATGCTGTGCACTTTGGTGATGACGGATAACGTCGATAGCAAAGGCGTTGCGCGCTATCCGGTCGGCATCATGCCGGTCATGGACCCGGCGACTGGCGAGACGCTGGTCGATGAGTTGGGCCGCCGCTCCTTCACTTCTTCGGTCGCCTACGGCCCGACCATCGGCAAGAACATAGCGCTCGCCTATCTGCCGTGGGCCTATGCCCAGGAAGGCCGCAAGCTCAGCGTCGAGTATTTCGGCGAAACCTATCCGGTCGAAGTGGCAGGCGTCGGCTACAAACCGCTCTACGATCCGGAGAATCTCAAGCCGCGCAGTTAGTATATGTCTCTCGGCTTCGGGTTGGAGGCATGCATAAAGTCGAGGAGCTGAAGCGTGAGGCGAATCTAAAAGATCGCGACACGCGTTAGCATCGGTGCGGTAGCGCAGATGTGAGTGGATTGGCCCGGCTCATGGCCGGGCTTTTCTTTAATGTGATACGATTTTCGCGTAACCTTAGCTTATGTCTGCTCCGGTCCGTGCGGCATACCGGCTTTGCGGCGCTGTCGCGCTGGCGGTGTCGTTCGGTCTTGGCGTATCCCCGGCCTCGGCGGAACCGGTGGACGTGCAACTGGTGCTCGCGGTGGACGTATCGCTGTCGATGTCGCCTGAGGAGCTTGAAATCCAGCGCCATGGCTATGCGGCCGCCCTCACGCATGACAGCGTGCTGCAGGCCATTGCCGATGGCGTGCACGGCAAGATTGCCGTGACCTATGTCGAATGGGCGGGAACCACCTGGCAACGCGTCGTCGTGCCGTGGACCATCATCGCCACACGGGCGGATTCCGAGAAAGTGGCCGCGCAGCTTTTCGCCCACACGCCCAACGGCGCACGCCGCACCTCCATCTCGGCCGGTTTGCAGTTCGGTGCGGATCTGTTCGCAGAAAGTACCTCGAATGGGGTGAGACGCGTCATCGATATTTCTGGCGATGGCCCCAACAACCAAGGGGCGCCTGTCGCGGAAACCCGCGACGCGGTGGTCAGACAGGGGATCACCATCAACGGGCTGCCCCTGATGACGAGAAGCGGGTTTACCAGCGTCTACGATATCGACCGTCTGGACGACTACTACCGGGATTGCGTCATAGGCGGGCCCGGCGCTTTCATGATTCCCGTCAACGACTGGACGCAGTTTCCTGAAGCCGTTCGCCGAAAGCTGGTGCTGGAACTTGCCGGTCCTTTTTCTTCAGAATGGGCATATGAGGAAATGGTGCATCCGCCCGTGCTTCTGGCCCAGGGCACGCCTGCTGCCGATTGCCTTGCCGGAGAAAAGATGTGGCGCAGCCGCAGCTGGAACGACAGCCGCTAGGATCGCCACCGAAGCGTATGGTTTCTCACGAAAACATCCGCTTCGAGGCGGCTCGCACGGCGAAAGCCGGGGCAGCGCATTGAACGATGCGGTGTCAGGCGGCCAGCAAATGCTTGCGGTCGACGCGCTCCTGCTGGGGCGAGCGGGCGTAGAGTTCGCGGTAGCATTTGGAAAAATGCGAGGCCGAGACGAACCCGCAGGCAACAGCCACTTCGACCACCGGCATGGACGACTGGATCAGCAGGTGCCGGGCGCGGTCGAGCCTGATCTCGAGGTAATAGCGGGCAGGGGATCGGCCCATCTCGGTGCGGAACAGGCGCTCGATCTGCCGGCGCGACAGATCGACATGGTCGGCGATCTCGATCAGCGAAAGCGGTTCGGACAGGTTCGCTTCCATCAGTTCGATAATGGTCAGCACCTTGGAGTTCTGGACGCCAAGGCGCGCGCGCAACGGCAGCCGCTGGCGGTCGGTGGGGCTGCGCACCCGGTCGGTCAGCACTTGCTCGCAGACCCGGTTGACGAGACTTTCGTCAAAATCGTCGCCGATCAGCTTCAGCATCATGTCGAGCGCGGCGGTGCCGCCGGCGCAGGTGTAGATATTCTGGTCGACCTCGAAGAGATCGGCAAAGACATTGGCTTTCGGAAACGCTTCGGAAAAGCCCGGCAGGTTCTCCCAATGGATCGCGCAGCGCTTGTTCGACAAAAGGCCGGCCGCCGCCAGGATATGCGCTCCAGTGCACAGGCCGCCGATGGCTACGCCGCGGTTATACTCCTCACGCAGCCAGGCAAAGGCGGACTTGTTATGATATTTCTCGACCTCGACGCCGCTGCAGACGATCGCCATGTTCGGCCGATCCGCACCGGACATCTTTCTGCGCTCGTCGTCGAGCGATGTGTCGACGGCGCATTCGACGCCGTTCGACGCCTTTACCGGCTTGCCGTCTATGCTCGAAAGCCGCCAGCGATAGGCTTCATAACCGAGCATTCGGTTTGCCGAGCGTAGCGGATCGAGCGCCGTGGCAAAGGCGATCATGGTAAAATCGGGGACAAGGAAAAAAACAAACGATCTTTTGACCGGCTGCTTGACGGCGTTCACGGAAACCTCCCACCGCGATGATGGCGCGAACAGAATGTCGCGATCAGCACAGCGTCATCAGGAAAAACCTTTCCTGTCAATTGGGTACGGCGGGTTGTGGCAACTAAATTTGCGACATGGGTCGCAGATGGGCGATTATCCTATGGCTCAAGCCATTGGTATGCCGTGGGTGCATAGGAAAGCGAAAAAACGCCGCTTCGGGAGGGCCGAAGCGACGTATCAATCAGAACGCATCAGATGCGGTCAGGGAGGTCGGCGTCAGGCGACGAAACCAAGCCGGGCAGCCGCGACGGCACCGGTCTGGCCGGGCATCGTCTTGGCAAGGCGCTGGCGCTCGAGCGCAGTCGTCAGGTTCATTTCGCGGCGCGGAAAAAGGCGGCCAAAAAACTTCATCGCAATCTCCATTCGGTTGCTTAGACGGGTCGCCTTCGCGTGATGGAGTGGGGCAGCTCGTTTGCTGGCGCCGATATAGGCTTACGCGAGGGGAAACTAAATCGCAAAAGCGAAGCACTTGACATGAAAAACGACACCGGGCGTGCGTGCACACCAACGGGAGATGATAAAATGTCTTGTTTACAGGTGTTTAAACGGCCGCCTCGTCGTTATGCGATCCGCTCATATGCGTCATGCGACCCACACATAGCTGAAATCCGGGTTATCCACATAAAAATGGCCCGACGGCCGGCGTGGTCGTCAGGCCATGGTTTCATGCCGCACGGTTATTTCCCTCCGGCCCAGAAACCGGCGCCATACTGGCCGCGATCGGTGCAATCGGTGATTTCGGGCCAGCCGATATCCTTCTGTAATTCGAACGGCAGCGCGCGGATCGCGCGCTCGGTCTGATAGCGGGCACGGGCCGCATTGTATTCGATGGCGATGCGACCGATGGATGAGAGGATGGACATTTCATTCTCCTTCCTTGATTGGCCGGAAATTCCGGCTTGGACGCCGGTGCTCCTACGGAGTTGAACCGACACCTCGTCTTCGATGACGTTGACTATCTTCCCAAAGTGATGTTCAATCAAACGAAATGGAATGATGATTTGAATCAGAAAAATTGAAGGCGACGAACGATGAACGCCCCTCTCAACCACCCGCTGCCACTGCTCGATCTCGACGTTTTGCGCACTTTCGTGGCCATTGCCGAAACCGGCAGCTTCACTACGGCCGCCAATGCCGTGTTCCGCACGCCCTCAGCCGTTTCGATGCAGATCAAAAAGCTGGAAGACATTCTCGGCCGCTCGGTATTCGCGCGCGATGCCCGCTCGGTGGCGCTCACCACCGACGGCGAGATGCTGCTCGGCTACGCGCGCCGGCTGTTGGCGATCAACCGCGAAGCGGTGGCGAAGTTCATCATACCCGACATCGTCGGCGTGGTGCGTCTCGGCTCGCCGGACGATTATGGCGAGCGCGTGCTGCCGCATGTGCTGAAGCGCTTCGCGCAGTCGCACCCCTCGATCGCGGTGGATGTCACCATCGACCAGAGCGTCAATCTTCGTCGGCGCATGGACGACCGGGTGCTCGACATCACGCTGCTGACCAATTCCTACAAGGCCAGCGCGCTCGGGGCCGAAACGCTGCTGACCGAACCCATCGTGTGGGCGGGCGCCAAGGGCGGTTGCGCCTATATGCGCGAGCCGCTGCCGGTGTCGATATGGGAAGAGGGGTGCGCCTGGCGCGCCGGCGCGCTCGAAGCGCTCGGCCGCGAAGGGCGCAATTACCGGGTCGCCTACATGAGCTCGCATACCGCCGGCCAGCGCGCTGCGATCATGGCCGATCTCGCGGTCGCGCCGCTGCCGAAATCCTTCATCGGCGACGATATGGTCGAACTAGGCCCGAAGGACGGGTTGCCGACGATCGGCAATTATAACCTTGCCATGGTGGTGTCGCCGGATGCCAGCGCGCCGGTGAAGGCAGTCGCCGATCACATCCGCGCGACGTTCGATGTATTCAGGGAAACGGGCAAGTTCTAAGCCGGGATTCCCAAAGATTGTCCGGCTTGAGCCTATTGTCGCTCTCGGATGGCAAGATTGACGAGGGTCGCATGAGAAATTCGACGATCCTGTCGCGGGCGCGGCGTGCTTCCGGCATATCGATCAGCGGCCAGACGTGGAACATGCCTTCTTCGTAGATAACCTCGATCTCGACGCCGGCGGCGCGGGCCTTCTCGGCGAAGATGAGGTTATCCGGGCTGAGCAGGTCGCGCGAACCGGTGAGCAGCAATGTTTTCGGCAGCACCGAGAGGTCGCCGTATAGCGGGCTTATCCGCCAGTCGCTTCGATCGATGCCGGCGCTGTAGAGACGGACCGCCTCAAGCCCGCCCGGAATTGCCAGCCACGGATCGCTGCGTTCCGCCTCGAATACCTGCGGATTGGACAGCGACATGTCGAGACCCGGTGAAATCAGCACATGGCGGGACGGAGCGGGCAGCCCATGACGAGCCGCCATCATCGTCAGCACGACGGCCATGTTGCCGCCGGCGGAATCGCCCATGAAGACGATATCTTCCGCATCCGCTGACTCGAGTAATTGCCGATAGGCAGCTTCGACCATGCCGAACATAGCGTGGAAATTATACTCAGGCGCGATCGGATAGATCGGCACCGTGACGCCAAAGCCAAGTCGACCGGCGATTTCAGCGATTAGTCTCCAGTGATAGGCGGTGATTTCAAAGACATAGGCGCCGCCGTGCAGGTAAAGAATGCGCTTTTTCTCCCCTGCCTTGGGCGCAATTTCATAGACGGGAAAACCGTTGACGGTGCGTGTCCCGACGTCGAATCGTGCACCTATCCAGGCCGGCGGGCGGTGGTTCTGTGTCCTGCGCGCTTTGGCGATCCAGCGCTGCAGGTTCTGTGGGCTGGTAAAAGCCTGCTTGCGGCTGTGTTTGAGGATGAGCGAGACGACGTGGCTTTTCAGACTTGGCATAAACGGCAACCTTCGGCCAAGCCGATGCACGACGCCCCCTCTGTAGGAAAATCGTGCTGCCGTTCGCGAAGTCAAGTCCGCAGCCCTCCCGAGAGGCTGCGGACCGATGACGGCCCGGTTCAGTCGCGGTTGCGG
>JBARYG010000102.1:0-21415 GCA_049647745.1 Mesorhizobium sp.
GCCATGTCGACCGCCGCATCGCCGACGAGGCGCTGACACGGCTGGAAGTCGACACGCTCGGCCTCGATGCCCTCGACCGCCGCTACCTGTCGATGATCGCCAACAATTTCGGCGGCGGCCCGGTCGGCATCGAAACCATCGCGGCTGGCCTTTCCGAACCGCGCGACGCCATCGAGGACATCATCGAGCCCTACCTGATCCAGCAGGGATTCATCCAGCGCACGCCGCGCGGGCGCGTTCTCACCGCCAACGCCTGGCGCCATCTCGGCCTCGACGCACCGAAGGATCTGGCCCAGCAGCAGATCAATTTGTTTCAGGAGGAGTGAGAACCCGGTTCGCCACAGGCGAATCGAACGCGTCGAGCTTGAGCGGCGGGCCGGCCGGCTTTATCCACCCTGCGCCGGCAATTCCCGCACCATCTTCATCACCTCCGGCTCGGCTTTTTTGCCGTCGAAGGCATCAACGATGCCGAATGCCCCGCCATAGCCCCAGATCGACCATGAAAAACCGTGTTTCTCCGCCAGTGCGATCATGTCGCGGATATAGGCGGCCCGGTATTTCCCCGGCATCACATAGGGGTTGCCATATTCCTGCCGGATCATGCCGAACTCGCCGAGCGTAATGTTTTCCGGCTTGACGCCGTTGGCCTCGGCCCAGGCTTCGACCTGTTTGAACGGCGCTTCCATCTCGGCCATCAGCTTTTCCTTCGTATCGATGCCGGCGACCTGTTCGTCGAGATAGGCAAGCAGCCCGGCGCGGCGCGCCCATGGCGCCTCCGCATTGATCTTCTGCCGGATCGCATCGAGCGCGCCATCGAGTTCGGCGCGGGAAATCGCCGTCAGCGGATAGGGCAGCCCGGTGACGTAGCGGATGAAATCTCCGGCCCAGGTCGCGCCCTGATGGGTAAGCAGGAATGGCTGGTAGGAATGGAACGTCCAGATGACGTTGTCGTCGGGAATGTCCTTCGGGTCGATTTTCGCAAGCGCCTCGGCGCTGGAATAGCACGCGCCGGAAAGAACGAGCGTGAGCCTGGTCGCCGACGAGCGCGCCGCGGCGAACAGCCGCTTCAGCCGCTGCGGCCACAAATCGGTGCCGTCGCCCTCGCAATCCACCACCGGCTCGTTCATCGGCTCGAACGCGACCAGAGCGGGATCTTCCGCGGCCAGCGTCCTTGCCATCGTGCGAACGATCTCGACATAGCGGTCGAACACGATCGGATCAGCCATCACCTCGCCCATGCCGATGGTGCCGTTGCCGCCGGAGGGCGTCAGGTGCAGGTCGACCACCACTTTCAGCCCAGCGCGGTTGATCAGCCGCACCGAGTCCAGCACGCTGGCATAGAGATCGCCGCGCAACGCTGCTGTCTTGTCCGACAGGAACGGCGACGGATCGACCGGCATGCGCAAAAAATCGAAACCGGCATCCTTGAGCATTTTGAAGTCGGCAGCGCCCAGCAATTTTCGCCATTCGGGGAAGGGCAGGATCACGGCCGGATCGTCCCACTTGTCCTCGCCGGTCCATGTCGTCCAGGGATCGAGATTGAGGCCGCGTTTCATGGCAAAGCTCGCCGCCTGGGCGGGCAGCGCCATTGCCAGGGCGATGAGCAGTGCCAATATCGGGGTCTTGATCGTCGCCATCAACAATGTCATCGCGTTGGGGCCATTGCGTTCGGTTGAGAAGGGCCTGCCCCTTCGGGAATGAAAAGGAAAGCGTTATGGACGATCATGGTGAATCGGGAACGGCGCTCGCCGCCGGCCTTTCCGGCGCACTGACGGCTACCGGCCACCGGCTTCTAGCGCGCGTCTATTACGCCGACACCGATTTTTCCGGCGTCGTCTACCACGCGCGCTATCTGGAATTCCTCGAGCGCGGCCGTTCCGATTTCCTGCGTCTGGCCGGCGTCCACCACACCGAACTGGCCGACGGAAGGCACGGCGAAAAAATCGTCTGGGTGGTGCGGCGCATGGAGATCGATTTCCGCGCGCCGGCCCGTATTGACGATATCCTCACCGTCGACACGCGCGCCGAAGAGATTTCCGGGGCCCGCATCGTCATGGCCCAGCAACTGAAGCGCGGCGACGATTTGCTGGTGGAAGCGAATGTCCATGCCGCCATCATCGGCGAGAACGGCAAGCCGCGCCGCTTTCCCAAAGAATGGATCGCCGCGTTCATGCGGAAATAATCGTAGCGAATCGTCTGTCTTTAACGAAGGCCGCCCGCTTCCCGAGGCGCCAAGCCGCACGAGCATCCCTAACCCATCCTTAACCATAACGGTTCATGAAGGGTTTGATGAAAATCGAAGGGATCGAGCGCCTTCCTTTCACCAACATTTGCCCTGAAAAGGCCGCGACGCTGCATTTTTTGAGGCCGCTCGCGAAATTTTCGGGCAAACGGCAACACAAGGAATGCGCAGGGCCAGCCGCAAGCCACGCCCGGAAAATCTTAAGGACCTCACAGATGGAAAATATCGCACTCGCCGAACCGGGCGCGCACTTGTCGATTTGGGCACTGTTCATGCAGGCCAGTTGGGTGGTCAAGCTGGTCATGCTGGGACTGATCGCGGCCTCGGTATGGAGTTGGGCGATCATCGTCGACAAGCTTGTTTCATACGGGCGCATGCGGCTGTCGCTCAACCGCTTCGAACAGATATTCTGGTCGGGGCAATCGCTGGAAGAGCTTTACCGCACGCTGGCCGATCGCAAGACCACCGGCATGGGCGCGATCTTCGTCGCCGCCATGCGCGAATGGAAGAAAAGCTTCGAGAAAGGCGCCAAATCGCCGCTCGGCCTGCAGAACCGTATCGACAAGGCGATGGACCTGGCGCTGACGCGCGAGATGGAAAAGCTGGAAGGCCGCCTCGGCTTCCTCGCCACCACCGGTTCGGCCGCCCCCTTCATCGGCCTGTTCGGCACCGTCATCGGCATCATGACCTCGTTCCAGGCGATCGCCGCTTCCAAGAACACCAGCCTTTCTGTGGTGGCGCCGGGTATCGCCGAGGCGCTGCTGGCGACCGCCATCGGCCTGCTTGCCGCCATTCCCGCCGTCATCGCCTACAACAAGCTGTCATCGGACGCGAGCAAGATCGCCGTGAAAATGGAAGGATTCGCCGACGAATTCTCCGCCATACTCTCGCGCCAAATCGATGAAAAAGTAGCGCAGAAGGCTTAGAACGATCATGGGAATGTCAATGGGTTCCGGCGGCTCCGGCCGTGGCGGGCGCGGCCACCGGCGGCGCGGCCGTCATCACAGCCTGATGTCGGAAATCAACGTCACCCCGATGGTGGACGTGATGCTGGTGCTGCTCATCATCTTCATGGTGGCGGCGCCGCTTTTGACGGTCGGCGTACCGATAGACCTGCCCGACACGCAGGCCAAGGCGATGAACGCCGATACCCAGCCGATCACGGTTTCTATCAACGACGTCGGCAAGGTCTATCTCCAGGAAACCGAAATCCCCATCGACGAAGTAGTGGCCAAGCTGCAGGCCATTTCCAAGACCGGCTATGACGAACGCATCTTCGTGCGCGGCGACAAGACCGCCGACTACGGCACGGTGATGAAGGTTATGGCCCGCATCTCGGCCGCCGGCTACAAGAATATCGGCCTCGTCACGCTGCAGGAACAGGATCAGTAATCTTGAAGGCGGGTCTCACCACATCGGTGATCTTGCATGCGGCGGTACTGGCCTTCGGCCTGTTTTCGCTGTCGGGACCGTCTGCGCTGGAAGTGACCGACGTCGAGTCGCTGCCGGTCGATATCGTACCGCTGTCGGAAATTACCCAGATCCAGCAGGGCGACAAGAAGGCGACGATGCGCGACAAGCCGGCGCCGACGCCGACCGAGCGGCCCGACATCGTCGCCGACGCGCAAAAGGTCGGCGAGAATTCCGTGGATACCGAAAAGCCGGTGACGCCGGAGGCCACGCCCAAGCCCGTCGAGGAAGCAGCCGCCCCGCCGCCCGCGCCCGAGCCCAAGGAGCAAGTGAAGACCGAGGACGTGCCGAAGCCGAAGGAAGAGCCGAAGCCGGTTCCCGCCACCGAGGTGGCCCCGGTTCCCCAGCCCAAGGAAGAGGTGAAGCCCGACCCGGTCAAGCAACCGGAGCCGAAGCCGGTGCCCGTCAAGGAGCCGGAACCGAAACCGACGCCGCCCAAGGAAAAGACGGCGGAGCAAAAGCCGCAGCCCGACGTCAAGCCGGATGCGGTGGCCGAGGCCATCGCCGCCGAACAGCCTGCGGATAGCGTCAAGCTGCCCGATGCGGCGCCTGCGCCCGACGCGCGCCCGAAACCGCAGCCGGCACAGGCCGAAACCGCCAAGGCGCCCGACCGCAAGAACGCCGACAAGCCGGTCAAGGAAGCGTCGTCCAAGCCGAAATCGGCCGACAACGCGCTGGACGACAAGATCGCGGCGCTGCTCAACAAGCAGAAGGCATCCGGCGGCGGCGCCAAGCGCTCGACCGAACAAGCATCGCTGGGCGGCGAAAAATCGACCGGCGGCTCCAAGCTTTCGCAAAACGAGATGGACGCGCTGCGCCAGAAGCTCGGCGGCTGCTGGAGCATCCCGGCCGGCGTCGACGACGCCGCGACGCTGAAGGTTTCCGTACGCTTCCAGCTCGACCGCTCGGGCCAGTTGGAAGGCCGCCCGCAGGTCGTGGCGGGCGGCGCTGCCTCCGGCCCCGGCCGGACGGCTGCCGAATCGGCGGTTCGCGCCGTGCAGAAATGTGCGCCGTTCAACTTGCCGGCCGACAAATACGACACCTGGGCCGAAGTGGTGGTCAATTTCGATCCGAGCGACATGTTCTGAACGACCGTCGCCGAAGAGGATAGAAGAGGTTTATCGCATGAAGAAACTGCTTTCGACGCTCATGGTGGTCGGTGCGCTCGCCGCCGCGGTCGGCGGGCTTGCCACGGTACCGGCAAACGCCCTGGTGACGATCGACGTCAACAAGGGCAATATCGAGCCGCTGCCGATCGCCATCACCGACTTCCTCGCCGGTGACCAGCTCGGAGCGGAGATTTCCGGTATCGTCACCGCCGACCTGAAGCGATCGGGCCTGTTCGCGCCCATCGACAAGTCGGCCTTCATCGAAAAGATATCGAATCCCGACGTCGCCCCCCGCTTCGACGACTGGAAGGTCATCAACGCACAGGCGCTGGTCACCGGGCGCGTCAGCAAGGAAGCGGACGGGCGCATCCGCGCCGAATACCGCCTCTGGGACACCTATGCCGGCCAGCAGCTTTCGGGCGAGCAGTTCTTCGCCAACGACAGCAACAAGCGCCGCATCGCCCACATCATTGCTGACGCCATCTACGAACGGCTGACCGGCGAGAAGGGCTATTTCGACACCCGCATCGTCTTCATCGACGAATCCGGCGCCAAGAACGCGCGCAGGAAGCGCCTTGCCATCATGGACCAGGACGGCGCCAATGTGCGCTACCTTTCCGACGGCAAGTCCATCGTTTTGACGCCGCGTTTCTCGCCGAACCGGCAGGAAATCACCTATATGTCGTATGAGAGCGGCCAGCCGCGCGTCTACCTGCTGCAGATCGAAACCGGCCAGCGCGAACTGGTCGGCAACTTTCCCGGCATGACGTTCGCCCCGCGCTTCTCGCCGGACGGCCAGAAGGTGATCATGAGCCTGATGCGCGACGACGGCAATTCCAACATCTTCGCCATGGACCTGCGCAGCCGGGCGACGACGCGGCTGACGGACTCCATCGCCATCGACACCTCGCCCTCCTATTCGCCCGACGGCTCGCAGATCGTCTTCACCTCGGATCGCGGCGGCGGCAGCGGCCGCTCGCAGATCTACGTGATGGGCGCGGATGGCTCGAACCCGCACCGCATCTCCTTTGGCGACGGCGTCTATTCGACGCCGGTGTGGTCGCCGCGCGGCGACCTGATCGCCTTCACCAAGCAGTCCGGCGGCCAGTTCCAGATCGGCGTCATGCGCACCGACGGTTCGGGCGAGCGCATCCTCTCGACCGGCTTCCAGCAGGAAGGCCCGACCTGGGCGCCAAACGGCCGCGTGCTGATGTTCTTCCGCGATTCCGGCGGCGGACCGAAACTCATCTCGGTCGACCTGACCGGCCGCAACGAACAGTCTATCCCGACGGCGAACTTTGCTTCCGACCCTGCCTGGTCGCCGTTGCTGGAATAGAAGCGCAGCAATTCTTTCGACCGATGCACAAAAGAGGCCTTTCGGGGCCTCTTTCCTCATCTCTGTCGCGTTTTGGCCGCATTTAAGCCTAGGGTCCGCGTGAGATGTGGCCTCGGGCAATGGGCTGCGGACGGCGGCCTGAACCAAATATTAACCGTGTCTGTTGAGTGACGGTTAACCCAAACGTGGTTACTGGTCGATCAATGGATTCACTCGAAATGCGAAGGAGAGGCGGCATGCGCCGTATCGCAAAACTTGCAGCAAACCCGGCCATGATCGCGCTTTTCGCCTCGCTGGCGATCGCCGGTTGCGCCTCCAAGAAGAACCTCAACAGCGCCGCTGACCTCGGCCTCAATGGCGCCGGCGCCGCAACCCCCGGCTCCGCTCAGGATTTCACCGTCAATATCGGCGACCGCATCTTCTTCGATACGGACTCCTCCTCGATCCGTGCCGACGCCCAGCAGACGCTGGCCCGCCAGGCGCAGTGGCTGAACAAATACAGCCAGTACCGCATCGTCATCGAAGGCCACGCCGACGAGCGCGGCACGCGCGAATACAACCTCGCGCTGGGCGCGCGCCGCGCCGCTGCCACCCGCGACTTCCTCGTCGCCAAGGGTGTCGCGGCCAACCGGCTCAAGACGATTTCCTACGGCAAGGAGCGGCCTGTCGCGGTGTGCGACGACATCTCCTGCTGGTCGCAGAACCGCCGCGCCGTCACCACGCTCTCCGGAGCCGGCAGCTGATCGGCATTTTTGCAACAATTGTTCGGGAAAGGCGGCCTCGGGGCCGCCTTTTTCATGTTTGCAAAACGTAAACAAAATTTGGCCGAAGTCTGGCGCCCTGCTAAAAGGCCGCGTGCCGGCGACGACTTCGAGCATAGCGACATGGTTGCCGTGTTCATCGGTCGGTTCGGCGCGAACGTTCCAAGGCATGATCCCGGATGTGGAAACCGCTTGCGGGATCAGGCTCCAACAAGGGTTAGGTCCATGATGGCGATCAAGGCAGCGTCGTCACGGTCCAAGACGATGGCGAGAGGCATATGCATTTCAGATCGATCCTGAGCGGCACGCTTGCGGTGCTGTTATTGTCCGGGGCGGCGGCTTTAGCCGGCGGCACCGGATCGTCGACGCCGTCGGAAGGCGGCTTTTCCATCCACCTGCCGTCTTTCGGCTTGCCCGGTGTCTTCGGTGAAAAGAAAGCCGATAACGTCCAGCTCGCTCAATCGCAGGCGGCGGGCACTACCGGACTTGAAGACCAGATCCGCCAGATGAACGGCAAGATCGAGGAACTCAATTTCCAGATCCTGCAAATGCAGGAACAGATCCGCAAGCAGCAGGAAGACAACGAATTCCGCTTCCAGCAGCTTGAACAGGGCGCGCCCGCAGGCCAGAAGAAGTCGGACGCGGGCAGTACCGGCAACAGTGTGGCGCAGGCACCGGCCGCCGCGGCACCCGCCGACGGCCAAAGCATCGAGGACGTCATCATCGATTCCGGCACAGGCGATCCCGGCACCGTCGTGCCGGGTAGCAGCAATGGAACGACCGGCGCGCCACCGAAAAACTTCGGCACCATCACCGTGGACAAGAACGGCAACGTGGTCGACGCCAGCGGCAACACCCAGTCGACCACGCAGGGTTCGGCCCCTGCAGCGGATGCGCAGACTGGCAACTCGGGCAACGCGGTGGTTGCCGCACTACCCCCCACCGACAATCCCGACGAGCTTTACCGCAACGCCTACCAGTTCATCCTGTCGGGCGACTACAGCACCGCCGAGCAGGGTTTCCGCGACCACATCGCGCGCTTCCCCAAGGACGCCAGGGCAGCGGACGCGCACTACTGGCTGGGCGAATCGCTGCTGGGCCAGCAGAAATACCGCGACGCGGCCGAAATCTTCCTCGCAGCCTCCAAGGACTACCCGAAGGCCAAGAAAGCCCCCGACATGCTGCTGAAGCTCGGTATTTCCCTTGTCGGCCTCCACCAGCGCGATGTCGCCTGCGCGACCTTCGGCGAAATCAGCAAGCGATACCCCGACGTTTCCGGCGCGCTCAAGGCGCGGATCAAGCAGGAACGGGCACAGGCCTCGTGCTGACATCGCTTCGGGCGGAACACGGCTCCAGCAGCGTGACCGGCCTTCCCGACGACCTCTTTTCTTCCATCGATTTTACCCATGGCGCTCTCGTCGCCATTTCCGGCGGCGGCGATTCCACCGCGCTGCTTCTTCTCCTCAAGCGCCACCTCGAACGTAAGGCTCCGGCAGCACCGCTTCTGGCCGTCACCGTCGACCATGATCTGCGGCCGGGCTCAGCCGCGGAAGCACAAGCCGTGGCCCGGCTCTGCACGGAGCACGGCATCCCTCATCGAACACTGGTATGGAGCGGCGCCAAGCCGTCGACCGGCGTGCCTGCCGCCGCGCGCGAAGCTCGCTACCGCCTGCTGGCCGAAGCAGCAAAGGACACCGGCATCGGCATGATCGTTACCGGCCACACCGCCGACGACCAGGCCGAGACGATATCGATGCGGCAAAAGCGGACGCAGACAACCGCCCCCCGGCATGAGCGCGGTCTAGCCGGCATGGCGCCCGCCACCCTCCACGACTGGAGCATCTGGATCGTGCGGCCGTTGCTGGCAACGAGACGCGAAGCCTTGCGTGAATTCCTCAGCCGGGAGGGCGTCGGCTGGATCGAGGACCCGACCAATATCGACGAGCATTTCGAGCGCCCCCGTATCCGTGCCGCGCTGCACAAAGACCGCGCCACTCAGTTTGCGGACAGCATCGCCACCGCGACCGGTGCGGCAGCCACACGCCAAGCCATCAGCCGGCATGCCGCGGCCCTGATCCGCGGTTTTGCCAGCCAGCCAGCGCCGGGCCTTGTCCGCCTCGACCCCGCCTTCGCCGGCGGCGACCGCCATGCTGCCGTCACTGCCATGCGCATGCTGCTCGCCACGGTCGGCGGCACCCCCTTCCCGCCCGACGAGGCACGAACGGCGTCCCTTTTCGGCAGGCTCGGCACTCCCGGACTTTGCGCCACATTGTCGCGGACGGTGATCGACGTAAGGCGGGCGGGCATCTTCCTTCGCCGCGAATGGCGCGATCTGCCCGCCGCCTCCATCGCCACCGACGGGATGGTCTGGGACGGCCGCCGCCGCATCAATTTTCGCAACGAACGGGGCGGCTTGTTGATCGAGCCCCTTGGCCACAAGGCCATGGCAGAGCGCGCAACCCTCGAAAACGGCGTCCCGGGCAGCCTGCTGCGCGCGGCCGATGCCGCCGAACCGGCGTTTCGGCGCGATCCGGCGCAGCCTGCGCTTTCGCCCCGCAAACCGTTGGGCGTGGAGGTTTTGCCGCTGGTTGCGCCTTTCTCGCGTTTTTTGCCGTCCTTCGACCTCGACCTTGCCGCAGCACTCGCCGATCTTGTCGGCGCGCCTGCTTTCCCTGCGCCGCCTATAGCCGGCCTGCAAGACGGCAGACAGGCCGGCAAGGCTTAACCGAGACGCGCAGTTCTGCTTGGCAAGGCCGGGCGCTCTCCCTATGTTAAGGCGAGCTTCTCTCAAATCGTGCGCGTCCGCCTGTCGGCGCCAACGGGATAATCGATGAATCCTAACTATCGCAACCTGGCACTGTGGGCGATTATAGCGGTCCTGCTCATCGCGCTCTTCAATCTGTTCCAGACTCCGCAGACGCGTGGCGCGTCGAGTGACATCGCCTATTCGCAATTCCTGCAGGACGTGGACGCAGGACGGGTCAAGGCGGTGACCATCGCCGGAGAACGCATCAGCGGCAGCTACACCGACAATTCGACCGGTTTCCAGACCTATTCGCCCGGCGATCAGTCGCTGGTGTCGAGGCTTGAAGCCAAGAACGTCACCATCAACGCCCGGCCTGAAACCGACGGCTCCAACACGCTGCTCGGCTATCTGATCTCGTGGTTGCCGATGATCCTGATCCTCGGCGTGTGGATTTTCTTCATGCGCCAGATGCAGTCCGGCTCCGGCCGCGCCATGGGCTTCGGCAAGTCCAAGGCCAAGCTTTTGACGGAAGCGCATGGCCGCGTCACCTTCGCAGACGTCGCCGGCGTCGACGAGGCCAAGGAGGACCTGGAGGAAATCGTCGAATTCCTGCGCGATCCGCAAAAATTCCAGCGCCTCGGCGGCAAGATTCCGCGCGGCGTGCTGCTCGTCGGCCCGCCCGGCACCGGTAAAACGCTGCTCGCGCGCTCTGTCGCCGGCGAGGCGAACGTGCCCTTCTTCACCATTTCCGGTTCTGACTTCGTCGAGATGTTCGTCGGCGTCGGCGCATCCCGTGTGCGCGACATGTTCGACCAGGCCAAGAAAAACGCGCCCTGCATCATCTTCATCGACGAAATCGATGCGGTCGGCCGTCATCGCGGCGCCGGCCTCGGCGGCGGCAACGACGAGCGCGAACAGACGCTGAACCAGTTGCTGGTCGAGATGGACGGCTTCGAATCCAACGAGTCCATCATCCTGATCGCCGCCACCAACCGGCCCGACGTGCTCGACCCGGCGTTGTTACGGCCCGGCCGCTTCGACCGTCAGGTCGTGGTGCCGAACCCCGACATCATCGGCCGCGAGAAAATCCTCAAGGTTCATGTCCGCAACGTGCCACTGGCTCCCAATGTCGATCTCAAGGTCATTGCACGCGGAACGCCGGGCTTTTCCGGCGCCGACCTGATGAACCTCGTCAACGAGAGCGCGCTGATGGCGGCGCGGCGCAACAAGCGCCTCGTCACCATGGCCGAGTTCGAGGACGCCAAGGACAAGATCATGATGGGCGCGGAGCGCCGCTCCTCGGCCATGACCCAGGCCGAGAAGGAACTGACCGCCTATCACGAGGCCGGCCATGCCATCCTGGCGCTCAACGTGCCGGCGGCCGATCCGCTGCACAAGGCGACGATCATCCCGCGCGGCCGTGCGCTCGGCATGGTCATGCAGTTGCCGGAAGGCGACCGCTATTCGATGAGCTACAAATACATGATCTCGCGGCTTGCCATCATGATGGGCGGCCGCGTGGCGGAAGAGTTCAAGTTCGGCAAGGAGAACATCACCTCCGGCGCTTCCTCCGACATCGAGCAGGCGACCAAGCTGGCGCGCGCCATGGTGACGCGCTGGGGCTTCTCCGACAAACTCGGTCACGTCGCCTATGGCGACAACCAGGAAGAAGTCTTCCTCGGCCATTCGGTGGCCCGCCAGCAGAACATCTCGGAAGAGACTGCGCAGATCATCGACGCCGAGGTGCGCCGCCTGATCGACGAGGCCTATACGTTGGCCAGAACGATCCTGACCAAGAAGAAGAAGGACTGGATCGCGCTGGCCGAAGGACTGCTCGAATACGAGACGCTGTCCGGCGACGAGATCAAGCAACTGATCGCCGGCAACAAGCCCTCGCGCGACCTTGGCGACGATACGCCGACGAGCCGCGGATCGGCCGTACCCAAGGCAGGCGGCACCGCGCGCGGCAAGAAAAAAGGCCCCGAGCCCGAAGGTGGCATGGAGCCGCAGCCGTCAAACTAAGGCCTGATTGAAGGACAGTCTCTAAGCGATAGAGAACGAAAGCACCGCGGCCAGCCCGCGGTGTTTTCGTTTCTGCCGCCGGCTGCCGCCATTCCCCTTGACTTATCCATAGCCATGCAGTTATGAGTGCGTATCCATAGCTATCTGGTTATAAATTGTCATGACTGACTTTCATGATGCTCTTTTCCGGTCCCTGGCCGATCCGACGCGGCGAGCACTCTTCGAGCGCCTGTGCCGCGAAGGAGAGAAAACGGTCGGCGCGCTGACGGCACAGGCCGGCATCTCCCAGCCGGCCGTCTCCAAGCATATCGGCATCCTGAAGCTGGCGGGGCTGGTGCGCGACCGCCGTGAAGGACGCCAGACGCATTATAGCGCGCAACTGGATGCCCTGGCGCCACTGGTCGACTGGACAAGCGAAATGACCCGGTTCTGGCAAGGCCGCATGGATAACCTCGAAGACCTGCTCAAAAGGATGGACCAATGAACGAGAAAGCGACCGAACACCGCACCGTCACCATCGAAAGGGAATTTCCCCATTCGGCCGAAAAGATCTGGCGTGCACTCACGCAACCGCATCTGATCGAGGAGTGGCTGATGAAGAACGATTTCAAGCCCGCCATTGGGCATCGCTTCAATCTTCGCGGCGACTGGGGCGGCGTGCTGGATTGCGAGGTCCTCGCCGTCGAGCCGCATACGACACTGTCCTACAGATGGGACTTTGCCCATGACGATGCGGCTTACGACTTGAAAAGTGTGGTGACCTTTACGCTTGTCCCGACAGAAACGGGCACCCGCCTGCGGGTCGAGCAATCGGGCTTCAGGCCGGACCAGAAGCAGGCTTATGGCGGCGCCAAAGCCGGCTGGCCGCAGTTCCTCGAAAAACTCGAACAGGTTCTCACACGGGAAGGCTGACGCCGACCACATTGCAGATCGTGCGGTCACCCCGCGAGTGACCGATTTTAGCCAATTCAACAGGAGATTTCATGACCTGGAGCAAATGGATCAGGCAGGGCCATCGTTGGCTTTCCATACTCTTTACGATAACCGTCATCGCCAATTTCGCGACGATGGCGATGGGGCAGCCGCTAGCATGGATCGTCTATTCGCCCCTGCTTCCGCTTTTCCTGCTCCTGTTCAGCGGACTCTACATGTTCGTGCTGCCCTACATCGGCAAAGGGCGCGGCGGACAGCAGGCCGACGGGTAGGAACGGGCGCTGGAAGGGCACACGATAGCCGGTCGGATAAAGAGGCCTGACGAAACGTCAAGAAAAACCCCGCGAGGCGCCTCGCGGGGTTTTTCATTCTAAAGTAAAATTACGCAGTCAAGCAAAATTGCGCCGGTAGTCAGCCCTTCAGCCGGGCGTTGCAGAGGCTGTAGAAACCGCCGCCCTTCTGGATCCACTTCAACCCGCCGAGCGCATCGGCATCCTTGTTGGCGTAATACTGGTCGAGGCAGGTGTGCATGCGCGCCTTGCCGGGGGTTTCGGAGGAATATTTGCTGGCGACCGCGCTCGGGAACTTTACACCCTTCGGCGCCTTGGCGGTCGGCTTTGCCGGCTCGCTGGTATAGTTCGCCTCGCTAGCCGCTGGCACGGTATCGTCGTCGGAGGCATTGGCACCGCAATTGGCCTTTCGGAAATCGTTCCATTTCAGGCCGCCCAGCGTACCACCGGTTTTGGCAGCCTGGTATTTGGTGGAGCACTCAGCCATCGACAATCCTTTGCCGCCGGCGTCGGACTTTGCGGTATCCGCGGTCTTCGTTGAAGCCTTGGCCTTGGTCGGCTTCACGCCGTCGGCGGCAGCGCTGGCGCCGGGACCGCACTCAGCCTTGCGGAAATCGTTCCACTTCATCCCGTTCAGCGTGCCGGCAGCCTTGGCTGCCTGGTACTTGGTGCTGCACTCCTTGCTGGTAAGGCCCTTCGCTGCATCGTCGCCGGCTGCAGCCGTCTCGGCCTTGTCAGCCTTGGCGCTGGTTTTCTTCGCCTTCTTCGCCGGCTTTGCCTCTTCCGTGGTCGCGGCGCTGGCATCGGCGGCGCACTCTGCCTTGCGGAACTGGTTCCACGTCTGGCCGTTAAGCGTGCCGCCCTCCTTGGCCGCGTTATATTTGGTGCTGCACTCGGCCATGGTGAGCGCACTGGCCGGCGATGCCAGCAGCAGCGTGAACACGGCAAGGCCGGTCAATGTCGCGAGTCGATCAATAAGCATGCGTCTCTCCGTTGCTGCCGCCCAAAACACCCCGCCAGGCAAAATCGCTCGGCGCTGGACCGTGCCAGATGCGGGCCGACATTATCAGAACACAACCCTCGATTACGCGCAAATCATGGCAATGCCGACGCGCCGCGCCCCAATCGTCCCTAATCCGCCTTATTTTCCTGTTTTCGGCCGATTTTCACCGAACAGAACGAATTCTAAGGATTCGTTACATAAACTCATACATTGTGATAACCGCAGTTTCAGTAGTTATGGCATTAGTTGCCCGGCTGGAAGCAGGCAGGGATAGAAGTAACCATGGGACGTTATTTCGGCACGGATGGTATTCGCGGACGCGCCAACAAATTTCCGATGACGGCGGAAATCGCCATGCGCGTCGGCATGGCGGCCGGCCTTTCCTTCCAGCGCGGCAGCCATCGCCATCGCGTCGTGCTCGGCAAGGATACGCGCCTTTCCGGCTATATGATCGAAAGCGCGCTGGTTTCGGGACTCTGCGCGGCAGGCATGGACGTGTTCCTGCTCGGCCCGATCCCCACGCCTGCGGTGGCCATGCTGGTACGCTCGCTGCGCGCCGATATCGGCGTGATGATCTCGGCCTCGCACAACCCCTATTTCGACAACGGCATCAAGCTGTTCGGCCCGGACGGCTACAAGCTTTCCGATGATATCGAACAGCGCATAGAGGCGATGCTGGACAACGACATCGAGATGGCGCTCGCCGATTCCGACGGCCTGGGCCGCGCCAAGCGGGTCGACGGCGTCCATGACCGCTACATCGAATTTGCCAAGCGCACGCTGCCGCGCTCGATGTCCCTTTCGGGCCTGAGGATCGTCGTCGACTGCGCCAATGGCGCCGCCTACAAGGTCGCGCCTGCGGTCCTGTGGGAACTGGGAGCCGAGGTTATCTCGATCAACGACGATCCCAACGGCTACAACATCAACAAGGAATGCGGCTCAACCCATCCGGCCGGCTTGCAGAAGAAGGTGCACGAAGTCCGCGCCGATATCGGCATCGCGCTCGACGGCGATGCCGACCGCGTCGTCATCGTCGATGAAAACGGCGCGATCGTCGACGGCGACCAGATCATGGCGCTGATTGCCGAGGCCTGGCACCAGAGCGGGCGTCTCGCCGGCGGCGGCGTCGTCTCGACGATCATGTCCAACCTCGGCCTCGAACGGTTCCTCGGCGGCCTCAACCTGCAACTGCACCGCACCAAGGTCGGCGACCGCTACGTGGTAGAGCACATGCGGGCACACGGCCTGAACGTCGGCGGCGAGCAGTCCGGCCATATCGTGTTATCGGATTTCTCAACCACCGGCGACGGGCTCGTCTCGGCCCTCCAGGTGTTGGCCTGCGTCAAGCGCCAGAACCGCCCGGTCAGCGAGCTGTCCAAGAAATTCGAGCCGGTACCGCAACTGCTCAAGAATGTGCGCTTCTCCGGCGGCAAGCCGCTGGAAGACGCCACCGTCAAGGAGGCGATCGAGGATGCGCGCAATCGTCTAGGCGGCGCCGGGCGCCTCGTCATCCGTCCATCCGGAACCGAACCGCTTATCCGCGTCATGGCCGAGGGCGACGACCAGCAACTGGTCGAAACCATCGTGAATCAACTCGTTGAAGTGATTGCCGAAACGCGTAGCGCCGCCTGATCTTTTGCCAGACAGGAAGCCGCACGTCCTAGAGTCCGGAGCGGAGCGTACACCAGTACGCGAGCACCGGAAGCGTAGAAAAATACGCCAGATGACCGACCGGGCAGAGTTTCCAAACAGGCTCTTAGCCGGCCATGGTTAAGCGATACGGTTAAATACGACTTAACCTTTATACATCATTGTCCCCGACTGAGACCATTAAATTGGGCAGCGTTTGTTCTGTCTCGCGGGTTCAGGGGTGACACGATGTTCTATTTCAAGAGAGCGGCGCTCGCCGCCGCCATGGCGACCACGCTGGCCGCTCCGGCCCTGGCTGCTGACCTATACGAGCCGCCGGTCGAGGAAGCCCCCCCTGTTATCCAGGACGTTCAGTATGGCGGATGGTATATCCGCGGCGATCTCGGCTATCATAAATCCGATTTTCGCGGGGCCGACTACATCACCTATGGCGCGGAAAATTGTGGCCCCTGCGGCGAAGCCGTCCCGGTTCCCGGTTCCAAATCCTTCGATTCCGGCTCGCTCAAGGGCGCTTTGTCGGTCGGCGGCGGCGTCGGCTACAAGGTAAACCGGTATTTCCGCACCGACCTGACGGCAGACTACTGGGCCAAGTCGAAATTCACCGGCCAGACATCGGACGGCACGGAAACCTCGGTCGACACCTCCAACTTCAGTGCGCTTCTGCTGCTGGCCAACGCCTATGTGGACCTCGGCACCTGGAACCGGATCACGCCTTATGTGGGTGCCGGCATCGGCGGTGCCCATGTCAAATGGGACGATCTGCACAACAGTTTCCCCGGGGTCGACGACCGGCATGGCGGCGGCAAGGGATGGCGTTTCGCCTATGCGCTGATGGCCGGCGCCTCCTACTGCCTGACCGACAAGCTGGACCTCGACGTCGGCTACCGTTTCAGCCACATCAACGGCGGCAAGATGTTCAGCTATGCCGACTCTTCCGCAGGCGGCCCCGGTGCCGGTCCCGGTTTCGACCGCGGCATCAACACCCACGAGGTCCGCGGCGGCTTGCGCTATTCGTTCGGCGGCACCAACAATTGCAGCCGGCCGCAAACGGTCGCCTACGAACCGGAGCCGCTCTACACCAAGTAGACCTAAGGCATGCCGTGTCTGCCGAAAACCGCCCGGCCTGCGCCGGGCGAGCATGCCGGCCGGGCAATCGTTCCAGAGAGCGATCAGGCGACCGGCGCGCCTTCGTGAATTACTTTCCTGATTTCGGCCCGGAATTCAGGGCTGTCTCTTTCGCCGTGGACCGACACGGCGTGCTGCACCGCAGCCTCGATGAGTTCGTCTTCCCGATCCGCGGAGATGGCGATGGTGCATTGCATCTCACTCGGGAATTCTCGGCAGTCGATGTACTTTCGTGCCATGGTTCTTCTCCCGATTAGGACTGCTGCCCCACGCTTTGCTAATATACGCCTCGCCGTTCGGACAGCCAAATCACAACACGGGCCCGGCTCCGGCCGATCCCCCGCTGAGATCATGGTGGCAGTGCGGCAAGACCGGTCATCCGAAAGCGGCACGATGCACCAACCCCACGAGACAAGTATCCGGCAGCCCGTTGCTTTCACTGGTTGGTATTTTCAACAGGGTTAACCGGCACTTAACCACTATGGTTAACAATACTCCCGGAAACGGTGGCCGTATTCGTGAACGCGACCCGTGGCAACTTCGGGAGTTGGGGACCATGAAATTCAAAACGCGTATCGTGCTCGCGCTTGGCGTCACCGCGCTCATGCCGTTGGCGCCGGCGCTTGCCGCCGATTACGACCCGCCGATCTATGTGGACCAGGCGCCGGAATACAAGCCCGTCGAAATCGGCTCGGGCTGGTATCTGCGCGGTGATGTCGGCTATGCTTTCAAGCAGGACTACAAGAATACATCGCTTTCGGTGGACGATGCGCTGTTCTACAACGACTTCGCCCGGATTGGTCCGTTGCGCGCATTCTCCTACAGCGAACATCAGCCCACCCTGACCGGAAGTGTCGGCGTCGGCTATCATTTCAACGACTGGCTACGCGCCGACGTCAATGTCGGCATCCTGGCCAATAACCGCTACAGTGGCGAGGGCCATCTGGACGCCGGCTATCTCGACCCATTTGGCCTTGTGAACGGCCTCAACCCCGCCGTCACAAACATGCCGGATTTCGGCTGCCTCGGGTCAAGGACCGTGACCAAAACTACCCTCGATGCCGACGGCAACGCCGTAGGCGCGCCGCAGGTGTCGGTCAACAACGATTGGCGGCGCGATTGCATGGTCAACGCCTCGGCGCGCACCAGCGCCTGGAATGGCTTGGCCAACGGCTATATCGACCTCGGCACTTATGCCGGCTTCACGCCCTATATTGGCGCCGGCGTGGGCGTGCTGATGACACGCACAAAGGCGTCGGTCGGCGCGAGATGCGAAAACAGTTCGACCAGCCAGACGGTCGGCAACACCAAGACGGACGTGGACTTCACTTGCCGGGCACCGAGCGGAGCCGACTACACCACCGTCGCTTCGGCCAGCAAGACCGATTACGACCTCCTGTACGGACTTTCGGCAGGCTTTTCCTACCAAGTCTCAAAAAATACCTCGCTTGACTTCGGCTATCAGTACCTCAACGCGCCTGAAGTAAAATACTATGCGATTGCCGATAGCGGCATCGAACAGCGCAAAGGCATCGATATGCACCAGATTAAGGTCGGCCTGCGCTACGATCTCTGGTAGCCTTCTCCATCTTCGGAACGATCGCGGCGGGCCTTTGGGTCCGCCGTTTTCTTGTCCGCGACAGGCTGGCATCGACGCCAGTATCCTGACCACGACAAAAAGTTTTCTCTTGACGCCGGAAGCCGGCAGGCATATCGCCGTCCGTGGGCCACCCCTCCCCAACGAGGGGCTAGCTATCTGGAAGGATAGACCACGATGACGACTCTCCCCAAGCCGGACCTGCGTCCGGCAAATCCTCATTTTTCCTCAGGTCCCTGCTCCAAACGTCCCGGCTGGTCAGTCGAGGCGCTGAAAGACGCGGCCCTTGGCCGTTCGCACCGCGCCAAGCTTGGCAAGACCAAGCTCGCCGAGGCGATCGACCTTACCCGCGAAATCCTGAACGTGCCGGCTGGCTACCGCATCGGCATCGTGCCGGCCTCCGACACCGGCGCCGTCGAAATGGCGCTGTGGTCGCTGCTCGGCGCGCGCGGCGTCGACATGGTAGCCTGGGAATCCTTTGGCGCCGGCTGGATCACAGATGTCGTCAAGCAGTTGAAGCTTGCCGACGTGCGCCGGATCGAAGCGCCCTACGGTGCCTTGCCGGATCTCGCAACGATCGATTTTTCGCGCGATGTGGTCTTCACCTGGAACGGCACCACCTCCGGCGTGCGCGTGCCCAACGGCGATTTCATTCCGGCGAACCGCGAAGGCCTCACCATCTGCGACGCCACCTCGGCTGCCTTCGCGCAAAAGCTCGATCTCGAAAAGCTCGATGTGGTCACCTTCTCCTGGCAGAAAGTGCTGGGCGGCGAAGGCGCCCACGGCATGCTTATTCTTTCGCCCCGTGCAGTGGAGCGACTGGAAACCTATGTGCCGGCCTGGCCGCTGCCCAAGATTTTCCGCCTGACCAAGAGCGGCAAGCTGATCGAAGGCATTTTCAAGGGCGAAACCATCAACACGCCGTCGATGCTGTGCGTCGAGGATTATCTCGATGCGCTGCATTGGGCGAAGAAAATCGGCGGGCTCGATGCCTTGATCTCCCGCGCCGATGCCAACGCCGCCGTCATCGACCGCTTCGTTCAAGGCTCGGCGTGGCTTGGCCATCTGGCCAGCGACCCGGCGACCCGATCGAACACGTCCGTATGCCTTTCCATCGTCGACCCGGATGTGACCGCGCTCGACGCCGACGGCCAGGCGGCGTTTGCCAAAGGCCTGGCCTCGGCGCTCGACAAGGAAGGCGTAGCCTACGACATCGGCCACTATCGCGACGCCCCTCCGGGTCTGCGCATCTGGTGCGGCGCAACGGTGGAAACCTCCGATATCGAGGCGTTGATGCCGTGGCTCGACTGGGCTTTTTCCGCGCAAAAAACTTCGCTGAAGCAAGCGGCCTAGCGCGACTTTGCCCTCCCCCAATCGGGGAGGGCCGCCCAAAGAGACGATTCACTCAACCAACCCGTCGCTGCGCGACGACCTTCCCCACAAGGAGGAGGGTAAGGCGCCAGCCCATTCAAGGAACAAAAAATGCCCCGCGTTCTCGTTTCCGACAAACTCTCCCCGACCGCCGTGCAAATCTTCAAGGATCGCGGCGTCGACGTGGATTACCTGCCCGATCTCGGCAAGGACAAGGAAAAGCTGCTCGAAATTATCGGCCAGTATGACGGCCTCGCCATCCGCTCCGCCACCAAGGTCACCGAAAAACTGATCGCCGCTGCGAAAAACCTCAAGGTCATCGGCCGCGCCGGTATCGGCGTCGACAATGTCGATATCCCCGCCGCCTCGCGCCGAGGCATCATCGTCATGAACACGCCGTTCGGCAATTCCATCACTACGGCCGAGCACACCATCGCCATGATCTTCGCGCTCGCCCGCCAGATACCGGAAGCCAATGCCTCTACCCATGCCGGCAAATGGGAGAAGAACCGCTTCATGGGCGTCGAGATTACTTCGAAGACGCTGGGCATCATCGGCTGCGGCAATATCGGTTCGATCGTGGCGGCGCGTGGCGTCGGCCTGAAGATGCACGTCATCGCTTTCGACCCCTTCCTCTCGGATGCCCGCGCCGAGGAACTGGGCGTCGACAAGGTCGAACTCGACGAGCTTTTCGCCCGCGCCGATTTCATCACCCTGCACACGCCGATGACGGAAAAGACCAAGGGCATCATCAACGCCGATGCGATTTCACGCATGAAGGACGGTGTTCGCATCGTCAATTGCGCACGCGGCGGCCTGATCGTCGAAGCCGACCTGATCGCAGCCCTGAAGAGCGGCAAGGTGGCGGGCGCCGGCATCGACGTTTTCGAAACCGAACCGGCGACCGATAGCCCGCTGTTCGGCATGGAAAACGTGGTGGCGACCCCCCACCTCGGTGCTTCCACGGCGGAAGCGCAGGAGAATGTCGCCCTGCAGGTGGCCGAGCAGATGTCCGACTACCTGATCAAGGGCGCCGTCACCAACGCCATCAACATGCCTTCGATCACGGCCGAGGAAGCGCCGAGGCTGAAGCCGTTCGTGAAACTGGCGGACGTGCTGGGCGCCTTCGTCGGGCAGGTCACGGAAGACCCGATCAAGGAGGTGGAAATCCTGTTCGACGGCTCTACCGCGACCATGAACACCCGCGCCCTGATCAGCGCCGCCCTTGCCGGCCTGATCCGCCCGCAGGTCTCCGACGTCAACATGGTTTCGGCGCCGATCATGGTCAAGGAGCGTGGCATCATCGTCGCCGAGGTCAAGCGCGACAAATCGGGCGTCTTCGACGGCTACATCAAGCTCACCGTCAAGACCGAGAAGATGACGCGTTCCATCGCCGGCACCTGCTTTTCCGATGGCAAGCCGCGCTTCATCCAGATCAAGGGCATCAATCTCGACGCCGAGGTCGGCCAGCACATGCTCTATACGACCAATGCCGACGTTCCGGGCATCATCGGCCTGCTCGGCACGCTATGCGGCGAAAACGGCGTCAACATCGCCAACTTTCAGCTTGGCCGCGACCGGCAGGGCGGCGATGCCATCGCCCTGCTTTACCTGGATGCGCCGTTCCCCGAAAAAGTGCTGGCCGAGGTGCGCGCCAACAAGTCGATCGATTCGGCCAAGCGCCTGCAATTCGACGTGGCTTGAACCATCCTTCCCGCAGGAAAATAAAATGGCCCGGCAAACAGCCGGGCCTTTTTATT
>JBARYG010000103.1:0-49775 GCA_049647745.1 Mesorhizobium sp.
CGCTGCGGGAGAACGAATGAACGCGCAAAAAGGCATGGAAAAGCAAAGACCCGACATCAAACGGGCCGATTATCAGGCGCTTTCCGAATTTCGTTACCTGCTGCGCTGCTTCCTGGAATTCAGCGAAAAGGAGGCGCGCAGCGTCGGCCTTCAGCCTCGCCAGCACCAGGCGCTATTGGCGATCAAAGGCATCCCTGGCGATCATCCGGTCACGATCGGTGATCTGGCCGAGCGGCTGCGCGTTCGCCACCACAGCGCGGTAGAGTTGGTCAATCGCCTCAATGAAGCCGGTCTGGTTGTTCGGCAGCAGGACACCGACGACCAGCGGCGGGTCATCCTTCACCTGACGGAACTGGCCGAGGCGCATCTGGAGGCGTTGTCGGCGGCGCATCTCGATGAGCTTTCACGGATCGAGCCGATGCTGACACGAATCCTGTCACGCAGCAAAGGCTGAACTGGCCAACCTAAGCCAGCGCCCCAACCTCCGGCAGCCTGCCTACTTCTGCCGCAGCCTTATGCGGGGCACGCGCCTCCACCCGTCCTCGAATGTTTCGGGATGGGCAAGAATGGTGGTGAGTTCGGCCGGCAGGGTCGGTGCCAGCGCTTCCTTGACGGCGACGCCGTCGGCGATTGCCAGAACGCTGTCGTAAAAATTCGCGCCGCTTGCCGATTTCGGCGGAACCGCCTCGTGCATGATGCTGATGACGGTGGCGTTCGGGCAATTGTCCTTGATCGCCTGATGGAACGCGATCTTGCCCTCGGGGTCGAGCGCGCCGGTAGCCTCATCCAGAAAGATCAATCCGGGCTGCTGGAGGAGAATGCGCGCGACCACGAGTTTCTGCTTCTGGCCGCCTGACAGAAGCTGATCCCAGGTTTTCCCTTTGTTGTTGTCCTGGTCCAGATGTTCGATGAAGTCGCCCAGTCCGGCTTTATGCAGCGCCGCGGCGACCTTCGTATCGGCATAGGGGGTAGGCGCGTCCGGTAGGCAGACAAGTTCCTTCAACGACAGGGGCGGCAGCTTGACCTCCTGCGCCGCATAAAAGGATTTCACGCCTTCCGGAAAAACGACCGTTCCACGGCCATAGGGCCAAAGGCCATTGATCGCCTTGATCAGCGAGGTCTTGCCACAGCCGGACTCGCCCTTGATGAACGTCCATTCGCCGCGCTTGAAGCGGAGGCGCTCGGCAGTCAGGAAGGGAGCCGCGTCATGGCCTTGCTGGGTCAGCTCAAGCCCCTGGATGCTGAGGCCGAAAACCGGATTCTGGCGGTCGTAGCGGAAATCGGAAGAGCCGGTCCGCTTGTAGAATTCACGCGGATGCTGGACGTTTTCGATCGCCTCGGCGAGATCGATGACGCGTCGGCTGTTGGCCCTGAGCGTCGCAATCGCCGGCATGACGTGGATGAACCATGAACATTGACTGATCAGCGAATTGACCAGCTCGGCGCCGGTTATATAGCCCTTCAGGTCGACGCGGCTGGTGATGAACGGCAACAGGCCGGGCCCGTAGGCAACGACCCGGGCGCCGATGAAATTGTAGATACGCTCGAACGAGTCATAGCCGGCGTTGACGATATTCATCCGTGCCCAGGTGCGGTCGATATCGACATAAAGCCGCTCGTGCATCGCTTTTTGCACGTCTTCGCCGCGAGAGGCGGCCACATGGAAGCTGCGGCGCAGGAACGTCGTCAATTCGCCGCGATAGCTGCCCTCGGCGGTCTGCATGCGGATAGAAAGACGCTCAAGCAGGCCGCCCAGCCTCACGGCAATATAGGTATTTGCAGGCACATATACGGCGACCGCCGCGAAAGCCAGGACGGCACTGCCATAGTGACCCAGGAATTCCAGGCCACGGACCTCCGTCGACATCTCCAGCAACTTCTGGCCGACGAAGAAAAGCGAGCTTGCCACTGCCATGATGCCCATGGCCAAGCCGATCGCTCCACCCGTCATGCCCTTGATGGATTCCTGGACGCGCTGGTCGATGTTGTCGGGCGCCTCGGCGTCGGCGCCGTTTTGGGCATGGAAATGCGTGTGATTGGAATCGAGCAGGGCGTCATTGAAGCGCCCGTTGAGCCAGCTGCGCCACTTGCGGTGCAGCGTCGCGGAAATGAAGCTCTTGGTGCCGGTAATGCCGGCATCCTTTATGATCACGAGGAGAACCAGTGCCCCGGCGCTCGTCAGGAGAGATTTCAGCGGCGTGGTGTTAGCGGCGTCGTGGTAGAAAGCGATCGAATTGATCAGTTCTCCCGACATTTCGGCGAACCAGACAGCGGTTTTGCTCGACAGGGCCGTGAGCAGCGCGATGACGATCGTCAGGCCCCAGGCTTCCTTCCAGTGGTCCGAGAACCAGTAGGCCCGGATCAATCCCCAGAAGCCGCGCATCGACGACACCGGGGTCAGGGGCGGCTGCCTCGCGGCTCCACGGTACCATCGTCTCTGTATTGAATGTCGCGGTCGGTCGTCGCGAATCACAGTCCCATCCAAACCCGATCTTGCTTTGTTACAGATGGTAACAGCAATTGATCATTTTCAATTAATTTTTGTCAGCGCATTGAAATTGCGGCGGGAATCGTTGCCGACGCGCAACAGAGAGCCATATCAGCGGCCGGTTGAATCGGCCGGATCGTTGTCGTTTCAATGCGTTATCGTCGGATGATGACAGGTATGTGAAAACCGGAAGACGAGACCAGAAGCCGGTTTTGGTGCGTCTTCATCGCCATTCAGCGGGGCCGTCGTTAACAATTGAATTAACTTTTCGAGCCCGTTGCACGTGGCGATGGAGGCTCCGGCGGGGCAATGACGGAGTGATTCGCAGGTGTGTCCTTTCGGTCGCCTCCGAGAGAAATCCGGTCTAGAATAGAAATCCGGCATCGTGTATGGAGCCGCCATCCCCATATGAGGGGAAATGGCGGGCGATTTTGCCCGCAGGAAAGAGCATTGGTGCGACGATGACTAAGTGGTCCCCGGATTCGTGGAGAGCAAAACCCATTCAGCAGGTTCCGGCTTATCCGGATCTGAATGCGCTGAAGGCTACGGAGTCCCAGCTCGCCACCTTTCCGCCGCTGGTTTTTGCAGGTGAGGCGCGCAAGCTGAAGAAGCAGCTCGCGACAGTCGCTGCCGGTGACGCATTTCTTCTTCAGGGCGGCGATTGTGCCGAAAGCTTCGCCGAGCACGGAGCGGACAATATCCGCGACTTCTTCCGCGTGTTCCTGCAAATGTCCGTCGTATTGACCTTCGCCGGCTCGCAGCCCGTCGTGAAAGTCGGCCGCGTGGCGGGGCAGTTCGCCAAGCCGCGTTCGTCGGACAATGAGACGAAGGGCGACGAGACGCTGCCCAGCTATCGCGGCGATATCATCAACGGCATCGAGTTCGACGCCAGGTCGCGTATCCCCGATCCGCAACGCCAGGTCATGGCGTACCGGCAGTCGGCGGCGACGCTTAACCTGCTGCGCGCCTTCGCGCAGGGCGGCTACGCCAGCCTGGAGAACGTCCACCGCTGGATGCTCGGCTTCGTTTCCGACAGCCCGCAAGGCGAAAAGTACCAGTCTCTGGCCAACCGCATCACCGAGACGATGGATTTCATGACCGCCGTCGGCATCACGTCGGAAACCAACCATGCCTTGCGCGAAACCGACTTCTATACGAGCCATGAGGCGTTGCTGCTGGGCTATGAGGAGGCGCTGACCCGCGTCGATTCCACGTCTGGCGACTGGTATGCCACGTCAGGCCACATGATCTGGATCGGCGACCGGACGCGTCAGCCCGACCATGCGCATATCGAATACTGCCGTGGCATCAAGAACCCGCTCGGCCTGAAGTGCGGCCCGTCGATGACGCCGGATGGGCTGCTGCAACTGATCGACCTGCTCAACCCCGAGAATGAGTCGGGGCGGCTGACGCTGATTGCACGTTTCGGCGCCGACAAGGTGGGCGATCACCTGCCGAAGCTGGTTCGGGCGGTCCAGAAGGCCGGCCGCAGCGTCGTATGGTCCTGCGACCCGATGCACGGCAATACGATCACTGCCGCAGGCTACAAGACCCGGCCTTTCGACCGCATCCTGAAGGAAGTACAGACTTTCTTCGAGGTACACCGTGCCGAGGGGACGCATCCGGGCGGTATTCATATCGAAATGACCGGCAAGAACGTTACGGAATGCACGGGCGGCGCGCGCGCCATCACCGCGGAAGAACTGCACGATCGCTATCACACCCATTGCGACCCGCGTCTCAACGCGGATCAGGCGATCGAACTGGCTTTCCTGGTCTCGGATTTGCTGAAGAAGAAGCAGCCTGTCCTGCACAAGCAAGCTATGGCCGGCTGAACTTTCTTCAACCGTATAAAAAAGCCGCCGAAGCGATCCGGCGGCTTTTTCGCGTTTTGAAGGAGGGGAGCCTATTCCTGCTTGTAGAGCAGCCAGTTCTTGGTAGCACGTCCAGCCATCGAGGAATGTTTCGTCACGCGGTTGCGGCCGCTTACCTTCGAACGATAAAGCGCACGGTCGGCCTTGGTATAGAGGTCTTCGGGACTATCGGCTTCCGACGCCATGCACATGCCCATGGATACTGTCACGGCGCCGTAATTCGTTCCCGTCTGGCTGCTGGAGAACGGCGTCTGCTCGATCAGGACACGGATACGATCAGCGATATCGTAGGTGGTCTCTTCGCTCGCACCCTCGACGATCAGGGCGAACTCCTCACCGCCCGTGCGGGCCACGAAGATGTCGCCGCGAACGCCCGTCTGGAAAATATCGGCCACGATCTGGATGATCTTGTCGCCTACCGGATGGCCGAACCGATCGTTGATGTTCTTGAAGCGATCGATATCGGCGAGAATCAGCGCGTTGAACAATATGCCCTTGCTGCTGTTGTAGACTCTGGCGATTTCCTTGTCGAAGGCACGCCTGTTCCAGATATGCGTGAGCGGGTCGGTATCGGCCAGGCGCTTGTACTCCTCGAGCTTTGTCTTGACCGTTTCGAGTTCGGCCGTCTTCTCGCTGAGGGTCGTCGCCACCTGTTTGCCATGATCGATCGTCGATGTCGTGGCAACCGACATGGCGCTTACGATCTTCTGCAGCAGATCGTTGGAAACCACATTACGGTTGCCAAGCCCGCTCGACGTCTCATCGAGGATCCTGCCGTATTTTTCGATATGGCTGCGCTCGCTGCGCAGAAGCGACGCAATGTCTTCCAGTTCCCTGGCGATGACGTCGCGGGCCTGTTCGACGATGCCATGGCCATGGTTTTGCGCAAAAAACCGATGGCCGATGCGGTCGAGTTCTTCCTGGGTCGGCCTGTTGCTCAGCGCGAGCACGGCCAGGCGAAGCTCGGCGTTGGAGCCGGTCAGGGCTTCGTAGAAGATTTCATAATTGCGCGGCAGTCCCAGCACACCGAGCTGGCGCATGGTCGTGATGACGGTCGTTGCAATGTCGGTCGCTCGTTCGGTCTGAGCCAGTGCCGGCTGCATGCTTATGTACCCCGCCTGTGAGCCCGGCATAGTGTCGTTGATGAACACCTGTGCTGCCAGGTGGAGGTACGCTTCCCGAAGTATAGGAAGAAGCGCGCCACCAAATTGCTATCCCCATGGGTGCGACCGTAGATGCAACGTCGCTAAAGTTTCCTTAACTTGCTGGCGCGCCGGGTGTTTTTTCTACTTTAAGGTGTGCAGGGGGCAACGAGGTGCAGGCTTTCTGCCGCGCATGCAGATTCCATGTCGCAGTTGGTTCAGCATTTTCGTTGCAAAGCGACCATGTTGCCGGGAAGTTCACACGCAACCAACCTGCGGAGGCAGTAATGAGCGTATCACATACCGGATCGTGCCTATGCGGCACGGTCCGTTTCCGGACCCGGGGCGTTTTGCGGGGAGTTGTCTATTGTCACTGTACGCAATGCCGTAAACAAAGCGGGCACTTCGTTGCGGCGACGAACTCGAAGGATGCCGACATTGTCATCGAAGGCAGCCAGGCGATCAAATGGTATCAGGCATCGGAGAGCGCGAGGCGAGGGTTTTGCGGCACTTGCGGATCGCTGCTGTTTTGGAAGCACAACGATCTGGACTCGATATCCATTATGGCCGGATCGTTCGATCGGCCGTCGGGGCTAGCGGACGAAGGCCACATCTTCGTCGGCGACAAGGGCGACTATTACGAGATATGCGATGGCTTGCCCCAGTTCCAGAAATCGACGCCATCGATCAAGGTTGCACAAGACTGAAAGACATTGGATAAGCGCATCGCTCCGTTGAACAGGCATGGTCTTGCAAGTTTCCCTGCCGTCAAACCGGGAAGGGACCTGGCATGAAGCGGCTCGTCGACGCTTTTTTCAATTCTGTTCGCGCCTTTCGTCGACTGGCTGGCAGCGAGGCCGCATTCAAGCAGGAGCTGTTGCTGCTTATTTTGGCGCTGCCGGTCGGCTGGTTTGTCTCGACGTCCTGGCAGGGTTATGCACTGCTGATCGGCGCCCTGCTGGTGCTGATCCTCGTGGAGGTACTGAATACCGGCATTGAAGCAACCTGCAACGCGGTCAGCCGCGAATTCAATGCGGAAATCCAGCTTGCCAAGGATTGCGGATCGCTCGCAGTGCTGATTGCCGTAATCATCGCTGCCGGTGTCTGGGGCCTCGCCCTGATCGAGCGGATCGCAGCCCTATACTTCGGAACGTAGCTGGACCGTTCCCAGTGAAGGCCTAGCAGCCTGCCGCTTCGGGCAGCCGTCGGTAGAGGGTCATGTCGGCACCCTCGATCGCCGTCAGCTTCGACCATGTTTTCGGATCGATCAGCCCGGCTCGGTTGTCGTCCGCGAGCAGGTATGAACTACCGGGCACGCAGCCAAGGGTAGCGTCGGTTACCAGCGTAGCGTTGCGGTGCATATAGACATACAGATTGTAGTTCGGCTTCACCTGGTCGCCCCAGATGACGATACGGCCTTCGGGCAGGGGAGCGACGGCGGCGGCCAGCGCATCGGCCATCTGCCGTTCCGCGGCTTGCCCTGGTGTCCGGCCCTCGCGAGCGACATAGATCGTCTGAACAACCACGAACATCAAAAGCGTCGCGCCAAGCAGGGCAGGCGCGCTCTTGCGCTCCCAGTGCCGGGCAAACAACAGGCCGGCCATGACGGAAAGCGGCCAGACGGCAGGCATGATATAGCGGCCTTCCGACGACGGCCAGAACAGCAAGGCGACAGAGGCCGGAACCGCGAAAAGAAAAAGCGCGTGATCGACCCAGTCGGAGCCTCTGCGCCACGACGATTTTTCGCTCATCCATATCACGCCGAAGATGACGCAAGGAAAGAACTGCAGCAGGCCGGCGGCAAGCGTTTCCGGCAGTTTCCGGAAATAGGAACGGACATCGGGCAAACCGGCCGGCTGCAGGCGCATTTCGCTGGACAGGTGGGCAGCGGTCGCAAAATCCATATTCGCGTATAACCAGGAAGCCATAGGCAGGGATCCCACGACAAGCGCCAGTACAAGGGCCGAAAATTGGCCCCACCGTCTTTCCTGCAGGGGTATGATGACCATCGGCACAAGCGCAAAAAGGACCGGCGGAGGACCTTTGGTCATTAGCGCGGCACCGAGAAAAAACGTCACGCCGCACCATGAAAGAAAACGAAGGTCTCCGTCGTGGCGCAGGCGCCCCAGCGCCCACACCAGAAAGGCCGCGGACACGCAGGCCGTGGCCATCGAATCGGTTTCGGCCAGTCGGATGCGCTGGAAAACGACGGGGGCGGCCAGCAAAAATATACCCGATGCCAGCGCCGCGATATAAGGGCGGCGCTCGGAAGCGCGCGACGCCATGAAACCGGCGGTGAGGGCGCTTACCGCGATCGCCATCGCGCCCGGCAATCGCGCTGCGAATTCGTTCACCTGCCCAAAGGCTTTGGCGGCGAGCGTTATCAGCCAGGGTAGCAGCGGCGGCTTGTTGGCGTAGGCATCGCCGAATATTTCAAGCCGCAGCCATGATCCGCCGTCGAGAAAGGCGATAACCTGAGCAACCCTGCGGCCTTCCTCGAAGCGATAGGGGCGAGCGCCGAGCGCGGGCAGCGCCGCGGCGAGAAATATCGCCGGCAGGACAATATACCAATAGCGCGCCATCCATTCGAGATAGCGTCGTATTGGTATCAACGCCGATGTCCGGCTTTCGGCATCGGGCTCTTCGGGTTCGATGTCAATCCGGGTAGCAGTCATAGTACGGGCTTACGGCAGATCGGTTGCCGAGGGCGCAGTTGGGCTACCAAGTTCGGGCAAGGGAAAAGCACGGCAATAAAACATTATTCCAACGTTCCGGCACTGGCGTCGATATCGGCGAACGAGTTCTATAACAAACAGAAGCGGTCGGCGGCTAGGTTTGCCGCTTCTCCCATTGCACAAGCCGGACCGGAACAATAGATGGTGTCATGGCAGGCGTGGGCAGGCCGAAACAAGCAGGATCGCGCCGATGACCGATGCACTGGACGCAAAAAAACTGACGGACCGGGTTACGGCGCTGGTGGAGGCGGCCAAGCGCGCCGGAGCCGATGCCGCTGATGCGGTCGCCGTGCGCGGTCGCTCGAACGGCGTGTCGGTCCGGTTGGGCAAGATCGAGTCCACCGAATCGTCCGAGAGCGAGGACGTGTCGCTGCGCGTCTTCGTCGGCAGGCGTGTGGCGAGCGTATCGGCAACCGCCGCATCGGATTCCGAGGCGCTTGCCGAGCGCGCGGTCGCCATGGCGAAGGTCTCGCCGGAGGACCCCTATCAAGGCCTCGCCGATGCCGCGCAGTTGATGAAGATACCGCGCGACCTCGACTTGTTCGATGCGACAGAGGTATCGACTGAACAGCTAAAGAACGACGCCCTTGCCGCCGAGGAGGCCGCGCTCGCGGTTAAGGGTGTGACCAATTCAGGCGGCAGTGGCGCCAGCGCCGGCCTTGGCGGGCTGGTGCTCGCGACTTCCCATGGCTTTGTCAGCCAGTATGTCGCCTCGCGGTTCTCCCGTTCGGCCAGCGTGATCGCGGGCGAGGGCGCCGGCATGGAGCGGGATTACGATTATTCCTCGCGCCAGCATTTCGCCGATCTGGATACGCCGGAAGCGATCGGGCTAAAAGCCGGTGAGCGGGCGGTGCGGCGTCTCGGCGCGCGCAAGGCTGCAACCGGATCGGTCAGCGTCGTCTTCGACCCGCGCGTCGCTCGTGGTATCGCCGGGCATCTGGCCGGGGCGATCAACGGAGCTTCGGTCGCCCGCAAGACCAGCTTCCTGCGGGACATGATGGGCAAGCGGGTCGCAGCCGCCGCCGTCACAGCAAGCGACGAGCCGCTGCGCATTCGCGGCCAGGCTTCCCGCCCGTTCGACGGCGAGGGTATCGAGGGCGAAAAACTGCTCATGGTGGAGAAGGGCATCCTGAACCATTGGTTCCTGTCGACCTCGGCCGCACGCGAACTCGGCCTAGTCACCAACGGCCGCGGTTCGCGCAACGGTTCCTCTGTGTCGCCGTCGTCGACGAATTTCGCCATCGAGCCCGGCGAGCGATCGCCGGAAGAGCTGATCGGGGCCTTGAAATCAGGATTCTACGTAACCGAGGTGTTCGGGCAGGGCGTCAACATGATCACCGGCGAATACAGCCGTGGCGCTTCCGGATTCTGGATCGAGAATGGCGAGTTGGCCTATCCTGTATCCGAGGTGACCATTGCGTCGAATTTGAAGACGATGTTTCTCGTCATGGTGCCGGCAAGCGATCTGGATCGTCATTTCGGCACGGCAGCGCCGACGCTGCTTATTGAAGGCATGACCCTTGCCGGCAGTTGACGCAACCGGACTGTCCGATGCCGCCGAGGATCTTGCCTTGCTGCGTGACGCCGCGCGCGAGGCCGGTGCCATCGCGATGGCATACTTCGGCAAGGACCCGGAAGTCTGGATGAAGGGAGGAACCTCGCCGGTCAGCGAGGCCGACTACGCCGCCGATAAATATTTGCGCGAAACCCTGCTTACGGCGCGCCCGGCCTATGGCTGGCTCTCCGAGGAAACCGCCGATGACCCGGCCCGACTGTCTGCCCGGCGGACCTTCGTCGTCGACCCGATCGACGGCACACGCGGGTTCCTGCAGGGCCTCGATACTTGGTGCGTCAGTGTCGCGGTGGTCGAAAACGGCAAGTCGATCGCCGGCGTATTGGAATGCCCCGCCAAACGGGAAACATACTGGGCATTGCCGGGCCGCGGCGCTTTCCTCAACAACAACCGAATCACGGTCCGGCAGCCACGGCCACGGCTGGAAATAGCCGGACCGAAGCCGATGATCGATCTGCTGCCGGCCAGTTGGCAGGAACATCTTATCCGGGCGCCCTATATACCGTCTCTGGCCTATCGACTGGCGATGGTTTCCAGCGGAGCGCTGGATGCAACCTTCGTCAAACCGAACGCGCATGACTGGGATATCGCTGCAGCCGATCTTATCTTGCGAGAGGCCGGCGGCGACCTTGTTACCCGCGAGGGTCAGGCGCCAAGTTATGGCGGAGAGACGATCCGCCACGGCGCTCTGGCCGCGGGCAGCGGAAACCTGTTCGCCGCCATGGCCGACGTGATCGCCAAGTTGGATTCTTAGAAGCAGTTTCCAATTCTGCGACTTTGGTCTAGACAAACCGCAAATCACGGAATGTGAAGGATCGACATGGCTGGAGACGGCGAAAAGAAACAGCTGCTACATCTGGTTTTCGGCGGCGAACTGAAAAAGCTGGGCGGAACCGAATTCCGCGACCTCAACGCGCTCGACATCGTCGGTATCTACCCGGATTATCAGTCCGCAGAGACCGCTTGGAAGGCCAAGGCACAAGCCAGCGTCGACGATGCCCATATGCGCTATTTCGTGGTCCACCTGCACCGGCTGCTCGACCCGGACAGCAAGCCCACCGAGTGACGATGGACCAGCGTGTCTCGACCCAGCAGGTGCCGACTTTAGTGGCAGATAAAAAGCGGAACCGGAAATCGAAAACCCTTTGGAAGAAGGTGCGCCAGCCTCTGGCGAAGTCGCGCTTCGTCAAGGGGGCCGTTGCCAGCCTTATTGCCCAGAGTTTGAAGTTCGTGCGATTGACCAACCCGTTGGTCAGGGGGTCGACGAAGATACTGGGCGGCACGTATGCCGATATCGAGCCGGCCATCGTCGCGCTTTGGCACGGCCAGCATCTGCTGGCTCCGGTTTTCTATCCGAAAGGCAGCAAACTTGCCGCGATGGTATCGCGGAGCGCCGACGCCGAACTCAATGCGACCGTACTTGCCAAATTCGGCATAGAGATCGTGCGAGGATCCGGCGGCCGCGAAGGCGAGCACAATTCCGACAAGGGCGGGGCAAAAGCCCTGATCGTCTTGAAAAAGGCACTGGATGCGGGCACCAACGTATGCATGATAGCAGATATTCCGCACGGCACGCCGCGCGATTCCGGACAGGGCATCATTTTACTGGCCAAATTGTCGGGCCGCCCCATTCTTCCTGTGGCGTTCACCACCAGCCGGCGCAAGGTGCTTGAGAAAAGTTGGGACAAAACCACCATAAACCTTCCCTTCGGACGCGGATCCACCGTTGTCGGCGCGCCGGTCTTCGTTTCAAGGGATGCGGATGGCGCCGAAATGGAACGCAAGCGGCAAGAGCTTACAGACGCGCTCAATGCAGCGACCAGCCAAGCTTATCGTCTTGTTGACGGTCCTCGATGAGCGAGCGCTGGGCCAGAACGGTACTGATGCTGTATCGGTGTGCCGGTGCCGCAGCCTATCCGCTGATTGGATCGTATGTCGCATGGCGCGTGGCCAAGGGCAAGGAAGACCGGGGCCGTAGCCGCGAACGCTACGGCATTACCGAGCGCGAGCGTCCGCAGGGCCCTCTCATCTGGGTTCATGCGGCAAGCGTCGGTGAAACCATTGCCGTCGTTCCTCTCGTGGAGAGCATCCTCAATTATGGCGTCAGCATCGTCCTGACGACCGGCACCGTCACTTCCGCCAAGGTTGCGGAGGAACGCCTTGGAGAGCGGATCATCCACCAATATGTGCCGCTCGACCTGAAGCCGGCGGTCAGCCGGTTCCTCGATCATTGGCGGCCTGACCTTGCCATCATCGCGGAATCCGAGATCTGGCCGATGACCATCCTGGAGCTCGGGGCCCGTCATGTCCCGCAGGTGCTTGTCAACGGCCGGCTTTCCGATCGTTCCTTCGCCTCGTGGAAAAAGCGTTCCAACATCGCAGAGGCGCTTTTCGAGAATCTTGCCCATGTCGTTGCCCAATCCGATGTCGACGGCGAACGTTTCAAGGAACTGGGCGCGCGGCCGGTTTCGGTATCGGGCAATCTCAAGGTCGACACCAGCCCGCCGCCGGTCGATGAAAACGTGCTTCAATCTTTGAAGAACCAGATCGGCGGGCGTCCGACATGGGCGGCGGTTTCGACGCATGAAGGCGAAGAAGCCGTCGCCGCCGAGGTTCACACGATGCTGGCTTCCCGCCACCGGGGGCTGCTGACGATCATCGTGCCGCGCCATCCCGACCGGGCGCAGGCCCTTGTCGAGCAGTTTGCCGGTATGGGTTTGAAGGTGGCGCAGCGCAGTGCGGGCGACAAGGTCGATTCCGGCACCGATATACTGCTTGGCGATACGATCGGCGAAATGGGCCTTTACCTCAGACTGACGGAAATCGCCTTCGTCGGCCGGTCGCTGACCTCGGAAGGTGGGCAGAACCCGCTTGAACCGGCCATGCTCGATACGGCGGTACTTGCCGGCCGCAACGTGCAGAACTTCAGGGAATCCTATCAGCGCCTGCTCGACAGCGGCGGGGCCAAACTGGTCCGCGACCGCAACATGCTCGCTGGTGCCGTCAACTTTCTGCTCACCAACGAAGGCGCCCGTCGCGACATGATGGCGGCGGGCGTAGCAACGGTCGAGGAGATGCGCGGCGCACTTGCCCGGACGCTAAAATCGCTCGAACCGTATATTCAGCCGCTGGTTATCGAGGCGCGCCTGAAGGGCGCGAACGGTCGCTAGCGCATGGCTTCCGAGGCGCCTCCCTTCTGGTGGGAAAAGCCGGACTGGCGCGCCTATGCATTGTCGCCGTTGTCGCTGCTTTACGGCGCCGCCGCCGGCCGCCGCATGAAGTCGGCGGTACGCGAAAAGATCGACGCGCCGGTGCTCTGCATCGGAAATCTCACTGTTGGCGGAACCGGCAAGACGCCCGTGGCGATCGCGCTGGCGAAGCGGGCGCGGCGCATGGGCCTCAAACCCGGGTTTTTGTCGCGCGGCCATGGCGGCAGTTTTGCCGAGCCGCATGTGGTGGACGCGCATCACGACAGCGCCCGGCATGTCGGTGACGAGCCGCTACTCCTGGCCGCTCACGCGCCGGTGGCGGTGACGCCAAATCGCGCGGCAGGCGCGCGGCTTTTGCTGGAAAAGCACGGCTGCGATTTCATCATCATGGACGACGGCTTCCAGAGCGCACGCATCCATATCGACTATGCGCTGGTCGTGATCGACGCCCGCTACGGCCTCGGAAACGGGCACGTCATTCCCGGCGGGCCGCTTCGCGCCAGGCTCTACGATCAGCTGCTGTTTGCCGATGCGATTTTGAGGATGGGCGACGGACAGGCGGCCGACGCGCTGATACGCAGGGCGGCGCGCAGCGGCAAGCCGATCTTCGAGGCAAAGACCCGGCCGCGCGGCAAGAAGGCGCTAGCGGGAAAGAGGTTGCTTGCCTTTGCCGGCATCGGCCACCCGGAGAAATTCTTCGCGACCGTAGAGGAAGCCGGCGGTACCGTCGTTTTGAAACGCCCGTTCCCGGATCACCATTTCTATGCCGCGGACGAACTTGCCGATCTGGCAGCCACGGCGCGCAAGGCCGAGCTGGGGCTGGTCACGACGGCGAAAGATGCTGCGCGCCTGCACAACGACTCCGCACCGTCCGGCTTCCTCGACCTGCTCAGCGTTCTGGAAATCGACACGGTATTCGAATCGGACCATATGCCGGAAAGGATCATCGGCCAGACGCTCGATGCATGGCGTCTGCGAAAATTGCAGAAGTAAGAGGCCGGATTCAGCGGCGGGTGCGCCACTCCGGATGCGCCGCGAGTTCGCGGCCGAGTGAGGCAGTGGCGCTGACATAAGGCTCCTGCCGTTCGACGCTCCAGTATTTGAGCTCATCCAGCGGGATGGTTTCGCCGGTTGCCGCGCAGCGAACGAACGCACCCGGACTGATCACCTGGAAATCGCCGTCGAGATAGCGGATGCGGGCTTCCCTGCCGCCGGGGCCTTCGAAACGGTTCATCATTGCGTCTTACCTGAAATTACCGGTGTTCTCATCGCTATAAATCTTTGCGAGGTCAAACGCGAGGGCGGCGTCGCAACAATTGGCCCGCCGGTTGAAACGCCAAAGGACTGGACCATTCATTGTCCGCGTAAAACGGGTGTCGCCTGGATCGCCTTTACGATAGAGCCGAAACACGCAATTTGAGGAACGAGCTAGATGCCCTCCGTAACCTCGGCAGCCAAGCCGGCAGGGGACCTGACTGCCGCGATAACTTTGCTGGTAACCATAGTGGGCTGGGCCTCCGCCTTTCCCGCCATCCGGGCGGGGCTCCACGATTTCGGCCCCCTCGAACTCGGCTCGCTCCGCTTCACCATCGCGGCGGTGCCATGTGTCATCTTCCTGGCTATCAGGCGGCCGCCGCTGCCCAAGGCGGGTGAATGGTGGCGCTTTGCCTTCGGCGGCGTCTTTTTCATCGCGCTTTATACGGCGCTTCTCAACATCGGCGAGCAGACGATATCGTCGGGCGCCGCCAGTTTCATCATCAGCGCCGCCCCGATCCTCACCGCCATCATGGCGGCTCCGATCCTCGGCGAACGTTTTTCCGCCGCCGGCTGGATCGGAACCTGTCTGTCGTTCGCCGGCATCGGCATTATCGCTATCGGTGAAGGAAAAGGGTTGCATTTCGATCGTGGCGCCCTGTTCATTCTTGGCGCCGCTCTGTGCACGGCGGTAACGACGATCGTGCAAAAGCCGCTTTTCGCGCGCCATCACCCGCTCACGGTCGCCGCCGCGAATATGGTTCTCGGGGCCTTGTGCCTGTTGCCGTTCTTCGGCAGCGGCCTTGCCGAAGCGAAAGCTGCAAGTGCGGCAGGGCTCGGTGCGGCCATCTTCCTTGGGATCGTGCCGAGCCTGATCGCCTACGCGACATGGGCGGTGGCGCTGTCGCGCCTGCCGGCCGCGCGCGCCACGAATTTTCTTTACTGCATCCCGCCGGTCGCCACGCTTATCGGTTTTTTCTGGCTCGGCGAAATACCGACGCTGCTCGGCGTTGTCGGCGGCGCGCTGGCGCTGGGCGGTGTGGCCGTGGTGAACCTGAAGCGGTAGAGCATACGAAGAAACAAAGGCCTTACCTCAAGCGATCTGAAAGATCGCGACGTGCTTGAGGGCCGGCTCATCGCCGCCCGAACAACCGTTCGATATCCGCCAGCTTCAGTTCGATATAGGTTGGGCGGCCGTGATTGCAGGTGCCGGAGCCGGGCGTCGCCTCCATCTGGCGCAGCAGCGCGTTCATCTCGTCGGCTTTCAGCAGGCGGCCGGAACGCACAGAGCCATGGCAAGCCATGGTCGCGGCGATATGGTCCAGCCGCGCGGCCAGCGTATCGGTCGTATCGTTGTCGGCGATCTCGTCAGCGAGGTCGCGCACCAGTTGCTGTATGTCGGTCTCGCCGAGCATGGCTGGTGTTTCGCGCACCGCCACTGCGCCGGGGCCGAAGCGCTCTAGGCGAAGGCCGAAGCGGGCAAGTGTTTCCGAATGCAGCGCCAGCCGCTCGGCATCCTCTTCCGGCAGGTCGACGATTTCGGGCAGGAGCAGCATCTGCGACGGCACCGGCCGCGAATGCAGCGCATTCTTCAAAGCCTCATAGACAAGACGCTCATGCGCCGCATGCTGGTCCACGATGATCAGCGAATCCCGCGTCTGGGCGACAATGTAGTTCTCGTGCACCTGCGCACGGGCTGCACCGAGTTCGGTAGCAAGCAGCGCCTCAGCCGCTTCGCTTTGGCCGGTACGCGAATCGGCGCTGGGAGCCGCCGCACCGAGGGGCGCCTGGGGGCTTTCCCCGAAACCCATACTAAGCGGGCGTTGCGGCGAGCGGGAAGGATCGAAACCGCCGAAGCCCGAAACCTTTTGCGCGGCTTCGAAGCTGCGATGGCCGCTGGCAGGACCGGAATGGGCGTAAGGCATCGGCCCCGGCCGGAATGCCACCATCATCCCGGCCGCGCCTGTGGTGGCAGGGCGGATGCCGGCCCCGGCGAGTGCCTGCCTGATGGCGCCGACGATCAGCCCACGCACCAGACCGGGATCGCGAAAGCGGACATCGGCTTTGGCCGGGTGCACGTTGACGTCGACGGTCGCGGGGTCGAGGACAAGAAACAGGACGGTGACCGCATGACGGTCGCGCGGCAGGACGTCGGCGAAAGCACCGCGAATGGCGCCGGCGATCAGATTGTCGCGCACCGGGCGGCCATTCACGTAGGCATATTGCTGGAGCGCGTTGGCGCGGGTGAAAGAGGGGATGGAAACATGCCCCGAAAGCCGCACCCCCTCGCGCTCGGCGTCGATGGCGATGGCATTGTCGGGAAAGTCCTTGCCCATCACCTGCGCGATGCGCCGCAACCGGCCATCCGGCGTGGTGTCGGTGGCCGGCAGTTCCAGCGTTGAGCGGTCGGTGCCGGCAAGCGTGAAGCGGACGGCCGGAAAAGCGATGGCGATGCGCTTTACCACGTCGCTGGTCGCGGTCGATTCGGCGCGCTCGCCTTTCATGAATTTCAACCGGGCAGGGGTGGCGAAGAACAGGTCGCGTACCTCCACCGTCGTGCCGCGGTTGGCCGCCGCCGGCCTAGCGGGGGAAACACGGCCACCTTCGATGCCTATTTCGGCAGCGCTGTCGCTTAAAGCCGTGCGCGAGCGGATCGAAAGCCGGGCGATCGAGCCGATCGAAGGCAGCGCCTCGCCGCGAAAGCCCAATGAGCGTATGTCGTGGATATCGTCGGCCAGCTTGGAGGTGCAATGGCGCGCAATCGCCAGCGCCAGTTCAGCCTGCGAAATGCCCGAGCCGTCGTCGGTGACGCGGATGAGGTTAAGGCCGCCGCCGGCGGTCACGATCTCGACCCGGCCAGCACCCGCATCGAGAGCATTCTCGACCAGTTCCTTGACGACGCTCGCCGGCCGCTCGATGACCTCGCCGGCGGCGATCTGGTTGATCATCGTTTCGGAAAGCTGGTGAATGGGCATGGTCGAATCATACTTGGATTCGCCCATGGACGCTACGCGTCACGCCTGCGAGGCAAGCCAGTCCCGCACTTTACGGGCGCTGTCCGTCAGGTCGCGATTCTTGGGCCAGGCGACATGGAAATCGAGGCCGGTCGTCATGACGTGATCGGTTACCTGCACGAGCAGGCCGCTCGCGACCAGGCGGTCCGTCAAATGCCGCCAGCCAAGCCCGATGCCCTGACCTTCCATCACCGCCTGGATGACCAAGACATAATCGTTGATCAACAATCCACGATTGGCGACCGAGCCGTTGATCCCGGCTGACTGGAACCATTCGTTCCAGTTTGCCGCCGGACGGAACGGCTCTTCCAGATGGATAAGCCGGTGATAGGTCATTTCCGCAGGCGTCGCGGGCAAGCCGGAACGCGCGATATAGGCCGGCCCGGCCACGGCATAGATTTCCTCTTTCGCGATGGGGAGCAGATCGTAATCCGGCCAGTCCGCCGCCGTCCCGCCGCGAATGCCGAGCGGCACGCCTTCGGCCAGCAGGTCGACGTCGCGGTCCGCCGTCTGGATGCGCAGATCGATGCCCGGCAGGTCGTCGCGGAATTGTTGCAGGCGCGGCATCATCCAGAACGACGCGAACGCGGTGGATGCCGACAGCGTGACGTGCGTGCCTGTCGAGCGGGCGCGGATTTCCTCGGCCGATTTGCGGATATGCGAGAGGCCCAGCGTAACGTCGGCGAGGAAGCGGCCGCCGGCGTCCGTCAAAAGCACCTGTCGATGACGGCGCTCGAAAAGCTTGGTGCCGAGTTGCTCTTCCAGACCGCGTATGGCGTAGGAAACGGCTGCCTGCGTCATCCCGAGTTCGCGGCCGGCTGCCGTGAAACTGGCCAGTCTTCCAGCCGCCTCGAAGACGATGAGGTTGCCGGCAGAGGGCAGGAGATGGCGAAGGCTTCGCATAAACAGAGCTTATACAAGTCATCAGGATTTTCCAGCGTCACAAAGGCGTATTCCAGCGCTAGCTTGAGCCAATCGATAAATCTGAGGCCGAGCCATGAACACAGACACTCTGGAAATGCCCGCGACCGAGCCGGCCAGACGCCGCGAGCGCGGAGGGCGTAGCGCGCGGCGCGAAATGCGCTCGCATGGCTCGGAAGGACACGGCCGTCCTTACATCGTGCGCAATATTCCCACCTACGACGTTCTTTCGGAGGAAAACCTCGTCCGGATCGAAGAAACGGCTGACCGGATTCTGGTTGAGATCGGCATCGAGTTTCGAGACGATCCGGCGGCGCTGGAGCTTTGGAGGTGGGCTGGAGCGAAGATCGACGGGGTGCTGGTCAAGTTCGAACCGGGCATGCTGCGCGAAATCCTGAAGACGGCGCCGGCCACCTTCACCCAACACGCCCGCAACCCGGCCAATTCGGTGGAGATCGGCGGCAGGAACGTCGTCTTTTCGCCGGCCTACGGCTCGCCCTTCGTCATGGATATCGACAAGGGTCGCCGCTACGGCACCATCGAGGATTTCCGCAATTTCGTGAAGCTGGCGCAGTCCTCGCCCTGGCTGCACCATTCCGGCGGCACCATCTGCGAGCCGGTCGACGTGCCAGTCAATAAGCGCCACCTCGACATGGTCTACAGCCATATCAAATATTCCGACCGCGGCTTCATGGGCTCCGTAACAGCGGAAGAGCGGGCGGAAGATTCCATCGACATGGCCCGGATCGTCTTCGGTCGGGATTTCGTCGAGAACAACTGTGTCATCCTCGGCAACGTCAACGTCAATTCGCCGCTGGTGTGGGACGCCACCATGACTACCTCGTTGCGCGCCTATGCACGCGCCAACCAGGCGGCGGTTATCGTGCCGTTCATCCTCGGCGGCGCAATGGGGCCGGTGACCAACGCCGGGGCGATAGCCCAGTCGCTGGCCGAGACCATGGCTGGCTGCGCGCTGACGCAGCTTGAACGGCCAGGCGCACCGGTAATCTTCGGCAATTTCCTGTCCTCCATGTCGCTGCGGTCCGGCTCGCCAACCTTCGGCACGCCGGAGCCGGCGATCGGCTCGATGGTGGTCGGGCAACTGGCGCGAAGGCTGAACCTGCCACTGCGCTGCTCGGGTAATTTCACTACGTCGAAGCTGCCAGACGCGCACGCCATGAACGAAGGCACGATGTCGATGCTGGCGGCGGTTCATTGCGGTGCCAACTTCATCTTGCATTCGGCCGGTTTCCTCGATGGCCTGCTTTCCATGTCCTACGAAAAATTCATGATGGACGCCGACTTCTGCGGCGCGCTGCACACCTATCTCGATGGCGTCAAGATCGACGACAACCAGTTGGCGCTAGACGCTTTCCGTGAGGTCGGGCCGGGCAGCCACTTCTTCGGCTCCCAGCATACGCTTGCAAATTATGAGACGGCGTTCTGGGATTCGGAGATCGCCGACAACGAGAATTACGAGAAGTGGGAGGCTGCCGGTTCCGAGGATGCCGCTGTCCGCGCCAATCGCCGCTGGAAAAAGGCGCTGGCCGATTATGTCGCGCCACCGCTCGACCAGGGCATCGATGACGAGTTGAAAGATTTCATCGGTCGCAAAAAAGCCGGGATGCAGGATTCGTGGTATTGATCACCACGAATCCTAAAGCCGGAGCCATGGATGAAACGGTCGCTGCTTGTTGTTGCCCTTTGCCTTTCTTCGTCCGTTTCGGCTTTCGCCGGCCCGGTATCGAACGCGGTGAAATTCTTCTACACCCCTGAAGTGAAGTTCGAGGCCGACGCGCAGTACCGAAGCCGCTTTACCGAGCCAGTAACGAAACTGTTCGAGTTGAACGACGCGGCGATCAAGAAAAACCCGGACCAGTTGGCCTGCATCGATTTCGATCCCGGCCTGGATGCGCAGGATTTCGACCAAGCAACGATCGACAAGACGCTGAAATTGTCCGAGCAGATCGACGGCGATACGGCGCAGGTGACGGCGACATTCGACCTGTTTCCGACGGGAGAGGACGATTCCAACCGTGAAATGGTCTGGTCGATGAAAAAGGTCGGCGGTGAGTGGAAGATCGCTGATATTGCTTCCAGGACCAACAGCTGGAAGCTTAGCGAATTGGGGTGCATGACAGGCAACGACACGGACTAGCCTCTTGGGCGCCTTCTACCGATCCACAATCTTGGCCACCAGCCTGCTTGCAGCCGGATTTGGTGGGAGTGCGTCGGCCGATGGGCTTCTTGTGCCGAAACCCGGGGGAGCATCAGTTGCGGTTACCCCACCTGCCGCTGCCGCGACCTCGCCAGTTATTATCGCGCCCGGATCGCCGGAGGCGCTGATAAAGCCGTTCTACGAACGCTTCGGTTCGGAACTCGATCCGGCTGGTCGTAGCCATTTCATCGATCCCGCCAAGGCGGTGCTCGATGCCAGCGACGCGTTGGAAAAATCAGGGCAGGGTGAGTGTCTCGACCCCAATATGGCGCTGGACAACGCTCCCGCCGACAAAGTCGAGATCGACAAAAGCCTCAAAATGCTCGAATCTGTAAAAAACGACGACGCCAGAGTTGTCGTGGCATTCGTCGAGGCGGGCAATCCGCACCGGCTGGAGTGGAAACTGAAGAAGATCGCAGGCGTGTGGAAGATTTCCGATCTTCTGTCGATAACCGGCCAATGGGCGCTCAGCCAATATCAATGCCAATAACGGCGCTCAACCGCGCCCGCGATAGGGCGCGACGCCAGTGTCCGGAAGCCATGCACCTGCGGGTGGTGCGCCAGTCTGCCAGAACACGTCGATGGGAATGCCGCCGCGTGGATACCAATAACCGCCGATGCGCAGCCATAACGGCTTGGTTGCGGCAACGACGCGCCGACCGATCATGATCGTGCAATCCTCGTGGAACGAGCCGTGGTTTCGAAACGATACCATGAACAGCTTCAGCGATTTCGACTCTACCAATAGCCCGTCGGGTGCATAGTCGATGACGATGTGGGCGAAATCCGGCTGGCCAGTGACAGGGCAGAGCGAGGTGAATTCGGGGCAGGTGAAGCGCACGATGGCGGGTGGGCCGTCACCACGGGTGAATGGAACCGTTTCCAGAACGGCTTGATCGGGGCTTACCGGCGTTTCGACCCTTGCGCCGAGTTGAGTGAGATCAGATGTTGCAGTCACGGTTGGCTCCTTGGGACCGCCGTTCCTAGCACAGAATTGAGCGACACGATGGCGTATCGGGGGCATGTCCGGGCATGAAAGCACCGCTGCAGATGGGCGGTGCGCTGTCGGTGCCGGCGCCATAGTCATGGTTCGTCGCTTTTGCGGTGGATTTTTTCGCCTGCACGGCGCAACAGTCATCCTGGATCAGTACGGGCAAAGGCAATACGGGGCCGACCATGACCGCAGCGCTTCTTTCGCATCTGGACAGTGAACTCGAAGGCCTGAAGTCCGCCGGGCTTTACAAATCCGAGCGGGTGATCACCTCGACCCAGAGCGCGGAAATCGAGGTCGGCGGCAACAGGGTACTGAATTTTTGCGCCAACAATTATCTCGGTCTCGCCGACAGTGCCGAGCTGCGCGATGCCGCCAAGAAAGGCCTCGACCGCTACGGATACGGCATGGCCTCGGTACGCTTCATCTGCGGCACGCAGGAGAAGCACAAGCAATTGGAAGCGCGCATCTCCAGTTTTCTCGGCATGGAAGACACCATCCTCTACGGCTCCTGCTTCGACGCTAATGGCGGCCTGTTCGAGACGCTGCTTTCGGAGGAAGACGCCGTCATTTCCGACGCGCTTAACCATGCCTCGATCATCGACGGCGTGCGGCTGTCGAAGGCGAAGCGTTTTCGGTACGCCAACAACGATATGGCCGCGCTGGAAGAGGAACTGAAGAAGGCCGAGGGAAGCCGCTTCAAACTCATCGCCACCGACGGCGTTTTCTCGATGGACGGCATCATCGCCAATCTGGGTGGCGTGTGCGATCTCGCCGAAAAACACGGCGCCATGGTCATGGTTGACGACAGCCATGCGGTCGGCTTCGTCGGAAAACACGGACGCGGATCGGCCGAGCATTGCGGCGTCGAGGGCCGGGTGGACATTATCACCGGAACGCTCGGCAAAGCGCTGGGCGGCGCTTCCGGCGGCTACACGTCAGGCAAGCGGCAGGTGGTAGACTGGCTGCGCCAGCGCTCGCGCCCCTATCTGTTTTCCAACACGCTGATGCCGGCGATTGCGGCGGCGTCGCTGAAGGTTTTCGAACTCGTCGAAAATGGCGACGCCCTACGCCGCCACCTATATTCGAACGCGGAACGGTTTCGCACGAATATGGGCAAGCTCGGTTTTACGCTGGCAGGGGCGGATCACCCGATCATTCCCGTGATGCTAGGCGATGCAGCCCTGGCGCAGGAAATGGCGGCACGGATGCTGAAGCGCGGCATCTACGTCATCGGTTTTTCGTTTCCGGTGGTCCCGAAAGGGCAGGCGCGCATCCGCACTCAAATGTCGGCCGCCCACTCGACCGCCGACATAGATCGCGCGGTCGAGGCATTTGGCGAAGTGGGCAGAGAACTGGGCGTCGTTTCCTGAATCGACAATTCTCGAAGCGGGTGCCGTCGGAAAGGTCCAAGAGGCAAAAGAATGTCGAACATGATGCGGGCACTGGTGAAGGCAAAGGCCGAACCGGGAATCTGGATGGAAGAAGTACCGGTACCGGAAATCGGCCCCAACGACGTGCTGATCAAGATCAGGAAAACCGCCATCTGTGGCACCGACGTCCACATCTACAATTGGGATCAGTGGGCGCAAAAGACCGTGCCGGTACCGATGGTAACCGGCCACGAATTCGTCGGTACCGTCGCCGATTTCGGCGCGGCTGTCACAGAATACAAGATCGGCCAGCGTGTTTCAGGCGAAGGCCATATCGTCTGCGGCCATTGCCGCAACTGCCGCGCGGGCCGGGGGCATCTGTGCCGCAATACGCTCGGCGTCGGCGTCAACCGGCCGGGTGCGTTCGGCGAATATCTGTCGATCCCGCAGCACAATGTCGTGCCGATCCCGGACGATATTCCTGACGAGGTGGCCGCCATATTCGACCCGCTCGGCAACGCGGTACATACGGCACTGTCATTCGATCTCGTCGGTGAGGACGTGCTGGTGACGGGCGCCGGCCCGATCGGCATCATGGGCGCCCTCGTTGCCCAGAGTGTCGGCGCGCGCAAGGTAGTCATCACCGACATCAATCCGGTGCGGCTGGCGCTGGCGAAGAAACTCGGCGTGCATCATGTGGTCGATGCCTCGAAGGAAAAGCTGAAGGACGTCATGCCTAGCCTCGGCATGACGGAAGGCTTCGACGTCGGCCTCGAAATGTCGGGGGCGGCGCCCGCCTTCCGCGACATGATCGATACCATGAACAATGGCGGCAAGATCGCTATTCTCGGCATTGCGCCGACCGGTTTCGAGATCGAATGGAACAAGGTCATCTTCAAGATGCTGCATCTGAAGGGCATCTACGGCCGCGAGATGTTCGAGACCTGGTACAAGATGATCGCGCTGGTGCAGGGGCCGCTCGACGTGTCGGGGCTGATCACGCACCGCATCGGTATCGACGACTACATTTCCGGTTTCGAGGCGATGAAGAGCGGCAATTCGGGCAAGGTCGTGATGGATTGGTGACGGAGATCGTTCACTCGCCTGAGCACGCGCCCTTGAACCATGCCCCGGATTGATGCACACCCCATCACATGACCAAGACCACGCCGGAACGATCCCATCCGCTGGACCATCTCGTGTTGCCGACGGCGGACCTCGCCGTCGCGCGTGCCCGCCTGACAGCGCTCGGTTTCACCGTTGCGCCGCGCGGCGTTCATCCGTTCGGCACGGATAATTGCTGCGTCTATTTTTCGGACGGCACGTTCATGGAACCGCTCGCCATAGCCGACGCGGGAACCGCCGCCGAAGCCATCGCGGCCGGAAACACATTCGTTGCGCGCGACAGGGCCTATCGCGATCGCTTGGGCGAAGAAGGTTTTTCAGCGGTGGTGTTTGGCACAAGCAACGCCGACGTCGACCATACGCGCTACGTCGAAGCGGGGATATCAGCGGGTAACCGGCTGGATTTTTCACGCCCCTTCATCGATGCCGCCGGCAATAGCGACACGGCGTCGTTCAGGCTGGCTTTTGCCGCCGCCGTCGATGCGCCCGAATCTTTCCTGTTTTCCTGCGAGCGGGTGAATGCGCCGAAAGTGGATCGCACCAGCCTGCAGGCCCACGCCAACGGCGTCGCCGGTCTGGCTGAAATTGTCGCAGTGAGCAGCAATCCGCCGGCGCAGCACGATCTGCTGCGGACGGCGGCAAATCTGGATGGCAAGGATTCTGCTGCCGAAGGTAGACTGACGTTGGCGAATGCGTCGATCACGGTGCTCGACGCTGCCGCCTTCGAAAAACGCTTCGGCATTTCGCCGGGGGCGCCTTCCTATTTACGCTTCGCGGTCGTTGTTTTCTCCGTCGCGGATATTGCAGCCTTGCGAAAATTGCTTGCAGCCAACGGCATCGACCCCCATTTGCGCGGCGATAGCGTGATGGTTTTGCCGGCACCCGGCCAGGGCGCCGTCTTTGTTTTCAAGGAGATTGCATGAGCAAGCCGAATGCCGTCGTAACCGCTGGCAAGGTCGCCTTCGACAATCGCGGACCGTTGTCGCTGATCGCCGGCCCTTGCCAGCTCGAATCGCGGCAGCATGCCTTCGATATGGCGGGCGCGCTGAAAGAACTTTGTACGAGGCTTGGCATCGGCCTTGTCTATAAGACCAGTTACGACAAGGCCAACCGCACCTCGCTTTCCGGTACGCGAGGCGCCGGCCTCGATGCGGCCCTGCCGATCTTCAACGATCTGCGCCGTGAGTTTTCGTTGCCCGTATTGACCGACGTTCACACCGAGGAACAGTGCGCCGTGGTGGCGCCGCATGTTGATATCTTGCAGATTCCGGCGTTCCTGTCACGCCAGACCGATCTTTTGATCGCGGCGGCCAGGACCGGCAAGATCGTCAACGTCAAGAAAGGCCAGTTCCTCGCGCCGTGGGACATGAAGAACGTGGTGGCGAAGGTGACCGGCTCCGGCAACCCCAATGTGCTGGTGACCGAGCGCGGCGCTTCCTTCGGCTACAATACGCTCGTCTCCGACATGCGCTCGCTGCCGATCATGGCCGAAATCGGCGCGCCTGTGATCTTCGACGCTACCCATTCGGTGCAGCAGCCCGGCGGGCAGGGCAGTTCGTCGGGCGGAGAGCGCCGCTTCGTGGAAACGCTGGCGCGTGCCGCCGTCGCGGTCGGCGTGGCCGGCGTGTTCATCGAGACCCATCAGGATCCGGACAATGCCCCCTCCGACGGCCCCAACATGGTTCCGCTCAAGGATCTGCCGGCGTTGCTGGAGCGGCTGATGGCGTTCGACCGGATTGCCAAGGGTTGATATCTTTTTACCCATGACAGGACGGCGGTCCGCACGGCCGTAACCAGAAAGTCGGGAACTTTGGCCTGTTCCTCTCATTGTCACAGCATACCGCAACGACAACGAGGAGCACGTCATGACAACTCAAACCGGCCATACCCAGGCCATCGCAGCCACCAGGGTAATCGGAACCTCGGTCTACAACACCGAAGGACAGAGCATCGGCAGCATCGAAGATGTGATGCTCGACAAGACGTCGAACGGCATCATGTTCGCAGTCATCAGTTTCGGCGGTTTTCTCGGCATGGGCGAGAAGTATCATGCCGTGCCATGGTCGACTCTCGATTACGACGAGAACCGCGGCGGCTATGTGGTGCCTTTCACCAAGGACCAACTGAAAGCAGCACCCGCCCATTCGATTAAGGAACTGACCGGCCGCGACGGCGAGGCGGCGCGCGACGCCTCCTATGACTACTATCAGGTCAAGCCGTACTGGCACTGAATCATCCGCGAAACCTTACCGGAAAAGGCCCCCAAACGGGGCCTTTTCTTTGCATTGGGCGCTCTGTACGGCAGGGTTTCGGGCAATATTTGATCTATGTGCAATTGCGTTTTACCGCACATTGGCTAAGACGAGCGCGACGTTTCAATCGATCTGATCGAGGACCCATCCATGACTGCCATCATCGACATCGTCGGCCGTGAAATTCTGGATAGCCGCGGCAACCCGACCGTAGAGGTCGACGTATTTCTCGAAGACGGGTCGATGGGCAGGGCTGCGGTTCCCTCTGGCGCTTCTACCGGCGCGCATGAGGCGGTGGAGCTTCGCGACGGCGGCGTACGCTATCTCGGCAAGGGCGTGGAACAGGCCGTGGAAGCCGTCAATGGCGAACTGTTCGAGGCGATCGGCGGCATGGAGGCCGAGAACCAGATTCATATCGACCAGACCATGATCGAACTGGACGGCACGCCCAACAAGAGCCGGCTCGGCGCCAATGCAATTCTCGGCGTGTCGCTGGCGGTGGCCAAGGCGGCTTCGGAAGCTTCCGGGCTGCCGCTCTATCGTTATGTCGGCGGCGCCAACGCGCACATCCTGCCCGTGCCGATGATGAACATCATCAATGGCGGCGTCCATGCCGACAACCCCATCGATTTCCAGGAATTCATGATCCTTCCGGTCGGTGCTCCCTCCATTCGCGAGGCCGTCCGCTGGGGTTCGGAAATCTTCCACACGCTGAAGAAGCGCCTGAAGGATGCCGGCCACAATACCAATGTTGGCGACGAAGGCGGCTTCGCCCCCAACCTGAAAAGCGCGCAGGCTGCGCTCGATTTCATCATGCAGTCGATCGAAAAGGCCGGGTTCAAGCCGGGCGAGGAAGTGGCGCTCGGCCTCGATTGCGCTTCCACGGAATTCTTCAAGGACGGTGCCTATGTCTATGAGGGGGAGAAGAAGACGCGCGATCCCAAGGCGCAGGCCAAGTATCTTGCCAAGCTGGCGGCGGATTATCCGATCATCACCATCGAAGACGGCATGGCCGAAGACGATTGGGAGGGCTGGAAGCATCTGACCGAGCTCTGCGGTAAACAGGTGCAGTTGGTCGGTGACGATCTGTTTGTCACCAACACCGCGCGCCTGAAAGACGGCATTCGCATGGGGGTCGCCAACTCCATTCTGGTGAAGGTCAACCAGATCGGCTCGCTCTCGGAAACGCTGGATGCGGTCGAAACCGCCCACAAGGCCGGCTATACGGCGGTGATGTCGCATCGCTCGGGAGAGACTGAGGATTCCACCATCGCCGACCTCGCCGTCGCCACCAATTGCGGACAGATCAAGACCGGCTCGCTGGCTCGTTCCGACCGTACCGCGAAATACAACCAGCTCATCCGCATCGAGCAGGAACTCGGCAAGCAGGCACGCTACGCCGGAACATCCATCCTCAAAGCGTAGGCCAAGCCTCCAAGTAAAAAAGGGCGGAATTTTCCGCCTTTTTTTGTTTGACCGCGCCCTAAACACACTGCCCGTAACCGTCCATTAAGCACAATTGAGCGACAAGAGGCGGTCAAGGATTTTTGGGCCATGTGGACGCGTCAGCACAAGCAGAGAAACACCGGCCGGCTTATCATTCCGGCGCTCTGCGCGGTATTCGTCACCTATTTCGGCTATCACGCATATCACGGCGAATTCGGCATTACCTCGCGTTACCGCCTCCAGGCCGAGGCCGTGGATCTGCAAGCGCAGCTCGACGCCGTCAGGACACGCCGCATCGATCTGGAGCGACGCGTGCAGTTGATGCATGACGGCACCATCGAGAAGGATATGCTCGATGAACAAGCGCGCAGTGCGCTCAATCTTTCGCGGGCCGACGAGATCACCATCATGCTGCCGGCGAAAGTAAATTAACCAACACTCGGTTAATTGCCTATATTTCCAATGATCTTAACCGGTTAGTTGCAAGCCAGCCATGCATTTTTCCGCATGGCGGAAGCTGATCTTGCATGTTAGCTTTTCGTAAGTCGACAGGGAGAGGCCATCTCCCTTAGTGTCCGTAAAGAGACGCCAACAGGGAGTGATGCATGGCTACCGCCGCCAAGAAAGCGCCTGCCAAATCCAGAACGGAGGGCAGGGCGCAGGGACCTTCGACACCGAAGCCAGCGGACTTTTCAAAGGACGAGGAGCTTGCCGCCTACCGGCACATGCTGCTCATCCGCCGTTTCGAGGAAAAAGCCGGTCAGTTGTACGGCATGGGCTTCATCGGCGGTTTCTGCCATCTCTATATAGGCCAGGAAGCAGTCGTCACCGGCATGAAGATGGCGCTGATCGATGGCGACCAGATGATCACCGCCTATCGTGACCATGCCCATATGTTGGCGATGGACCTGTCGCCGCGCGGCATCATGGCCGAGCTGACGGGACGCCGCAGCGGCCTTTCGCACGGCAAGGGCGGCTCGATGCACATGTTCTCCAAGGAGAATAATTTTTACGGCGGCCACGGCATCGTCGGCGCCCAGGTATCGCTCGGCACCGGGCTTGCCTTTGCCAACCGCTATCGCGGCAACAATAACGTGTCCCTGACCTATTTCGGCGACGGCGCGGCCAACCAGGGTCAGGTCTACGAGAGCTTCAACATGGCCTCGCTGTGGAAGTTGCCGGTGATCTATGTCATCGAAAACAACCGCTACGCCATGGGCACCGCTGTCACGCGGTCGTCGGCGGAGACGAATTTCTCTCATCGCGGCGCCTCGTTCAAGATTCCGGGCATCCAAGTCGACGGCATGGATGTGCGCGCGGTCAAGTCCGCCGGCGAAATGGCGACCAAATGGTGCCGCGACGGCAAGGGACCGATCATCCTCGAGATGCAGACCTACCGCTATCGCGGCCACTCCATGTCCGATCCGGCCAAATACCGCTCCAAGGAGGAAGTGCAGAAGATGCGCTCCGACCACGACCCGATCGAGCAGGTCAAGGCGCGACTGATCGAAAAGAAGTGGGCGACCGAGGACGAATTGAAGGCCATCGACAAGGAAGTCCGCGACATCGTCGCCGATGCAGCCGAATTTGCCCAGACCGATCCGGAGCCGGATGCATCCGAGCTCTGGACCGATGTCGTACTCTAAGGGGGAGCAGGACATGCCAATCGAAATTCTCATGCCCGCGCTCTCGCCGACGATGGAAGAGGGCAACGTCTCCAAATGGCTGAAGAACGAAGGCGACAAGGTTGTCGCCGGCGACGTGCTGGCCGAGATCGAAACCGATAAGGCTACTATGGAAGTAGAAGCCGTCGATGAGGGTACGCTGGGCAAGATCCTGATCGCCGCCGGGACCGAGGGCGTCAAGGTCAACACGCCGATCGCTGTCTTGCTGCAGGATGGCGAAAGCGCAGGCGACCTGGGCAAAGCCGCCGCGCCTGCAAAGGCCGAGGCTCCCGCCGCCGAACCTGCTGAAGAAAAGCCCGCAGAAGCCGCTCCTGTAGCCGCCGCGCCCAAGGCGGAAGTCGCCGCCGATCCGGATATCCCAGCTGGCACCGAGATGGTTTCGACGACGGTGCGCGATGCCTTGCGCGACGCGATGGCCGAGGAAATGCGCCGCGACCCGGACGTGTTCGTCATGGGCGAGGAAGTGGTCGAATACCAGGGCGCCTACAAGGTTACACAAGGGCTGCTACAAGAGTTCGGTGATCGGCGTGTGGTCGATACACCGATCACCGAACATGGTTTCGCCGGTGTCGGCGTGGGCGCGGCTATGGCTGGCCTGAAGCCGATCGTCGAGTTCATGACCTTCAATTTCGCCATGCAGGCCATCGACCAGATCGTCAATTCGGCGGCCAAGACACTCTACATGTCGGGCGGGCAGATGGGCGCGCCGATCGTGTTCCGTGGCCCCAGCGGGGCTGCCGCCCGCGTCGCCGCTCAGCATTCGCAATGTTACGCCGCCTGGTACAGCCATATTCCCGGTCTCAAGGTGGTGATGCCCTATACGGCTGCCGACGCCAAGGGGTTGCTTAAGGCTGCGATCCGCGATCCCAACCCGGTTATCTTCCTTGAAAACGAGATACTCTACGGCCACTCGTTCGAGGTGCCGAAGCTTGACGATTTCGTGCTGCCGATCGGCAAGGCCCGCATCCACAAGCAAGGCAAGGACGTCACCCTCGTTTCGTTCGGCATCGGCATGACCTATTGCGTCAAGGCAGAAGCCGAACTTGCAAAGCTGGGCATCGATGTGGAAATCATCGATCTCCGCACCATCCGCCCGCTCGATTTCGACACAGTCATCGCCTCGGTGAAGAAGACGAACCGTCTGGTGGTCGTGGAAGAAGGTTTCCCGCAGTCGTCGGTTGGCGACCACATCGCCAACCAGGTCACGCAGCGCGCCTTCGACTTCCTCGACGCGCCGGTCATCACCATCGCCGGCAAGGACGTGCCGATGCCGTACGCGGCCAATCTCGAAAAGCTGGCGCTACCCAATGTCGGTGAAGTCGTCGAGGCCGTCAAAGCCGTCACCTATCGCTGAGCGTCGGGGGGAGAAAAATATGCCGATCAACATCACCATGCCGGCCCTTTCGCCCACGATGGAAGAGGGCAACCTTGCCAAATGGCTCGTGAAGGAAGGCGACAAGGTCGCGCCGGGCGACGTCATCGCCGAGATCGAGACGGACAAGGCGACTATGGAAGTGGAGGCCGTCGATGAGGGCACGGTGGCCAAGCTGGTCGTGCCGGCGGGCACCGAAGGCGTCAAGGTCAACGCGCTGATCGCCATCCTGGCGGCCGATGGCGAGGACGTCGGTGCTGCTGCCAAGGGCGGCGGCGATGCTGCCGCGGTCAAAACCGAGGCGCCGAAAGCCGAAGCACCAAAGACTGATGCGGCAAAGGCGGAAGCGCCCAAGCCGGAAACTACCGCCGCACCGGCGCCGAAGCCTGCGACGATGGTTAATGGACAGGCTGGCGCCGACCGCACTTTCGCTTCGCCGCTGGCACGCCGGATCGCCAAGGATGCAGGCGTTGACGTGGCGGCAATTGCCGGCAGCGGACCGCGCGGCCGTGTTGTCAAGGCCGATGTCGAGGCGGCGATTGCCGGTGGCGGCGCCAAGCCCGCTCCAGCCACCGCAGCGCCGACACCTGCGGCTTCCGCGCCAAAAGCCATGTCGGACGACGCCGTCCTGAAGCTGTTCGAGGAAGGCTCCTACGAACTGGTGCCGCACGACAATATGCGCAAGACCATCGCGCGGCGCCTGGTCGAGGCCAAATCGACGATTCCGCATTTCTACCTGACGCTCGACTGTGAACTCGACGCGCTTCTGGCACTACGCGCGCAGCTGAACGCCGCTGCCCCCATGAAGAAGACCGAAAAGGGCGAGGCTCCAGCCTACAAGCTGTCAGTGAACGATATGATCATCAAGGCGATGGCGATGGCTCTGAAGGCTGTGCCCGACGCAAACGCCTCATGGACCGATGCCGCCATGGTGAAGCACAAGCACGCCGATGTCGGCGTGGCGGTGTCGATCCCCGGCGGCCTGATTACACCGATCATCCGCAAGGCCGAGGAAAAGACACTCTCCGTCATTTCCAACGAGATGAAGGATCTGGCAAGTCGTGCGCGGTCGCGCAAGCTGAAGCCCGAAGAATATCAGGGCGGGACCACGGCGGTCTCGAATCTCGGCATGTTCGGCATCAAGGATTTTGCCGCCGTCATCAACCCGCCGCATGCGACGATTCTCGCGGTCGGTGCCGGCGAACAGCGCGCCGTGGTGAAGGATGGCGAGGTAAAGGTTGCGACCGTCATGTCTGTGACGCTGTCGACCGACCATCGCGCCGTGGACGGAGCGCTCGGTGCCGAGTTGCTGGTGGCGTTCAAGAAGCTGATCGAAAATCCGATGGGGATGCTGGTTTAGGATCGGCGAATGAAAACCGTCCTTTGCTACGGCGACTCGCTGACCTGGGGCTACGATGCCGAAACGCAGGGCAGGCATCGCTATCAGGATCGTTGGCCGAGCGTCGTTCAGGCCGCTCTTGGTGATGGCGTGGAGGTGATCGCCGAAGGGCTGAACGGCCGCACCACGGCCTTCGATGACCCGCTGGTGACCGCCGATCGCAATGGCGCGCGCATCCTGCCGGTGGTCCTTTCCAGCCATGCGCCAATCGATCTCGTCGTGCTGATGCTCGGAACCAACGACATGAAGCCGTTCATACACGGCAGTCCGTTTCTGGCGCAGCGCGGTATCAGGCGGCTGATCGAGATTATCCGCACCCATGATTATCCGGCGGGGGACGGTGCCCCGGAAATCCTGCTGGTCGCGCCGCCAGCCGTTGCCCCGACCGACAACGCCGAGTTTCGGGAAATCTATACCGGCGGCGAGGCTTCATCCAAACGCCTGGCGGGTCTTTATGAGGCGCTCGCCGACGAGGCCGGCTGCGGCTTTCTCGATGCCGGCACGGTAGCAAGTGCTGCATCCATCGACGGCGTGCATCTCGATGCGGCAAATACGCGAAAGATCGGCGAAGCACTGGCGCCTGTGGTGCGCATGATGCTCCAACTTTGAACGGGAGAAAGAACCGTGGCTGAGAATTATGACGTCATTATCATCGGCTCCGGCCCCGGCGGCTATGTAACGGCCGTGCGTTCCGCCCAGCTTGGCTTCAAGACGGCCATCGTCGAGCGCGAGCATCTGGGCGGCATCTGCCTGAACTGGGGCTGCATCCCGACCAAGGCGCTGCTGCGCTCGGCGGAAATCATGCATTATTCCGATCACTTGAAGGATTACGGGCTGAAGATCGACGGCAAGGTCAGCGTCGATACGGCCGCCGTCGTCGATCGTTCGCGGAAAGTCTCACTCAGGTTGAACGGCGGTGTCGGCTTCCTGATGAAGAAAAACAAGGTCGACGTGATTTGGGGTGAGGCAAAGCTGACGAAGCCGGGTGAGATCGTCGTTTCCAAGACCGCCAAGAAGCCGATGGAACCGCAACCGCCGGCACCGAAGGGCACGAAAGGCGAGGGTACCTACACCGCTAAGCACATTATCGTGGCGACCGGTGCGCGCCCGCGCGCGCTGCCCGGTATCGAGCCGGACGGCAAGCTGATCTGGACCTATTTCGAGGCGATGGTGCCACCGGAAATGCCGAAATCCCTGCTGGTCATGGGTTCGGGTGCCATCGGCATCGAATTCGCCTCGTTCTATCGCACGATGGGCGTCGAGGTCACCGTGGTCGAGCTGATGCCGGCCGTAATGCCCGTCGAAGACGCGGAAGTCTCGAAATTCGCGCAAAAACAATTCGAGAAACAAGGCATGAAAATCATCCTTGAAGCCAAGGTAACCAAGGTCGAGAAGGGGGCCAATTCGGTTACCGCGCATGTCGAGATGAAGGACGGAAAGGTCGAGAAAATCACCGCCGACCGCATGATTTCGGCTGTCGGCGTACAGGGCAATATCGAGAATCTCGGACTGGAAACCCTCGGCGTGAAAACGGATCGCGGCTGCGTCGTCGTGGACGGCTACGGCCGCACCAATGTCCCGGGTATCTACGCCATCGGCGATGTCGCCGGTCCACCGATGCTGGCGCACAAGGCCGAGCATGAAGGCGTGATCTGCATCGAAAAGATAGCGAACGTGCCCGGCGTGCATGGGCTCGACAAATCCAAGATTCCGGGCTGTACCTACTGCAACCCGCAGGTGGCCTCGGTCGGTCTCACCGAAGCCAGGGCCAAGGCGGAAGGAAAAGACATCCGTGTCGGTCGCTTCCAATTCGGCGCTAACGGTAAAGCCATCGCGCTCGGTGAGGATCAGGGATTCATCAAGACCATCTTCGGCAAGAAGACCGGACAACTTCTCGGCGCACACATGATCGGTGCGGAGGTCACCGAACTGATCCAGGGCTTTGTCGTGGCGATGAACCTCGAAACCACCGAGGAGGAACTGATGCACACCGTGTTCCCGCATCCAACCTTGTCGGAAATGATGAAGGAAAGCGTGCTCGACGCCTATGGGAGGGCGCTTAATGCCTAAGGCCGGAACCTAGCCTCTTGCGCGAATCGGCCAAAGGAACAAAACTTCGGGAAGTCCGTTACCAGATGCGTTTTCATCGAACACATGAGGAGAGGGCGAATGGAACACCTGAATGGCGTGGGTTGGATTGCGGCTATCATAATCGGCGGCCTTGCCGGCTGGTTTGCCGAGATGGTCATGAAGAGCAACACCGGCATATTCATGAACATCCTGTTGGGAATAGTCGGCGCGGTGGTGCTCAATGCGATCCTGCAGGCGCTGAACTTTTCCAGCTTCGGCGTCGGTTGGCTGGCTTATCTGATCACCGGGTTCATCGGCGCCTGTATTCTTATCTTCGTCGGGCGACTGGTGCGCCGGTAACCCAACGCAACGCGGCTATGCAGAAAAGGCTGTTGCGGCATTCGCCGCGGCGGCCTTTTTTGTTGTGACGAAAAGCCTTAGATGACGTTCGAAGCGGGGAAGGTAAACTGCCCGCGCTGGAATTGGATTTTTAATGGTCACTGTTCTCGACACGATCGCCAACGCACCGCGTGTGCGGCATCCCGAAAAAGCCCATCGGCCCGATCAGGAAGTATTGCGCAAACCAGACTGGATCCGGGTTCGGGCGCCTGTCTCCAAGGGCTATGCCGAAACGCGAGAAATCGTGAAATCGAACAAGCTGGTGACGGTTTGCGAGGAAGCGGGCTGTCCGAATATCGGGGAATGCTGGGACAAGAAGCACGCGACCTTCATGATCATGGGCGAGATTTGCACGCGCGCCTGCGCCTTCTGCAACGTCGCTACCGGCATCCCAACCGCGCTCGATCCGGATGAGCCTGCGCGCGTGGCGCACGCTGTCAGGCAGATGGGCCTGAATCACGTCGTCATCACCTCGGTCGACCGCGATGACCTGGCGGACGGCGGCGCGCAGCACTTTGCCGAGGTTATTCGTGCCATCCGCGCATCAAACCCGACGACCACGATCGAGATTCTCACGCCCGATTTCCTGCGCAAGGAAGGCGCGCTGGAAATCGTCGTCGCGGCCAAACCGGATGTGTTCAACCACAATCTGGAGACGGTGCCGTCGAACTACCTGACGGTACGGCCCGGTGCGCGTTATTTCCATTCGATCCGCCTTCTGCAGCGCGTGAAGGAGTTGGACCCCTCCATCTTCACCAAGTCCGGCATCATGGTCGGCCTCGGCGAAGAGCGCAACGAAGTGCTGCAACTGATGGACGACCTTCGCTCGGCCAATGTCGATTTCATGACGATCGGGCAATACCTTCAGCCGTCGAAGAAGCACCACCCTGTCATTCGCTTCGTCACACCCGAAGAGTTTGCCTCGTTCGCCACTATCGGCAGGACCAAGGGTTTCCTGCTGGTCGCTTCCAGCCCGCTGACACGCTCGTCGCACCATGCGGGAGACGATTTTGCGCGCTTGCGCGCCGCCCGCGAAGCGCTTTTGAAAAAATCAGCGTAAGCCTCTGCTTTTATGCCGAAATTTGAAGCAACACGCCGCGTCGCCCACACCCCGGATGAAATGTTTGCACTGGTTGCAGACGTGGAGAAATATCCGCAATTCTTGCCGCTATGCGAGGCACTGACTGTCCGTTCGCGCAAGGAGCGCGACGGCCGCACCATGCTGGTTGCCGATATGAGCATCGGCTACAAGGCCATTCGCGAGACCTTTACGACGCAGGTCCTGCTCAAGCCGGACGAAAAAGCCATCGACGTGAAATATATCGACGGGCCGTTCAAGTATCTGACCAACATCTGGCGCTTCGAACCGATGGAGAATGGCTGCGATGTGCGGTTCTTTATCGACTACGAATTCAAGAGCCGAATTCTCGGCGCCGTCATGGGCACGATGTTCGACCGGGCGTTCCGCATGTTTTCCGAAGCCTTCGAGAAGCGCGCTGACGCCGTCTATGGGACCGCTCAGACAGCCTGACTTTCGCCGAGCGCCTTGAGGCCCATTTCCAGCGCATGCCTGACTGTTTCGCGACGGATGAAATCGCGGCCGCGATTATCGAACAGCCGCTTTTCGGTGGCGACCGGATTGCCTTTTAACGCCACCCCGAACCAGACCAGGCCGACCGGTTTTTCCTCGCTGCCGCCGTCCGGCCCGGCTACCCCGGTTACAGACAGCGCGATGCCGGCATGCGACCGGGCCAGCGCGCCGGCAGCCATTTCCTGTGCGGTCTGAAGCGAAACAGCGCCATGCGCATCGAGCGTTGCGGCGGCAACGCCGATCATTTCCATCTTGGCGTCGTTCGAATAGGTGATGAAGCCACGGTCAACCATGGAGGATGAGCCGGGAATATCGGTGAGCGTCGCGATGATCATGCCGCCCGTGCAACTTTCGGCCGTTGCCGCCAGTATCTTGTTTTTGGCACAGGCCTGCAGAAAGCGGTTCGCCAGTTCGTCCAGTTCGTTCATGCCGGAACCTCTCCAGGAAACACCACGCTGGCTGTCGCGATCGCGGCAATGCCTTCGCTGCGGCCGATGAAACCGAGCTTTTCGTTGGTCGTCGCCTTGACCGAAACACGGGCCGGGGAAATGCCGAGCATCGCCGAAAGTTCCGCCGTCATCTCAGAGCGATGCGGGCCGATCTTGGGCGCTTCACAAATCAGCGTAATATCGGCATTGGCAATACGGCCGCCACGCTCGCGCACGAGTTTCGCGGCGTGTTCGACAAAGATGCGCGAGGCGGCGCCCTTCCATTGCGGATCGGATGGCGGGAAATGCGTACCGATATCGCCGGCGCCGCAGGTGGCGAGCAGAGCATCGGTGAGCGCGTGCAGGCCTACATCGGCATCCGAATGACCGGATAGCTTTCTGTCATGCGGAATCGTGATGCCGCAGAGCACGACATGATCTCCGGGCTCGAATGCATGAACGTCGTATCCGTTGCCGGTACGGATGTCGGGAAAGCCTGCCGGCGCGGCCGCTAAGCGTTGATCTGCCATGAGTATGTCGCGTGCCCAGGTTAGTTTTACATTGTCGGGGGAGCCGGCAACCAGCTTTACGGGCAGATGTACCCATTCGGCTATGGATGCATCGTCGGTAAAGTCGCTCTTGCCAGCCTGATGTGCCTTTTCGTGGGCGGCAAGGATCGGCTCGAACGGAAAGCCCTGCGGGGTCTGGGCGGCATAAAGCCCGGCGCGCTCCACCGTTTCCCCGACCATCCTTTCGGCTTCCCGTTTCAGCGTATCCGACACCGGCAAGGCGGGCAGGGCACCTTGCCCTTCTTCGATAGCCTCTATGGTGCGCTCGATCAGGTCGGCATCCACGAAAGGCCGTGCCGCGTCATGGATGAGGACTTGGCGCGGCGTATATTCGCGGAGCGCCTGAAGGCCGAGCCGCACCGACTCTTGCCGGGTACGGCCACCTGGCACGACTGCAACCCGGTCCATATCCGCACCGGCCGCCTCACGAAATAGCTCGCCGTCATCGGGATGTATGACGACGACGATCCGGCCGATCCGGGGGTGGGCGCGAAAAACAGCCAGTGTGCGGGCGATGACGGCGCGGCCGCCGATCTTGCGGTATTGCTTCGGTCCGTCAGCCTTGCCGGCTCGCTCGCCGCGACCGGCCGCCACGATGACCACGGCAACATTTTCATCTGTTGTCACTACTACGCTCTGTTGTGGCTCAGTTCGAATTATAGCGAGAGGCTTAGCCGTAGCGATACTGGAAGGCCAGTGCTTTCCCAAATATGCCTTGATGTGGCGATATCGCGTTGCGCGATGCAGCCTCGCTGTCTAATGAATGGGCAGATGCAAGGATTGCTTGGTTTTTGTGCATGATCGATTTGGCGCAATTGGCAGAGCCGCTGGATATTGGCGGCGTTGAGGTTCGAAATCGTGTGTTTCTGGCACCAATGTCGGGGATCACCGACGAACCGTTCCGCCGCCGCGCCTATGCGCATGGCGCCGGATTGGTGGTCTCGGAGATGGTGGCCAGCGGCGAGCTCGCCAAGGGCAGGGCAGGTCATAATCTCCGCATCCGGTACTCAGGCTTGCCCGTCCACATGGTGCAACTGGCCGGGCGGGAAGCCGATCATATGGCCGAAGGCGCAAGAATCGCTGTGGGCGAGGGTGCCGATATCGTCGACATCAATATGGGCTGTCCAGCGAAGAAGGTGACGGGCGGCTATGCCGGATCGGCGCTGATGCGCGATCTCAACCATGCGCTGACTTTGATCGAAGCCGTCGTCAAGGCCGTGAACGTGCCGGTGACCCTCAAGATGCGGCTGGGCTGGGACGAAGGCTCGCTCAACGCACCGCTGTTGGCGTCGCGAGCCGAAGATGCGGGCGTCAAAATGGTGACTGTGCATGGCCGTACGCGCTGCCAGTTCTATCAGGGCAAGGCAGACTGGCGCGCGATTGCCCCCATCAAGCAGGCGGTATCCATCCCGGTGGTCGCCAATGGCGATGTCTCGACGCCTGCCGAGGCTGCAGCAATCCTCGAACGGTCCGGCGCGGACGCGGTGATGATCGGCCGGGCGCATTACGGCGCGCCATGGCTGGCCGGCGGCATTGCCGCTGCGGCCGGCGGCTCAGCCCTGTCCAATCAGCCGGAATCGCTGGCAGAGTATGTCGCTGCCCACTACGAGGACATGCTAACGCTGTACGGCATCGAGAGCGGCCTGCGTCAGGCTCGAAAACACCTTGGCTGGTATCTCGACCGCCACGCATCGGCAATCAGCGCCGAACGGCGAAAAACCATTTTGACGTCCTTCGATCCCAAAGAGGTCACCGCGCTTTTGCGCGAGGCCTTCACGCTGGAGGCGCGAGATTTGCGAAGCGCGGCATGAACACTTCCGTTGCCGGGAGCATCGACCTGGCGGACCCCGCGCAGGTCCTGCTCAACACGATCCGCCGCCCCGTCATCATGGTCAACCCGCAGGGGTACATAAGCTTCGCCAATGCCGACGCCGAGGATTTCTTTCGCTCGAGCGCCGCCATTCTTGCCCGGAGCACTCTGTCGAAACTTATACCGTTCGGAAGCCCGCTGCTGACCCTGGTCGACCAGGTGCGCGAGCGCAGGGTGCCTGTGAACGAATATCGCGTCGACGTGTCTTCGCCCCGCCTTGGCATCGAAAAGATGGTCGATCTTTATGTGGCGCCGGTCCCCGAATTTCCGGGTTCGGTCGTGGTCATGTTCCAGGAACGTTCGATGGCCGACAAGATCGATCGCCAGATGACGCATCGCGGAGCCGCGCGTTCCGTCACCGGGCTGGCGGCGATGCTGGCGCATGAAATCAAGAATCCTCTTTCCGGCATCCGGGGAGCAGCCCAGCTTCTGGAACTGTCCGCCTCCGACGAAGACCGCGCCCTGACGCGTCTCATCACGGAGGAAACCGACCGCATCGTCTCGCTCGTGGACCGGATGGAAATCTTTTCGGACGAGCGCCCGATCGACCGCTACCCAGTCAATATCCATGTCGTGCTGGACCACGTGAAGGCGATCGCAAAGAACGGCTTTGCGAGAAATATCAATATTCTGGAGGATTATGATCCATCACTTCCTCCGGTCCATGCGAACCGCGACCAGCTCATTCAGGTATTCCTCAATCTGGTCAAGAACGCGGCCGAGGCAGTCGGCAGCGATCCGCAGGGTGAGATAACCCTGTCGACAGCATTCAAACCAGGCATACGCGTTTCCGTTCCCGGAACACCGGATCGCGTGTCGTTGCCGCTCGAATTTTGTGTGCGCGACAACGGACCAGGCGTTTCCGATGATATTTTACCGATCCTGTTCGACCCGTTCATCACCACGAAGCTCAACGGCTCCGGCCTGGGGCTGGCGCTGGTGGCGAAGATCGTCGGCGAACATGGCGGCATCGTCGAGTGCGACGTGCCGGCCAAAGGCAGCGTCTTCCGCATCCTGATGCCGGCCTGGAAGGAAGTTCTGCCCAGCGAAGATAACGGGGAGACCGGCCGATGAGCATTCACGGCACAATCTTCGTCGCCGACGACGATGCGGCGATCCGCACGGTTCTCAATCAGGCGCTTTCGCGCGCGGGCCACGACGTGCGCGTCACCTCCAACGCCTCAACGCTGTGGCGCTGGATTGCAGCAGGCGAGGGCGATCTTGTCGTAACAGACGTGGTCATGCCGGACGAAAATGCATTCGACATGCTGCCCCGTATCAAGAAAGCGCGCCCGGAACTGCCGGTTATCGTCATGAGCGCGCAAAATACGTTCATGACGGCGATCAAGGCTTCGGAAGCCGGCGCCTACGAATATCTGCCCAAGCCGTTCGATCTGACCGAGCTTCTCGCCATCGTCAGCCGCGCGCTGTCCGAGCCGCGCCGGCCAAAGATCGAGCAGCGAGCCGAAGACCAGCTCGAAGCGATGCCGCTGATCGGCCGCTCCGCGTCGATGCAGGATATTTACCGGATGCTGGCGCGCATGATGCAAACCGACCTCACGGTGATGATTTCCGGCGAATCGGGCACCGGCAAGGAGCTTGTGGCGCGCGCTCTGCACGAATATGGCCGCCGCCGCGGCGGCCCGTTCGTGGCGATCAACATGGCGGCCATCCCGCGCGACCTGATCGAATCGGAGCTTTTCGGCCATGAGAAGGGTGCCTTCACCGGAGCCCAGAACCGCTCCATCGGCCGCTTCGAACAGGCAGAGGGCGGTACGCTGTTCCTTGACGAGATCGGCGACATGCCGATGGAGGCGCAGACGAGACTGCTGCGCGTGCTCCAGCAAGGCGAATACACCACCGTTGGCGGGCGCACGCCGATCAAGACCGATGTCCGTATCGTTGCCGCCACCAACAAGGATTTGCGCGCGCTGATTGACCAGGGGCTGTTTCGCGAGGATCTGTTCTACCGGCTGAACGTGGTGCCGTTACGGCTTCCCGCGCTACGCGAGCGCTCGGAGGACATTCCCGATCTGGTGCGCCATTTCTTCAAGCTCGGGCTGAAGGAAGGCCTTCAGGCCAAGCATATTTCAACCAGCGGTCTCGAACTGATGAAAAGCTATGCCTGGCCGGGCAATGTGCGCGAGCTTGAAAACCTTGTCCGCCGCCTTGCCGCTCTCTACCCGCAGGACGAGATAACCGACGAAATCATCCATCTGGAACTGCGATCCTCCGACCGGCCCGCGGCCCAGGACAATATCGGCCTCGTTCCCGATGATCTGTCGATCGGGCAGGCTGTCGAGCAGCACCTGCAACGCTATTTCCGATCGTTCGGCGACGGACTTCCGCCTGCCGGCCTGTACCAGCGCGTTCTCGAAGAGGTCGAGCATCCGCTGATTCTCGCCGCGATGACATCGACGCACGGCAATCAGATCAAGGCAGCCGAACTGCTCGGCCTGAACCGAAACACGCTACGCAAGAAAATCCGTGAACTCGGCGTCAACGTCTACAAGGTGTCGAGGCAAGGCTAGCGGATCGAGGCAAGGCCGGGCCCTCGACGCCGGCTGACCTCTTGTTGAAACATTTCCGTCCTGGGCGAAAATGTTGCATAATCGCCACAATGTGCTGCATAGCTGCAACTTGATTTCTGACCTTGCACGGAAACATGGCGATCCAGATACCGACCATGAACGTATTGCCTTTCAGCGCACTCAAGGCTCGTGAGGGCCGTCGGCTGCTTGCGTTGCCGGGTATCATCGCCATCGTCGGCGCGCTGATTGCCGCTGGCGTATCCTTCGCCATTCTCGTCGGCGTCACTCCCATCACGCCGAACGAAAAGACCACGTTGACGCTCATCGCGCTCAACGCAGCTTTCATCCTCATCCTCATTGCGCTCGTCACTCGCGAATTGCATCGAATCGCCACGGCAAGGCGCCATGGCAAGGCCGCTTCCCGGCTGCATGTACGCATCGTTACGATGTTCGTGCTGGTGGCGGCGATCCCGGCGATCATGGTGGCCATCGTCGCCTCCGTCACGCTGAATGTCGGCCTCGACCGCTGGTTCGAAATTCGCACCAAGGCAATCATCAACTCCTCGCTGTCCATCGCCGATGCCTATGTCCAGGAGAATGCCCGCAACCTTCAAGGCACCACCTTGTCCATGGCCTATGACCTCGACAGCGCCCGCACCCTCTACGGGCTCGACCGGAGTGGTTTTCTCGATCTGTTGACCAAGGAGGCGGTCGGTCGCGGGCTTGCCCATGCCGCGTTGGTCAACCCGGACGGCTCCTTCGTCATGAGCGCCAAGACCGATGCGAATTTCGCCATGCCCGAGCCCCCGGAAGGTTCGATACGAGAAGCGGAGAACGGCAGGCCGTTGCTGATCGCGCCCGAAACCCGCAACATCATGGGGGCGATCATCAAGCTCAAGGAACTCGACGGGATGTTCCTTTACACCATCAAGCTGGTTGATCCCGAAGTGATCAAGGCGCGGGCCATCGTGCGCGCTAATACCGACGAATATAAAGGCCTCGAAGCCAACCGCCGGACCTCGCAGGTGGCTTTCGCGCTGCCTTATCTTTCGCTGACGCTGATGATCATCCTGTCGGCAATCTGGACCGGCATCGCCGTTGCCGACCGGCTGGTAAGGCCCATCAGGCAATTGATCGGCGCCGCCGACGAGGTCGCCACCGGCAATCTCGACGTGTCCGTGCCGGTCAGGCAGTCGGACGGCGACGTGGCATCGCTCGGCGACACCTTCAACAAGATGCTGCTTGAATTGAAATCGCAGCGAAACGAGATCCTTTCGGCCAAGGATTTGATCGATGAACGACGCCGCTTCTCGGAAGCGGTTCTTGCCGGCGTCACCGCCGGCGTCGTCGGCGTCGATTCGGACGGTATCGTCACCATCGTCAACCGCTCCGCCGAAACGATGCTTGCCATTTCCGCCGAGGCGGCGCTCGGGCAGAACCTTTCCATGCTCATGCCCCATGTCGGTCGTGTCTTCGAGATCGGCCGCAATTCCGGCAAGCCGGTCTACCGCGAGCAGGTGACGTTCTTCCGGGCAGGAGCGGAACGCACCTTCAATGTGCAGATAACCATCGAGGAAGACGACGCCGACGAGGAAGAAAAATCCTATGTCGTGACCGTCGACGATATCACTGACCTGGTGCAGGCGCAGCGAACCTCGGCATGGGCCGATGTGGCGCGTCGCATCGCGCATGAAATCAAGAACCCGCTGACGCCAATCCAGCTTTCGGCCGAGCGCATCAAACGGCGTTACGGCAAGGTCATAACCGAGGATCGCGAGGTCTTCGACCAGTGTACGGACACAATCATCCGCCAGGTCGGAGATATTGGCCGCATGGTCGACGAGTTCTCCGCCTTCGCGCGCATGCCCAAGCCCGAAATGAAGCTGATCGACCTGCGCGAACCGCTTCGCGAAGCGTCGTTTCTGGTGGAAGTCAGTCGGACCGACATCGCCTTCGAGCGAGCCTTCGGCAACGAACCCCTGAAAGGCACGTTCGACAGCCGGTTGATGGCGCAGGCATTCGGCAACATCATCAAGAATGCGGCGGAAGCCATTGATGGACTTGATGAAAGCGCTCGAGGGTCAGGCGCCATCCGGATCCAGGCCGGTAGCGAGAACGGTTTCATCCGCATCGACGTGATCGACAATGGCAAGGGATTGCCGCGCGACAATCGCCAAAGGCTGCTCGAGCCCTATATGACGACCCGCGAGAAGGGGACCGGGCTCGGTCTCGCCATCGTCAAGAAGATCGTGGAAGACCATGGCGGCAAGCTCGAACTCCACGATGCGCCAGCGGATTTCCATGAAGCGCGGGGTGCGATGGTCAGCGTGATACTGCCGCTTACAACGCCGTCGCTCGGTACGCCGGCAGCGGCAAGCGAACGAGAAACAGAAAAGGTCGATAATGGCGTCTGATATTCTCATCGTCGATGACGAAGAAGACATTCGGGAACTTGTCGCGGGCATCCTGAGCGACGAGGGGCATGAAACCCGTACCGCGTTCGATGCCGACAGCGCACTTGCAGCCATCGCGGATCGGGCACCCCGGCTCATATTCCTCGATATCTGGCTGCAGGGCTCGCGCCTCGACGGCCTCGCTTTGCTCGATGAAATCAAGGTCATGCACCCGAACATGCCCGTGGTGATGATTTCCGGCCATGGCAATGTCGAGACCGCAGTCTCTGCCATCCGCCGTGGCGCCTACGATTTCATCGAAAAGCCGTTCAAGGCGGACCGGTTGATCCTGATCGCCGAGCGCGCGCTCGAAACGTCGAAACTGAAGCGCGAGGTTTCCGATCTCAAGATGCGCAGTGGCGAGACCTTCGACCTGATCGGCATGTCGTCTGCCATGAGCCAGCTTCGCCAGACCATCGAACGGGTCGCACCAACCAACAGCCGGGTCATGATCATCGGCCCATCCGGGTCGGGCAAGGAACTGGCGGCGCGCGCCATCCACACGTTGTCGGCCCGCAAAAGCGGACCGTTCGTGACGCTGAGCGCGGCCAACATCACACCGGAGCGCATGGAAATCGAACTGTTCGGCACCGAATCCAACGGCACCGAGCGCAAGGTCGGCGCGCTGGAGGAAGCCCATCGCGGCATTCTCTACATAGACGAAGTAGCCGATATGCCGCGCGAGACGCAAAACAAGATATTGCGCGTGCTGGTCGAGCAGCAATTCGAGCGGGTGGGGGGCACCAAGCGGGTCAAGGTAGACGTGCGCATCATTTCATCGACCTCGCAGAACCTGGAGGCGATGATCGCCGACGGGCGGTTCCGGGAGGATCTCTATCACCGGTTGGCCGTCGTTCCGGTCATGGTGCCGGGGCTGGCGGAGCGTCGGGAAGACATTCCCTACCTCGTCGACAATTTCATGAAGCAGATCGCCCGTCAGGCGGGTATCAAGCCGCGCCGCATCGGCGACGACGCGCTGGCCGTGCTGCAAGCGCACAACTGGCCCGGAAATGTGCGCCAGTTGCGCAACAATATCGAGCGGCTGATGATCCTGGCGCGGGGAGACGATGTCGACGCCCCGATCACCGCCGACCTCCTGCCGGCGGAAATCGGCGACGTGATGCCGCGCACGCCGAGCAAATCCGACCAGCACATCATGGCGTTGCCGTTGCGCGAGGCGCGCGAGCAGTTCGAGAAGGATTACCTTGTCGCACAGATCAACCGTTTCGGCGGCAACATATCCAAAACTGCTGAATTCATCGGCATGGAGCGCTCCGCCCTGCATCGAAAGCTTAAATCGCTCGGCGTCTGACCGCGCCGCCAATCGCGGTCTGGCCCAGCCATTTCCTTGTTACGGCAAGGACGGAATCACGTAGAAAGATTCCGAATTTCCGGGGAAAGACCATGCCGCGCATTGCCTATGTGAACGGGCGCTATGTCGCCCACGCCGATGCCGCCGTGCATGTCGAGGATCGTGGCTACCAGTTCGGCGATGCTGTCTATGAGGTTTGCGAGATAACGCGCGGCTTCATCATCGACCTGACCGGGCATCTCGACCGGCTGGACCGTTCGCTTTCCGAACTGTCGATCGACTGGCCGATAAACCGTGCCGCGCTGGTCATCGTCATGCGCGAGGTTATCCGCCGCAACCACGTCACCGACGGCCTTGTCTACCTCCAGGTGACACGCGGCGTGGCTGGCCGCGACCATTTCTTCCCATCGCCGGAAACCAAGCCCTCGCTGGTGGTGACAGCGAAAAAGATCGATCCTTCCTTTTATGCCCACAGGGCCGAAATCGGGTTGAGAATCATCACGGTGCCTGAGAACCGCTGGGACCGCGTCGACATCAAGAGCGTTGGCCTCCTGCCTAACGTGCTTGCCAAGCAACAGGCAAAGCTTTCGGATGCACACGACGCGTGGTTCGTGGACCGGGATGGCTTCGTCACCGAAAGCGCCTCGGCCAATGCCTGGATCGTCACCAAAGAGGGCGTGCTCGTCACGCGGCCGGCCAAGCACGGTATCCTGCGCGGGATTACCCGCACCACTCTGTTCAAGGTGGCGGCAAAGCTGGGGTTGAAGATCGAAGAACGCGGCTTTACGGTAGCGGAAGCCAAGGCCGCGCGCGAAGCTTTCGTGAGTTCGGCCACCACGACGGCGATGCCGGTCGTCGCAATCGACGGTCATCCGGTTGCCAACGGTCATCCGGGTTCCATTACACTTTCGCTCAGGCAGGCGTTTTTTGACGTTGCGGAAAAAAGCCCAGCCTGATAACCGCAAAGGTGGTAAACATTAATTCTCGTTCTGCTTATCATTGCTGACAGCAGGCGTGTTTGTATCGCCGACAGGCGCCGGATAAATTTGGTGTATCGGCATACAAATCGAGGGGTTCGAGCGAAAGACAAGAATAATGGCGGAAAAATCGCAAAATCTTCAGGACCTGTTCCTGAATTCAGTTCGCAAGAGCAAAAATCCGCTCACCATTTTTCTGATAAACGGCGTAAAATTGACCGGCGTTGTTACGTCCTTCGACAATTTCTGCGTACTGCTGCGCCGGGACGGCCATTCTCAACTCGTCTACAAACACGCCATCTCCACGATCATGCCGAGCCAGCCGGTTCAGATGTTCGATGGCGAAGAAGGCCAGGGCGCCTGATTGGCACGTGAAAAAGGCGAGGACCGCAAGGTTCGCGAGAAACGCCTGAGCGAAGCAGGCGAGGGCGCCAAGAGTGCGACGCGCGCTGTCGTCATCGTACCCGTGCTCACACGCCAGCAGCAACGGGACGAAGAAACCAGCCGCCCACGCCTGACCCGTTCGGCCGAGGCCCGCCACGACGAGGCGGTTGGCCTCACCCGTGCGATCAATCTCAACCCGGTCCACTCCGCGGTCGTGACGATCAACGACCCGCGCCCCGCAACCCTGCTGGGCAGCGGCAAGGTCAAGGAATTCGCCGATATCCTCAAGGAAAACGACGCGGAACTGGTCATTGTCGACCACCCGCTGACGCCGGTGCAGCAGCGCAACCTCGAAAAGGAACTGAACGCCAAGGTCCTGGACCGCACCGGACTCATTCTCGAAATTTTCGGCGAGCGCGCGCGTACGAAGGAAGGCGCGCTGCAGGTCGAACTTGCGCATCTCAACTATCAGAAGGGCCGGCTTGTGCGCAGTTGGACCCACCTTGAGCGGCAGCGCGGCGGTGCCGGCTTCCTTGGCGGCCCCGGCGAAACGCAGATTGAGGCCGACCGGCGCGTATTGCAGGACAAGATCGTCAAGCTGAAGCACGAACTGGAAACTGTGCGCCGCACCCGCGACCTGCATCGCGCCAAGCGCAAGAAGGTGCCATTCCCAGTCGTTGCCATCGTCGGCTATACGAATGCCGGTAAATCCACGCTGTTCAACAGGCTGACCGGAGCCGAGGTTCTGGCCGAGGACATGCTGTTTGCCACGCTGGACCCGACACTGCGTCGCCTGCGCCTGCCGCACGGCACACCGGTCATACTCTCGGATACCGTCGGTTTTATTTCTGACTTACCGACGCATCTGGTAGCCGCCTTTCGGGCCACGCTCGAGGAAGTGGTGGAGGCCGATCTAGTCCTGCATCTGCGTGATATTTCCGACCCGGATACGGCGGCACAGGCCGATGACGTCGAACGCATCCTGGCCGATCTCGGTGTCGACATCGACGACGAGAATCGTGTCATCGAGGTCTGGAACAAGATCGACCGGCTGGATGACGGAAATCGCGAGCGGCTTCTGGCCGTCGACGACGCCAAGCCCAGTCCTCCCATCGCCATTTCGGCCGTGACCAGGGAGGGACTTGAAACCCTCAAGACGGCTGTTGAAGCCAAGGTATCGGGTGAACTGCAATCCGTGACCGTCACGCTCGCCCCGGCGGAACTTGGCCTTGTCGACTGGCTTTACCGCAACGGCGACATCGTTTCCCGTACCGACAATGAGGACGGCAGTGTCACCATCTTACTCAACGCGACGCAGAATGCCCGCGAAGAGATCGAAGCGAGATTACACCGTAAAGACAAAGGGTAAGGGCGGTTATTTAACGCTCTTTGCCTGCTGCCAAAGCATTTCCATCTCGTCCAGGGTCGCTTTCTCGAGCGTGCTTCCCGAGCCCTCCAACGCGCGTTCGACATGATGGAAGCGCGAGCGGAACTTTTCATTGGTGCCGCTGAGCGCCGCTTCCGAATCGACCTTCAAATGACGGCCGAGATTGACGAGCGCAAACAGCGTGTCGCCGAATTCGTCTTTGATTGAAGCCGTATCGCCTTTGGCCAGAGCCTCGCGCAGTTCGCCGATTTCTTCCTCGATCTTGTCGAGGATAGGTTCAGCCTCGCTCCAGTCGAAGCCGACGCGGGCCGCACTCTCCTGAAGTTTTAAGGCTCGGGTCAAAGCGGGCAGGGCGACCGGCACGCTGTCCAGAAATCCGTTGCCGTTGTCTTCCGGATCTAACCCACGCGCGATGCGTGTCCTGCGTTTTTCGGCCTTTTCCTCAGCCTTGATCCTCTCCCACATACCCTTGGCCATGCCGGCGCTACGCGCCTTCTCGTCGCCGAACACATGCGGATGGCGACGGATCATCTTTGTCGTGATCGCCTCGACCACCTCGGGAAAAGCAAACTCACCAGCTTCCTCGGCCATACGGGCGTGATAGACCACCTGCAACAGCAGATCGCCCAGTTCGTCGCGCAGATCGTCGAGGTCGCCGCGCGCGATCGCATCGGAAACCTCATAGGCTTCTTCGATCGTGTAAGGAGCGATAGTCTGAAAATTCTGCTCGACATCCCATGGGCAGCCGGTGCCTGGCGTACGCAGCGCCTCCATGATCTCGATCAGGCGGGAGATATCCTTGGACGGTTTCATACCCCCGAAGTTACCGCGCCAAGCCATGGACGACCAACAACGTCTGCTGGTGTGAGCGCGTTGTCCACAAGCCTGAGGTACCGTCCGCAGCCGGGCTGACTACCGTCGCCAGCCCCCATATCAAAGTCGCATAAGATAGATTATGGAACCCAGATGCGATTTCAGCGCTGTTGCGAATTCCACTGAAACCGCATTTTATCACGATCTGCAATTTCTGTGGAAACTGCGGTTTGGACCGTTGCGATACCAACCACCTTTGTCGAATGTTCCCGTCCGTCCAACCACAACGGACCCGATGTGCCTGTATCCGCCCTGAACTCCTCTCCCATAGTGCCAGCAGCACTTAACGGTTCACTGTGCACGCGCGCCTCAGGCCTGCCTCAGTTCTGGGCTGCGATCTGGAGCAATGTATTCAAAGCCTCGATAGAGCCGTCGACCCGCCGCGGTCATCTGACGGCGCTGGAGCGGCTTTATGAAGCCGTCCGCCGACAGCGCGGCGCTGACTGTCTCGACAGGCTTCTTGCGGAAGCGGATGGCGATGCCCTTGAGGATTGTCTGGTCGGGTTCCTGGCGCAGCTCCGAAACGAAGCGGCCGTTGACGGATTTGACCGCGCACCGACCTGGAGCACGTCCGTGAGTTTCGTCACCGACGTGCTCCGTCTGGCGGGACCAGCCAGCGGAAAGCGGGCGTCGGAGATACAGGCCAAGCTGCTTCGGCTGGAAACCCTGTATCGCCAGTTGCGACCTAACCCGAAAGCGCCGCCGCCGCCCATCCGGGCGCTTCCTCCGTCCGTCATCGAAGCATGGCGGCGATACTATAACACCGAGCGGCCGCACTCTTCGCTCGGATATAAACCGCCGGCACCGGAGGCTATTGTCTGGCCCGCGCCGCCACGCGGATCAGCGCCATCATCTGCCCA
>JBARYG010000104.1:0-18761 GCA_049647745.1 Mesorhizobium sp.
ACCAGAGCCACATCCTGATTGGTGCTGGCGGCCGCCGTCTGATCGGTGCCCGGTTCGATGCGATCTTCCGACTTGGCGGTCGGGGCCGCATCACCGGCGCCCGAGGTAGCGGTGCCGGTCGTCGCCACGTCATCGGTTCCGTCGGGCGAAAGATCGACGACACGGTTCTGCGGCGCGGCGGTGTTCACGTTCACCGGCTCCTGCGTATTGGCAACCAGCTTCTGCTGCTCGGGGGCGGCGGGCTGGATGCCCTTGGCGACAGCCTCGTAAACCTTGTTGTCCTGGTTCGGCACCACGGTGCCGCCCGGATTTTCCGGCTTGACCTTGATCGGCGCGTTATCGGCCTTGACCAGCACCGGCGCGCCGTCGCCGCCACCGCCCGGCGAAAGGGCGAAGGCACCGATCCCGCCAATGACCGCCACGCCGGCCACCACGGCCGCGATAAGCAGGCCACGCCGGCGCGGCTGCACCGCATTTTCAGCCACACCGGGAACGGCCATCGCCTCATCGAATTCCGGATCGTAGTCGAGTTCGTCGGCCGCGAATGTCTCGACCGGCGCGAACGGACGCATGTCTGGCGCCGACGCCGCATCGAAACCATCGTCATGGGACGCAACGACGGCGGCCTGTGCCGGGTGCTGCGCGGCATAGGCAGCCGGGGCATCGCCCTGGCCCTGCGCGGCGACATGCCTGAAGCCCGCTTCATAGGGCTCGTCGTCATAGGACGGCGCCGGCGGCGGCACCGGGGCCTCTTCGGGATCGTTCAGTTCGCTGAGCAGACCGGCGAATTCCGCGTCCAGATCGTCAAAGCCCGTCTTTGCCGGGCGATCCTCCTCGAACGCCAGTTCGGGCAAATCGAGATCGTCGGCCAGCGCCTCGACGCGCTCCGGCACATCGATCGTCTCGACGTCGGGGATCTCGTCGTAGGCGGTGGCGGGCGCAGCCTCGTCCGGCTCCTCGGCCGCCGCTTCAGGCTCGTACGGATAGGCGGAAGCCGGCTCCGAAACGGGCTGATAGGCGGAAGCCAACGAATAGTGCTCTTCGACGGCAGCCGGCTGCGGCTCTTCGAACGAAGCAGGCTCCGCCGCCTCGGCTTCTGCCGGCTCCGCCTCGTGGACTACGGCCGCCTTCGGCTGATCCTGGATCGCGGTCGGCGTCGACATCATGCGATTCCAGGAGCGAGCCAATATGGGCATTTCAGGAGCCGGTGCGACAGCAGCGCGCTCGGCCGCGTCATCCCTGACAAAAGCCTCGAAATCGGCGGTATCGAAATCCGTGCCAGCGTGGTCGGCAGGCGTTTCGGCCTTCGCTTCATCGGCGATATCCGACGACGCCAGTTCCTCCAGGAGCATCGCATCAATGCCGGCATCGATATCCGCGTGGGTTTCCGCTTCGACGGCGTCGTGCTGTTCCGGCTGCGGGGCCTGCTGCTGCGCGCCATAGCCGACTGCCGCCACGGCGAACGGGTCGGCAGCGGGCGACGGATTGGTCCCAGCATTCGAAGCCCACGAGAATGGCGACGCGGCGCTCGCAGGCTTGGAAATGCGCGCGCCCATATTGCCGAGCAGCGCGTTCAGTTCGTCTTCCAGGCTGCGCTCTTCCTTGGCGGCGACCGGTGCTGCCGGCTCGACGGCAACGGCTTCCACCGGCACGTCTTCATGGCCAAGCGAGGAGAATGCCTCCTCGAAAGGATCGGCGGCGGACGCCTGATGCGGTGCCTGCGCCTCAAACTCGGCCGTCAATTCTTCGTCGCGGCCGGCGCTGTCGTCGGCTACAGTCTCGACAGCCTGCGGCACGTCAGGCTCGTAGGCCGATACGGCCGAGGCCTCGAAATCCATGTCGACATCGGCCATCGCCTCGTCGAAATGCGCATCGAAATCGTGAGCCGCCACCGCTGCCTCGACCGGCTCGGCAGCATCTTCGGCAACGACGGCTGCGGCCTCTTCTTCCATCGGCCACTGCAGGTGAGGCTCGGCATCGGTATCGAGAGCCTGCGCCAGGTCATCGTCGAAATCGCGCTCGAACTCGACCTCGGGTGCCGCGTGATGCGGTGCCTCGCCGTCGGCATGAAGATCGCTCGTGTCAAGTTCGAAATCCTGCATGGAGGCGGCGACCGCCTTGTCCATGTCGTGGCCGGCCATGTCGTGGTGGGCAGGCGGACCTACCACCTCGGGCGCCGGCGCGTTTTCGGCCGCGGAAATCCCCTCCTCGGCGTCGAGGCCGAATTCGCCCATCAATTCCTTCTCGAGGTCGATGTCGAAATCGTCGGTCATCACCGGGTCTGCCGCCTGCGGCTTCACCGGCTGGCGCGGATCGAAACCCATGATCCGGGTCAGTTCCGCGAACGGATCGTCGTCGGATATCGCATTGCGATCAGCGAATTTCAGGGGGGTTCTGTCTGCCATCTTCGTTCCCGAACTCATGTACAGTCGGACGCCGTGGACGTCGCGCAAGGTTGGCCACTACCAGCGCAATGTGGGCAAAAGGTGACAGGTGTTTTAGTCAAACCTAACGCATTTCGGTGGGCGCTTCCGCCCCGATCAGCGCCAGGCCGGACGTCAAGACATCCAAAACAGCCTGCACCAGACCCAGTCTGGCAAGCGTCAATTGTCGGTCGTTAACCTTAACAAACCGTAAGTCCGGATTTTCCGTGCCTCTGTTCCAGGCCGCATGGAAGGTGCTGGCCAGATCGTAGAGGTAGAATGCCAGTCGATGCGGCTCCAGCGCAAGGGCCGCGGATTCGATCAGGCGCGGATATTCGGCGAGCTTGCGGATCAGGCCGATCTCGCCTTCGTCGGTAAGCGCCTCGCTCGCCGCCGCCAGCGCGGCCCGGTCGAAATGCGCCTGCCCGAACTGCTCTCCCGCCTGCCGGAAAACCGAGTGGCAGCGCGCCGAGGCGTATTGCACGTAAAAAACCGGATTGTCCTTCGACTGCTCGGTGACCTTGGCGAAATCGAAGTCGAGGGGGGCGTCGCTCTTGCGGTAAAGCATCATGAAGCGGATCGGGTCGCGGCCGACCTCCTCCACCACCTCGCGCAGCGTGATGAAATCTCCTGAGCGCTTGGACATGCGCACCGGCTCGCCGTCGCGGTAGAGCTTCACCAGCTGGCAAAGCAGCACGGTAAGCTTGACCCTGTCGCCGGCAACCGCGCGTGCCAGCGCTTCCAGCCGCTTGACGTAGCCGCCATGGTCGGCGCCCAGCACGTAGATCAGGTCGACGAAGCCACGATCCACCTTGTCCTTGAGATAGGCGACGTCGGCGGCGAAATAAGTGAAGGTGCCGTCGGACTTGATCAGCGCCCGGTCGAGATCGTCACCGACCGCCGTCGAGCGGAACAGCGTCTGTTCGCGGTCTTCCCAGTCGTCCGGCTTCTCGCCCTTGGGCGGCGGCAGCGTGCCCTTGTAGATATGGCCCTTGAGCGTCAGGTCGTTGATCGCCGAGCGGATCTTTTTCGCGTTGTCGGCATGCAGCGTGCGCTCGGAAAAGAACACGTCGTGATGCACATTCAGGAGCGACAGGTCGTCCTTGATCACCGCCATCATGGCGTCGATGGTGCGGTCCTTGACGATGGCCAGCGCCTCGTCGTCGGGCATCTGCAACAGGGAACGGCCGAATTCGGCGGCGAGCGCGGCGCCGACGGGAATGAGATAGTCGCCAGGATACAGCCCGGGCGGAATTTCACCGATGGCGTCGCCCAGCGCCTCGCGATAGCGCAAAAGCACCGAGCGACCCAGAACGTCGATCTGCGAGCCGGCGTCGTTGATGATGTATTCCTTGGTGACATCGTAGCCGGCGAACGCCATGAGATTTGCCAGCACGTCGCCGACAACGGCGCCACGGGTATGGCCGACATGCATCGGCCCGGTCGGGTTCGCCGACACATATTCGACGTTGACCTTGCGGCCCTGCCCCACCTTGGAGCGCCCGTAATCCTTGCCCTCGCCGAGCAGGCCGGTCAGGTGCGCCTGCCAGAAGCCGTCGCGCAGCCTGAGATTGACGAAACCCGGCCCGGCGACCTCGGCCGCGGCGACATCGGCATCCCGCCGCAGCGCCTCGGCGATCTTTTCGGCAAGCGCGCGCGGGTTCTGTCCCGTCGGCTTGGCCAGCACCATTGCCGCGTTGGTCGCCAGACCGCCAAGGGTGGCGTCGCGCGGCGGCTCGACGGCGATGCGCGACAAATCCGGCGATGCGCCGTCCTTGTCCTTCAGGTCAAGCGCTTCGACGGTCTTGATGATCCGCGCGGTGAAGTCGGCGAAAATGTTCATGGCAGGCTTTCGTACTGGATTTTCACGGCAAACGTGATTTTCGGCAGCGCTAGCTCAAATCCGGCGTATGGTCAAACAAGCGCTGGTGTTCCTTGATGGCGTAGGTATCGGTCATTCCGGCGAGGAAATCGGCGACGTGACGCGCCTTGATGCGATCCTCGGCGCGGTCGAGCCCTTCGCGCCAGCCGTCGGGCATGGCGCGCGGATCGGCGAAATAAACGTCGAAAAGCTGCTTGACCATGAGTTCGGCGTCGGCACGCACCCGCATGACCTCGTCGTGCCGGTAGAGATGTTGGTACAAAAACGCCTTCAGTTCCTTTTCGGCGGCAGCCATTTCAGCGGAAAAAACCACCATGGTTTCGCCAGCCCCGCGCACGTCGTCGGCACTTTGCGGCTTTATCCGCGCAAGGTTGGCATGGGTCGTCACAATCACGTCCTCGACCATGCGGGTGATTTGGCGGCGCATCAGTTCGTGGCCGGTGCGCACCGGATCGAGCGCCGGATACTTTTCGCGCACTCCTTTCAGGATCGAGCCCGGCAGCGCGAGATCTTCCAGCATTTCGAGCTTCAACAGGCCGGAACGCAGGCCGTCGTCGATATCGTGGGTGTTGTAGGCGATGTCGTCGGCGATCGCCGCGCATTGCGCCTCGATGCCGGCGAAACGGTCGAGTTCGAGATCGTGCAGCTCGTTATAGGCGCGAATGGTGGGCGGGATCGGACCATCGAGCCCCTCTCCCTTGGCATCGGCTAAAGGCCCGTTGTGCTTGACCAGCCCCTCCAGCGTCTCCCACGACAGGTTCAGGCCGTCGAACTCGGCATAGCGATGCTCCAGCCGGGTCACGATGCGCAGCGACTGGGCGTTGTGGTCGAAGCCGCCCCAACGCGCCATTTTCTCGTTCAGCGCATCCTCGCCGGTGTGGCCGAAGGGCGTGTGGCCGAAATCGTGGACCAGCGCCACCGCTTCGGTCAAATCCTCGTCGCCGCGCAGCGCGCGCGACAGCGCGCGTGCGATCTGTGCCACCTCGATCGAATGCGTCAGCCGCGTGCGGTAATGGTCGCCTTCATGCGCCACGAACACCTGCGTCTTGTGTTTCAGGCGGCGAAAGGCGGTGGAATGGACGATACGGTCCCGGTCCCGCTGGAAGGGCGTCCGGGTCGGGCTTTCCGGCTCGGGGAACAGGCGGCCACGCGAGCGCGCCGGGTCGGTGGCGTAGGCCGCGCGCGGCCGGTAGCCGAAGCCGATATCGCCGAGCGCGCCCGCGTCGCGCCGCTCCTCATCCATGATCTCACCAGTTGACTTGGCCTGCTCCGCTTCATACCTATCACGGATAACCGAAAGCAAGGTGACGCCAATGGGCGCAGATGCAAAGACCGGCACGAAGATCGACGTTACCGACGCCGCCTTCAAACGCATCGCAAAGATCGTGGCCGCCGATCCCGGCAAAACGGCGTTGCGGGTTTCCGTCGAAGGCGGCGGCTGTTCCGGCTTTTCCTACAAATTCGACCTGGTCGACGAACGCCACGACGACGACATCGCACTTGAAAAGGACGGCGCCACCGTGCTGATCGACGATCTGTCGGTGGTCTATATGGGCGGGTCGGTGATCGATTTCGTCGACGACCTGATGGGCCAGTCCTTCCAGATCAAGAACCCGAACGCGGTTGCCTCCTGCGGCTGCGGCACGAGCTTCTCGGTCTGAGAGTTTTTCTGTCCGCTTGAAAAGGCCGCGTCTGCGGCCTTTTTTCATGCCTGCAGCACCTTGGTGAAAGCGTTGGTGAAGACGACCTCGCCATGGTCGCCGCCCGCTTCGGCCAGCACCACATCCATGGCCTTGCCGCTGATGCGCGCCAGCGCGAAGCCGCCCATATAGGCCGCTTTCGGCTTGAACAGGTCGAGCCCGTCGCGCTGGTAGATCATCGGCGTTTCGTGCTGGTGGCCGTGGAAGATGCCGACGACATTATAGCCCTGAAGCACCGCCAGCAGCGCCTGCCGGTCGTCCTCGCTCCACCAGTGCGCGACGCCGTGGCCGCTGTCGTCGAATTCATGCGCGGTCTTGTCCCAGACCTCGGTCGAAAACGTGTCCCAGCCATAATGCTGGAACAACACCACCGGGCGCCCGTCGGCGGCGTTTGCCGCCAGGTCCTGCTTCAGCCAGGGCAAGCCGCTGGCGGCGCCATGGCCGGTATCGCCGGCGAAACGATGCGTCTGGACGAGGTGCAGGCCGCCCCAGTCCCATGAATAGCAATCGGAATCGACATCGTAATTGCTGACCGGCACCGGCGGCTTGAAGAACACGCCGGAGCGGTGATTGATCTCGACATAGTCGCGCAACTCGCGGCGATACCAGTTGACGTGCCCTTTCGGCCCGTTCTGGTCCAGATCGTGGTTGCCGAGCCCGACATAGACAGGAAAATGGACGCGGTCCGGCCCGACGCCCTGCTGGTAGCGCTGGGAAAACTGCAGCAATTGCGTGCCTTCACTGGGCAGCGTGATCTGGCCGCCGCCATCGTCGGTCATATCGCCGCCGACGACGACGCCGAGTGGCATGCCGATCCGCTGCCCGGCGAAATGCAGGCCGGTTCCGACGCCGTCGATCTCGGACGGCCACAGTTTATCCGCAATGCCGTTGAGCGCGGCTATGTTGCGCAGCAGGTTGGCGTCGGTCTTGCCTTCCTGCTGGCACTGTGGGCTGAGGCCTTTGGCCATGCGGCAGGCATGGATATCGGCCACGAACAGGAAAGTCGCGTCGATGGGCGGGATATTGGACGCCACCTGTCCAAAAGCCGGAGCGGCGACACCGATCAGGCCGATGGCCGCTGTCTGTTTCAGGAAGCTGCGTCGCGAAAGCATTTCGATCAATCAGGCACCCACGAACTTGGACTATCGTTCATTCAGCACGACTGGACCCGGCTCGTCCAGAACCAGAATCAGCGCAGCGCCGTCCTCGTCACGCAAGAAAAGGGCCGCTTGCACGGTCCTTTCCGATCTCATCTGCAGAAGCGGCTCTACGCTTCCGTCGACATTGCCGCTTCGCGCAGGCCCTCCGCGTCACCGCTGGCGCCATTGAAGACGAGGTTGAGCACGACGGAGACGACCGAGGCGAGCAGGATGCCCGAATCGACCAGCGGGCCGATCGCCTTGGGCAGCCACATATGGAAGTTCGGGGCCACCACCGGGATCATGCCGAAGCCGAGCGCGATGGCGACAAGAAACAGGTTGTTGCGGTTACCCTTGAAATCCACGGCCGAGAGGATGCGGATACCGGTCGCGGCGACCATGCCGAACATGACGATGCCGGCGCCGCCCAGCACCACCGTCGGCAGCGCCTCGACCAGCGCGCCCATCTTCGGGATCAGGCCCAGCACCACCATGATCGCGCCGCCGGCGACGCAGACGAAACGGCTGCGGATGCCGGTCACGCCGACCAGCCCGACATTCTGCGAGAAGCTGGTGTAGGGGAAGGTGTTGAAGACGCCGCCGAGCAGTGTGCCGAGGCCGTCCATCCTGAGGCCGCAGGACAGCATCGGCTGCGTTATTTTGGTGTCGGTCATTTCGCCCAGCGCCAGGAACATGCCGGTCGATTCGATCATCACCACGATCATCACCAGCACCATGGTCAGGATCAGGATCGGATCGAAGATCGGCATGCCGAAATGGAACGGCATGATCGGCGCGAGCCAGGCCGCGCTCGCCACCTTGTCGAAATGCATCATGCCGAGCGAGGCGGCGATGACGCCGCCGACGACGATGCCGATAAGTACGGCGATGTTGCTGAAAAAGCCCCTTGTGTAGCGCGCCACACCAATGATGACGGCCAGCACGACCAGCGACAAAACGATATTGGATACCGGGGCATAGGCCGGATTGTTCATGGTCGGGGCCAGCGCCAGTTGGACCGGCTGCGGCGGCAGCGTCGAGGAAACGGCGCCGACGGCTTCCTGCATCGCCTTCAGCCACGCGGTGTGCGCCGGATCGACGATCTTCGGCGCGGTCTTGCCCATCGGCAGGCCGAATATCCAGTCTATGCCGATCTTCATCAGCGACACGCCGATGACCAGGATGATGGTGCCGGTGACGACCGGCGGGAACAGCCTGAGCAGCCGGCTCATGAACGGCGCGATCAGGACGGTGACGATGCCGGCGCCGATGATGGCGCCGAAGATCATGCGCGCGCCGTCGGTGCCGGGATGCGCGATCGCCATCGACACCATCGGCCCGACGGCGGCGAAGGTGACGCCCATCATCACCGGCAGCTTGATGCCGAACCACGGGGTCGCGCCCAGCGATTGCAGGATCGAGGCGATGCCGCAGACGAACAGGTCGGCGGAAATCAGGAACGCCACGTCCTGCGGTTCGAGTTGCAGGGCCCGGCCGATGATGAGCGGAACGGCAATGGCGCCTGCGTACATGACAAGGACATGCTGCAGGCCGAGCGCGAACAGGCGCGGTGCCGGCAGCACCTCGTTGACGGGATGCGTCGTCGAAGACATCGAAGTCCCTCCCTTTTGCGCCCCGCCGAATAGAATCGGGTTTCCTCTCCCGGAGCAATGGTGCAGGATTGCCGCTAACGGGCGGCAACGCCATCAAGAACTCTTTGAAATTATCGCGTGATTTTCATGAAGATCGTTACCTGGAACATCAACGGCGTCAGGGCCCGCATCGGCAACCTCATCCACTGGCTGACGGAGAGCGCACCGGACATCGTGTGCCTGCAGGAAATCAAGTCGGTGGACGAGCAGTTCCCGCGCGCCGAGATCGAGGCGCTCGGCTACAATGTCGAGACGCACGGCCAGAAGGGTTTCAACGGCGTCGCCATCCTGTCGAAGCTGCCTTTCGACGAGGTCAACCGCGGCCTGCCCGGCGACGATACCGATGAACAGGCGCGCTTCATCGAAGGGGTTTTCTCCACAAACAAGGGCGCCTTGCGGGTCGTGTCGCTCTACCTGCCGAACGGCAATCCGATCGATGACGAGCGGAAATTCCCCTACAAGCTGTCGTGGATGGCGCGGCTGGAGCGATGGGCGGCCGAGCGCCTTGAACTGGAAGAGGCGCTGATTCTCGCCGGCGACTACAACGTCATTCCCGAAGCCATCGACGCCAGGCATCCGGAAAACTGGCTGGGCGACGCGCTGTTCCAACCCGAGACCCGGCAGGCGTTTCGCCGGCTGATGAACCTCGGCTTCACCGAGGCGGTGCGCGCGGTGACCGACGCGGCCGACACCTACACGTTCTGGGATTATCAGGCCGGCGCGTGGCAGAAGAACAACGGCATCCGCATCGACCATCTGCTGTTGTCGCCGGAAGCCGCCAACCGGTTTTCAGCCGCCTCCATCGAAAAGCACGTGCGCGCCTGGGAAAAGCCTTCGGACCATGTGCCGGTGGCGATCGAGCTGGCGCTCGAACCCGCCTGAACGAACAAGCGGTTACGGGTGGCCCAGTTCCTTCGTTTGAGGATCGGATATTCCCGAAAACCGGATTCCACTTTTCGGTCCGATGCTCTAAACCCTTTTTCGACGCAACGCGCATTACCCACGCAGGGGTCGGTTTCATGAGACTTGGGCTTGCACCGTGGGCATTCGCCGGCGCGCTGGCGGCGATCCTGCCGGCGTCGGCCGCCCCCCAATGCCTGGCGCACGGCACGTCCTTCGAGATAGGCCAGTCCGGCTGCATCACGCTTTCCGGCAAAAGCTATCTCGCCCGCTGCGATCAGGTGCTCAACAACACGTCATGGACGAAGCTGCAGGAGGGCTGTTCCCACGGCGCAGCGGCACCAGGCCCCGATGCGAAGGCGCAACCAGAGCAGCCTGTCCAGCCCGCCGCCCCGAAACCGGCCCAGCCGAGCGAGCCGAACACGAACTGAAGTCCCCGGCGGCTTCGGCCGCCGCTGGCGGTGGCGTGAATTACTGGCTTGCGCCCTTGGTAAGGATATCGTCGGCCAGCGAGATCGCCGTGCGGCGGTCGGCTTCCGGCGCCACCGCGAAGGCTTCTTCCTGCATGCCGCGAATCCAGGGCTGGTCGCCGGGCGCGGCGCGCGCCAGCGCCACCGTCATCATGGTCAGGCCGCGCACCAGCTTGCCGCTCTGGAAAAGCAGGTTACCAAGCGTCGCCTGCGCGCCGGCATGGCCTTTTTCGGCGGCGAGTTGGAGCCAGCGTCCGGCCTGCTTGATGCTCGCCTTGACGCCGCCCTCGCCCTTCAGGAACATCTTGCCCATCTCGTACTGGGCGTCGGGGTTGCGGTAATTGGCGGCGGCGCGCATGTAATATTCCTGCGCAGCGACCGGGTCGGCCTTCACCGGCGTGCCGGGAATGCCGGTCATCAGATAGCCGCCGAGGGCTACGAGCGCATCAGAGACGTAGCTTTCTTCCGGCGAGCCCGGCTCGACGTCCTGATCGACAATCTCGCTGAAGAACTTGTAGGCGGCGTAGTCGTCCTGCGCCACCCCGTCGCCCTGCGCATACATGCGGGCAAGTTTCCAGGTGGCGCCGATCTGGCCGTTTTCGGCGGCGTATTTATACGCCTCGACCGCCTGTTCCTTGTGACCGTTCTTGTAGGCGGAAAAGCCGAACTGGAAAACCGCCCACGGGCTGGACTGCGGCTTCACCCCGGTCTTGTCGTCGAACACCTTGTCGTCGAAAGCCGAGGCGCGCTCGACGGCGCCGAGCGTCGCCACGACGACCAGGGCCGAAACAACCAGCGATCTCGTAAACTCGGGCACCCGCATAAACCTGCACCTGTTACGCCACACGCCACCTGCCGCCCTATCGCGGCGCTGCCTTGCCGTGCGCGCATCAGTCGAAATCATGTAGGACAGGACAGCGCGTGCTCTCGTGGCTGGACGGTCTTTGACAGAAATCTGCCCCGGCATTTCGTCCAAAGTGCGACCGGCCGACGCGCACGGCGCGCAGCATGGCAGATCCAGCGTGAGAGTTGTTATGGCGTCCATTCCTGTCCCTGCCGCGGGCTGTGCGGCCTGCCTCTTCGCCGTGCCTTGATGGCATGTGTCCGGAGACCCTTTCGAGGTGCTACGGGTTTATGGCGGGAAATGGGCAAATCCACCCCCGCCGTCCGGCGGGCAACGGGATGCTCAACCAATGTTGCTAAAATAGCACAGTCGCAATGAGGTGACAGGAGGCCGGGGAACGGGCGGGAAAAAGGCCGGGGGAGCCAAGTCTTTTTCCTAACAGATTGAATCTGTTACCACTTGATATTGTAGCCGAGGTTGAAGGCCACCGCGTAACCGGCCTTGACCGCCTGGTCGCCGGTGTCCGTCACGTTGGGGTTAAGCCCGTACTTGGTCTCGGCGGCCGAGGCCAGGTAGGAAAAGGCGACGCCGCCGCGCAGTTCGCCGCCAAGCTTGTCCTTCAGCGAGACGCCGAGCGCCGCGGTATAGGCGTCGCCCATCAGGTCGTAGCCGGTGCTGACGCCGCGGTCCCAGGTCAGGCTGGCAAGGCCGGATACGGTATCGTTGAACTTGTGGGCAACGCCGCCGGTAACGGTCCAGCCGTCCTTCCAGTAATAGTCGTTGCGGGTAATGGTGTAGCCGCCGACAGCGGAAACCACCTGAAGCTGGGTCAGCTTGCTCCAGTCCGCCCATTTCACGCTGCCGAATGCCAGCCAGCCCGGCGCGATGCCCGTCTGGAACCTGAAATCAAGGCTCTGCGGGAGCTTGCCCATGCCGACGGCATCAAGCGTCACCGGGTAATTTATCGGAAGGCCGAGGAACGGATTCGGCGCACCGGGCGCCTGCTTGTTCAGCGCCGCCGCCAGTACGCCGGCCGGCGCGGTCGCCGTGCCGGTGGCGCCGTAGCTGGTGCCGGACCGGTAGATGATCTGCGCGCGCAGGGCCATTTCGGGAATCTCGTAAGCGGCACCGATGCGGTAGCCGTATTTCTGGCCACCGAGGTCGAGAGTGGCCTGGCCGGCACTGATCACCCCAAGGGGACCGAGGTTGGCGCCCGTGTAGTCGTCCTGGCGCAGGTAATCGAGGCTCTCCGAATAGCCGCCGCCAAGCAGCCAGAATTTGCCATGGCCGACATCGAAGCTGACGGCGCAGGTCGCGGCGGCTTCATAGGTGGTGAATTCCTCCAGAACCTTGCCGCTGGCCGTGGGGAAGTCGTATTTGGTCGAACCGCCATTGTTCTGGACATAGGTTCCGGCGCAGCGGAGGTTGTCGGCCAGATTGAACTTTATGGCCGCCGACGGGATGGCATAATCTTCCGTGTAATTGGTGCCGACCAGCTTTGGGTTCGGGTTCTTCGTAAACTCACGATGTGGGCTCACATAGGTGACGCCGGAACGCATGTTGAAATTGCCGTCTTCGTAGAGAATGTCGGTGTCTGCCGTACCGCGCGAAAAGCCTCCTGCCCAGGCCGTCCCGCCCATCACCAAGGACAGAAATGCTGTGCCCAGCAGCATTTTCCGATACGAATCGCTCATTTGCCGGTCTCCCCGAAAAATCGACCGGCCAAGCTAGAACCAAAGATGGTTAATGGAACAATAATGATTTCCCGCAGCGGCGAGCGGCAGGTGCATCGCCAACGCGCCGGACGGCCAAACGCCTTCCCGACAGGCGCCAAAAAGCAGAGTTTCGAGGTAAAAATGCATCGAAACGGCGCGATAATCTGCGATATTGGCCAAAAAGGCGGCCGTTTTGGGGAAAAACAGCCGCTTTTGTTACATTAGCGCAACAGCGGAAAGGAAAGTTACGCTTACGTCAGGGATTGACCTGGCGGAACCGCGTTTTTTTATCCGAAAACCGCCTGCGGGCAACCGGTAAGCCGGGTGCCCGCAGGGAATCAACCAGCGTCGCGCACCCTTGTCAGAGCCACGGAAAGCTTCTCCTGCGCCTCGTGATATTCGGCGAGTTTCTCGCGCTCGGCGGCGACCACTTCCTCGGGCGCGTTGGCGACGAATTTTTCGTTCGACAGTTTCTTGTGCAGGCGCGCGATTTCCTCGGTGACCTTGGCCACCTCCTTTTGCAGCCGCGCAGCTTCCGCCTTGAGGTCGATCAGGCTGCCGAGCGGCAGGCAGACGGTGGCTTCGTTGAGCACGATTTGCGCGGCCCCCCTCGGCGCGGCCTCGGCCAGCGAGACATCGCCGATGCGCGCCAGCCGCTTGATCGCCGAATCGTGGCGCTCGAGCCGCTCGCGCGTGGAAGCGCTGGCTCCGATAACCACAAGCGGAGCGATCGCGGCCGGAGGCACGTTCATCTCCGAGCGTACGGAGCGGATGCCCGTCACCAGATCGATCAGCCAGTTGATGTCGCTCGCTGCCTCGGCATCCTCGAAATCGGGCGACGGCCATGTCGCATGGCACAGCAGCGATTGCCGCTCAGCCTCATCGCCCGCCGTCTGCGCCCAAAGCTCCTCGGTCATGAACGGCATGAAGGGATGAAGCAGCTTGTAGACCTCGTCCAGCACGAAGGCGACGCAGGCCCGGCTTTCGGCCTTGGCCGCCTCGTCGTCGCCCATGAACACCGGCTTCAACAGTTCCAGATACCAGTCGCAGAACTGGTGCCAGACGAATTTATAGGCCGCACCGGCCGCTTCGTTGAAGCGATAGCCGGTGATGCCCTCGGTAATGGTACGGGCCGCCCGCGTCAGTTCGGTCAGAATCCAGCGGTTGACCGCCAGTTTGGCGTCGCCCAGCCAGAAATCGTCGTTTCTGGCGACGTCGTTCATTTCGGCGAAACGGGTGGCGTTCCACAGCTTGGTGCCGAAATTGCGATAGCCGGCGATGCGGGCGGGGTCGAGCTTCACGTCGCGCCCCTGCGCGGCCATGATCGCCAGCGTGAAGCGCAGCGCATCCGCCCCGTACTCGTCGATCAGGTCGAGCGGGTCGATGACATTGCCTTTGGACTTCGACATCTTGGCGCCGTTCTTGTCGCGCACCAGAGCATGCATATAGACGGTGTGGAACGGCACCTCTCCCGTGAAATGCATGCCCATCATCATCATGCGGGCGATCCAGAAGAAGATGAGATCAAAACCGGTGACCAGCACCGAGGTCGGATAATAGGTCTTCAGTTCCGGCGTCTGCTCAGGCCATCCAAGCGTAGAGAACGGCCACAGCGCCGATGAGAACCAGGTATCCAGCACGTCCTCGTCACGGGTAAGAATGTCACCGGGTTCGAAATTCTCCAGCTTCTCCTCGACCCAAGCCTTCCACGGCCCCTCGTGGGCGAGATAGTGCTGGATGGCGGCTTCAAGCGCCTCTTCCTCCGTCTTCTCGACGAAGACCTGACCGTCAGGCCCGTACCAGGCCGGAATCTGGTGACCCCACCAGAGTTGGCGCGAAACGCACCACGGCTCGATGTTCTCCATCCACTGGAAATAGGTCTTTTCCCAGTTACCAGGGATAATTTTGGTTCGTCCGTCGCGCACGGCGGCGATAGCCGGCTTCGCCAGCGTCTCGGCGTCGGCAAACCACTGATCCGTCAGCATCGGCTCGATAACGACGTTAGAGCGGTCGCCGAAGGGCTGCATGATCTTCTTGTTTTCGACCAGGGGTACGTCGTTGCCCTCAGCGTCCTTGGTCATGACGGCCAGCCCGTCGGCATTGATGGCATCGACTATGCGCTTGCGTGCCTCATAGCGATCGAGGCCGCGATACTCATCCGGCACGAGGTTGATGGCGTCGACGTCGGCCTCGTCCGGCAGTTCGCCGGAGCGCACGATCTCGGCGGCCTGTGCGGCGCAGACCGCGTAGGGTTCGCCATCGTCGCGCATGGCAGCGACACCGTTCATCAGCCGGTAGAGCGGGATCCTGTTGCGGCGGGCGACCTGATAATCGTTAAAATCGTGCGCGCCCGTGATCTTGACCGCGCCCGAGCCGAAGGTGGGATCGGGATATTCGTCGGTGATGATGGGGATCAGCCGCCGGTGTTCCTTGGGCCCGACCGGGATTTCGCACAGCTTGCCGACGATCGGCGCATAGCGCTCGTCGGACGGATGCACCGCCACCGCGCCGTCGCCCAGCATCGTCTCGGGCCGAGTGGTTGCAATCGAGATATAGTCGCGCTCCTCCTGGAAGGTGACGTTGCCGTCGGCGTCCTTCTCGACATAGGTGTAGGTTTCGCCACCCTGCAGCGGGTATTTGAAATGCCACATGTGGCCGTTAACTTCATGGTTCTCCACTTCAACGTCGGAAATCGCGGTTTCGAACTTCGGGTCCCAGTTGACCAGCCGTTTTCCGCGGTAGATCAGCCCTTGCTTGTAGAGCGTGACGAAGACTTCCAGAACGGCCTTGGACAGGCCCTCGTCCATGGTGAAACGTTCGCGCGACCAATCAGCCGAGGCGCCTAGACGCTTCAGCTGATTGAAAATGGTGCCACCGGACTCGGCCTTCCATTCCCAGACTTTGTCGATGAACGCCTCGCGGCTGAGATCGCGGCGACGGACCTGTTTTTCCGCTAGCTGCCTTTCCACCACCATCTGCGTGGCGATGCCGGCATGGTCCATGCCCGGCTGCCACAATACGTTCTTGCCGCGCATGCGCTCGAAACGCACCAGAATGTCCTGCAACGTGTTGTTGAGCGCATGGCCCATATGCAGCGAGCCGGTGACGTTGGGCGGCGGGATGACGATGGTGAAGGCTTCGGCGCCTACCTCCGAACCGGCACCGGCGCGGAAGGCGTCGGCCTCCTCCCAGATTTTGGCGATCTTCGGCTCGACGGCTTTGGCGTCGTAGGTTTTTTCAAGCATGGGAAAGGCGTCCGCGTGTCGGGATTTGAGGGTGACGGTAAATCGGATGGACCGTCCCAAGTCAACCACGACTGAGCCGAACCGCCGACAAGGCGCAGGCGGCATTCAGCATCAGGGATTGAAGCGACCGCGCTCAGGCGCGGTTTCGCACCGGCAACATGCGGGCGAGCACCGTATCGCGCCGCACGAAATGATGCCAAAGGGCGGCCAGCGCATGCAGGCCGGCCACGATCAGGATGCCGTTGGCGCAAAGGCTGTGCAACTCACGGATGGTGCGGGCCGTCGCGCGATCTGCCCCCACCGGAGAAGGAATCGTGAAAAGACCGAAGAAACTCAGCGCATCGCCTCGGAACCAGGTCAGCAGGATGCCGAGAACGGGGATGGCGATGAGCAACGCGTAGAGAAGCATGTGGGCAAGCCTGGCGGCGCTTTCCTCAAGGCCGTTCATTTCGGACGGCAAAGCGGGCGCACCGCGCGCCAGACGAAGCACAACGCGCCATCCAACCAGCACCGCCAGCAGCATTCCGAAGGAGATATGCAGCTTCCATGCCGTATCCCGGGCCGGATCGCCGCGCTGGAAGATGTCGTCCGCGAATGTGAGACCGTAAAGCAGGATAACGAGCGCGAAGAGCGCCCAATGCAGGAATTTCTGCGTCGAGGTGTATGTCTGCCGCGCCATAGATGCTCGCTCCGTCTCGAACCTGTAAATTCGGGACATAAGGCGAAGTTGTGATTGGCAGGCCCGATTTCCGGTTTCTTACGGATTTGTAAGCTTGCGGATCAGCGGTCGGCAGGCGCCACATATTCCCGCAATATAGGCACCAGCGCCTGCGGCAAATCCTCGGCGATCAGGCCGGGACCGAAGCGACTGCCCGCTTCGGCATGCAGCCAGACCGCGGCACATGCCGCCTCAAATGCTGGCATGCCCTGCGCCAGAAGCCCCGCGACGATGCCGGACAGCACATCGCCGGAGCCGGCTGTCGCCAGCCAGGGTGCGCCGTTGGCATTGATGGCGGCGCGGCCGTCCGGTGCGGCAATCACGGTGTCGGCCCCCTTGTAGACGAGGACGGCGTGCGAGCGCTGGGCGGCTTGTCGCGCTTTTTCCAGCTTGGACAGGGTTTCATCCTTGGCCAAACCGGAAAACAGCCGCGAAAACTCGCCTTCATGTGGCGTCATCACCAAAGCCGGAGCGTTCTTCGCCCCCGCCGTGATGAACAGCGAGGCCGGTGCGTCGCGAAAGGACGTGATGCCGTCGGCGTCGAGCACCAGCCCTTCGACGCCGTTCTCGTGGCCCTGCGCGTCGCCCAGCACGGCCAACGCGAAATTCCGCGCCTTTTCGCCGACGCCGAAGCCTGGCCCCAGCACGAAGGCGGACGGGCGCTTGTCGTCGAGATAGCTTGCCAGATCGGTCGCATCGCCAACCTTGCGCAGCATGATCGAGGTCAGGTGCGCGGCGTTGACCTGCATGGCGCTGGCCGGCGACAGGACGGTTACCGCGCCTGCCCCGCTTCTGGCTGCGGCAAGCGCCGACAGGCGCGCGGCTCCCGTCGAGGACTGCCCGCCGGAAAAGACGCCGACATGGCCGCGCCGATATTTGTGGGTATCGATGGCCGGTGCCGGAAGGCAGGCGCGCCATAAGGCCGGCGTGTTTTCGAAGGTTTTTACGCCAAGCCCGCCAAGCCCGCCGATCACCACATCCGGAATGCCGATATCGGCGACAACCACCTCGCCGCACAATTCTCGGCCGGGCAGAAGCAGATGGCCGGGCTTTTTCCGCGCGAACGTAACTGTGACTTCGGCGCGAAAGGCGGTCCCGAGGACTTTCCCGCTATCGCCAGACACGCCGGAAGGCAGGTCCACCGCGACCACCGGCAGTGTCTGCGCCGTCGCGATCTCGACCGCCCGCGCGGCGTCACCCACCAAGGGTTTCGACAGGCCGGCGCCATACAGCGCATCGACGAGGACCGACCCGGATTCGGCTTCGAAACCAGCGAGCGGCCTTGACTCGACGGGACATTCTGCCGCCGCGATAGCGGCATCGCCGCCGGGTCGTGGCGCGCCGGACGCCCACAGCGAGACGGCAGCGCCGCTTTCATGGAGCAGACGGGCGACCACGTAGCCGTCGCCGCCATTGTTGCCGGGGCCGCACAGCACATGGACGCGGGCGCTGGCCGGGTAGCGCGCCAGCACCAGCGACGCCACGGCCTGCCCTGCCCTGCGCATCAGGCCGATACCGTCGAGCGGACCGGCGTCGATTGTCGCGCGGTCGGCTTGCGCCATTTCAGTGGGAGAAAGCAGTTCGTGGGTCATCAATCGGTCCATCTTCCTTCGAAGCGAACATCGGCCAGTTTTCCACCAGAGGCAACGATCCGGACGGAAACTGGAAGCGCTCCATCGTTCGGGACGACGGGGCCGCAGGTTCAAATCCTGCCACTCCACCGGGCAGTTTGCCTAAATATTAGGCAGGGCGTTCCGGACAGAACCACGTATCCTTTTACCCTTGCCCCCAATTTCATCACGAAAGCTGCTACACTGGTCGACAGCACCCGCCGATCCTGAAAAATGCGGGCCGTTTTAACCCAATTCGGTCAACTGGCACGGTTCCTGCTTTACGGTGGGCGAGCGGGCCGAAAACCCGTCCTTTCGAAGTGGAGTCTCCGGGCATGAAGAAAATCGAAGCGATCATCAAGCCGTTCAAGCTGGACGAGGTGAAGGAAGCCCTTCAGGAAGCCGGCCTGCAAGGCATCACCGTGACGGAAGCCAAGGGCTTCGGCCGCCAGAAGGGCCACAC
>JBARYG010000105.1:0-36750 GCA_049647745.1 Mesorhizobium sp.
TGACGATCCAGTGCAGCGCCGGCTGCTCGAGGCGGCGGTGACCCGGTTCGGTTATGCGGCGACGGTCGCCGACGGAGGGCAGGCCGGCCTGAAGGCCATGGAAGGGCCGAACGGGCGCGACATTTCGGCCGTCATCCTCGACCTCGTCATGCCCGATCTCGACGGGATCGGCGTACTAATGGCGATGCGCGAGCGCGGCATCCAGGTTCCCGTCATCGTGCAGACTGCGCAGGGCGGCATCGAAACGGTGGTCTCGGCCATGCGCCACGGCGCTTTCGACTTCGTCGTCAAGCCGGCTTCGCCCGACCGGCTCAATGCCGCGATCACCGCCGCGCTCAAGGTCGAGGCGGTCGAAGACGAGGTTAAGCGCACTGCGCGCCGGGGCGTCGGCCATCTCACCTTCAAGGATATGGTGACGCACAGCCCGGCGATGGATCGGGTTATCCGCCTTGGCCAGAAAGCGGCGGCATCGAACATCCCGATCCTGATCGAAGGCGAATCGGGCGTCGGCAAGGAATTGGTGGCGCGGGCCATCCAGGGCACGGGGGACCGCCGGACAAAGCCCTTCGTCACCGTCAATTGCGGAGCGATCCCCGACAATCTGGTCGAATCGATCTTGTTCGGGCACGAAAAGGGCTCGTTTACCGGCGCCACCGAAAAGCACACCGGCAAGTTCGTGGAAGCGCATTCGGGCACGCTGTTCCTGGACGAGATCGGCGACCTGCCGCTCGACGTGCAGGTCAAGCTGCTGCGCGCCGTCCAGGACGGCGAGGTCGATCCGGTCGGCGGGCGGACGACCGTCAGGGTCGATATAAGGCTGATCTCGGCGACGCACCGCAATCTTCTGCAACAGGTCAAGGACGGGGCTTTTCGCGAGGACCTGTTCTACCGGCTCAATGTCTATCCGATCTTCGTGCCGCCGTTGCGCGACCGTCGCGACGACATACCGGACCTCGTCGCGCATTTTCTCGGAAAGGTCGGGCCGGCCGACCCACGTCGCCGGCTCAGCGGCATTTCCGGTACGGCCCTTGCAATGCTTCGGGCCTACGACTGGCCCGGCAACATCAGACAGCTGGAAAATGCCGTGTTCAGGGCGTCGGTGCTGGCCGAGGGCACCATTCTGACCGAGGAAGACTTTCCGCAGATACGGACGCAGGTGGAAGGGGTGGTGCGCCTCCACGACAGGGAGCCGGATGCCGAACCGGCCCCGAAACCAACCGCCATGGGTGCCAACGGTGATGTGGCGGCAGGCAGCAACCCCGACAGAACCGGCAATAATTTTGCCGTACGGGCGATGTCCGCCCCGTCGCGCTTCAGCAAGCTGGACGCCATCGACGAGCGAGGGAACGTCCGTTCGCTTGCCGCCGTCGAACTGGAAATGATCAAGCTGGCGATCGACCACTATAACGGCCAGATGAGCGAAGTCGCCCGCCGCCTGGGCATCGGCCGTTCGACGCTTTATCGCAAACTCAAGGAATACGGCATCGATCCCGAGACCGGTCGCGCGGAGAGGCTTGCTTCCTGACCTTCTGGCCCCGCTCCGAAAACCCTGTTTGACAGGGTTTTCAGTACCTCGTTCACGCATTGTGGCAATTGTTAACAGATCGTGCCTTTCCGACGCCGAAAGATCATCTAAACCAAGAGTTTACTATGAGTCTCTTGTGTGGGTTTTCGCCCGGTTCCTGCCATGGTGTTACCGCATTTGAGCTTCAATAAGCGGTGATTAACCATTAGGATCGATATTCGGATGTAGTTCAACTCCATCCGTTTGGGCAAATCCGGGGACAAACGGCAGCCTGCAGGGCCTTTTGATTTGAACAGAATCGAACGACACACGAACGGGCGTCACTTCTTTGCGAGCGTCTGGCCGAAATGGCTGGTGTCGATGGTCGTCGCGGTCGGGTTCCTGGCAATGACGTCGGGCGGTGCCTCTGCCGAAACGCGTTCGCTGAAATTCTACCACCTTCATACCCACGAAAAGGCCGAGATCGTCTACAAGCGCAACGGTCGCTACGTTCCGGCTGGCCTGAAGAAGATCGACTACATTCTGCGCGACTGGCGCCGCAACGAGCCGGTCAAGATGGACCCGCGTCTGCTCGATCTCGTCTGGGAGGCCTACCGGGCAAGCGGCTCGCACGAATATATCCAGGTCATCTGCGGCTACCGCGCGCCGGAAACGAATTCGATGCTGCGCAGCCGCAGCCGTGGCGTTGCCAAGAAGAGCCAGCACATGCTGGGCAAGGCGCTGGATTTCTATATTCCGGGCGTTCCGCTGAAAAAGCTGCGCGATATCGGCCTCAAGATGCAGGGCGGCGGTGTCGGCTATTATCCGACCTCCGGCTCGCCTTTCGTCCATATGGATGTCGGCAATGTGCGCCATTGGCCGGGCATCAGCCGCCAGGAACTCGTCGCCCTGTTCCCGAACGGCAAGACTTTGCATGTGCCTTCCGACGGTCGGCCGCTGCCTGGTTACGAGCAGGCGCTGGCAGCCTACAAGGCCCGCAAGAGCAACGGCGAGACGGCGATTGCGCTGGCCAGCACGGGTGGCAGCACCAAGAAATCGGGCGGCCTGCTTGCTGCGCTGTTCGGCGGTGGTGCCGACGAGGAAGAGGATATCGCCGATGTCGCGTCGGCGGCGCCTGCGCCGAAGCCGCGGGCCGTAAAACAGGCCCCGGCCGAGAAGAGCCTGCCGGGCATCACCATCGTGTCGCCTGAGGATGCGCAGCGCGCCGACGTACCGCAGGTTGCGGAAGCGGCTGACGACGATGTCGAGACGCAGCCGGTAACGCCTGAAAAGATCATCGCGGCCCTGCCGTCCCGCAGCATTCCGCTTCCCGGTTTCGCGCCACGTCCAAAGGCGGATGTCGGCGTGCAGGTGGCCGAGGCGTCGCCCCCGGCTGCGCAGCAGCCTGAGACCGTGCCCTTTGCGATGGCCGATGCGACTGCCGAGGCCGCCGCCCCTGCCGCGACACCGGATAGCGTTCCGTTCGGCACTGCCGACACAGCGGCAGCTTCGAGCGACCCGGCACAGGTCGCGGTCAACAATATTCCGCTGCCGAGCTGGCGTCCCGAAATCACGCCGCCGGCTGAGCTGGCGCCAAAGAACCAGCAGTCGGTGCTGCTGGCGCTTGCCGACACGGCTGCCGGCGGTAACGCAGCCAGCCATGCGTTGGCCGTGCTGCCTTCCGCGCGGCCCGATACCGGCACGCCCGTGAACGCGGAGCAGGCCAACATCGTGCAGGCCAAGGTTACGCGCGACGAAGTGAAGGCGCTTCTCGACCACGTCTCGACGGATAACTATCAGGTCGCCTCGCTGTCGGCGGCCCCGATGCCGCGTTCGGCTTTCAACGACCCTGCTGGCGTCGATGCCGCAACGCCGCGCGTTGCTGTCGCTACCCGACCATCCGGTTCGGACCCGGCTTCGGCGATCGGTGCCGGCGTGAAAACGACCCGCAAGGAAGCACGCGCCAGCGCCCGCGACCAAAAGCCCGAAGCGAAGGCTGTCATCGTATCGGCCGAGCCGGAGGTTGCCCGCTGGGCGCTGCATAGCGCGGACTATGTCGCGACGATCAAGGATTCGACCACCGCGCCGCGTTTTGCCTATAATCTGGTTCGCACGGCGCCGACCGAGGTTTACACGAACGGCTTCCAGACCGGCGACGAGATGGCCGATGCCAACCACTTCTCGGGCGCGGCAGTGAAGTTCATGCCGGTAGCCCGGTTCCAGACCAAATAGCGAGGCGCGTCGGATTCGCCTGGCCGACACGTCGATTGAAACAAAAAAGCCGCGCGAAACTTGCGCGGCTTTTTTGTTCGGTGACGGCAGGCCGATTCAGCGCTTGCCGAGGGCGCTTGCCTCGCGGGCCAGCATCTCGATGGTATCCCACCTGCCGGCCTGGACCAGATCGTCGGGGGCGATCCACGAGCCGCCGACGCAGACGACGTTCGGCAGGCGCAGATAATCGGCCGCGTTTCTAACGCTTATGCCGCCTGTCGGGCAGAATTTCACATCGGCGATCGGCGAGGCCAAGGCCTTCAGGAACGCTGCGCCGCCAGCCTGCTCGGCGGGGAAGAATTTCAGGAAGCGGAGCCCTGCTTCACGCGCGGCCATGATTTCGCCTGGCGTTATGGCGCCGGGCAGCAACGGTACGGCGCTATCGCCGGCGGCGGCCAGGAGCTCCCGGGTAATACCGGGACTGACGATGAATTTCGACCCGGCTTTCGCCGCCTCGTCGAACTGGCGTGCGTCGAGAATGGTGCCGGCCCCGACGATTGCCTCCTTCACTTCCGCGGCGACGCGCCGGATAGCCTCCAGTGCGCCGGCGGTCCGAAGTGTGATCTCGATCATCGGCAGGCCGCCGCGGGCCAGCGCGCGTGCCAAAGGTACGGCATGAGCAGGATCGGCGATCTTCAGTACAGGAATGACCGGCTGGCCGTTGAGGAGCGACTGGAGAATTTCGGCCTTGCTGGGCATTTTTTATCTTCCGGGTAGGCGTCAGGCAGGTTTCAACCGATTAACATAAGGTCGATTCCCTGTCCACGAATAGAACCTGCCGCTGACGATGCCCGCCTCAACTCCGACTGAACAGCCGGGCCAGCCAGCCCTTCAGCTTCGACCACAAACCCCAGTGGTTGTTAGATGTCAGGGAGGCCTGCATCGCTGTCGTCGTCTTCGGCCCGACGATGCCGTCCGCTGCCAGCGCATGGTCGGCCTGAAACCGCTTTACCGCTCGCGCGGTCGCTGGTCCGAAGTTACCGTCGACCGTCAGCGGATAGCCAAGCGCGGTGAGGCTGCGCTGCAAATCCGCGACGGCCTCGCCCTTCGACCCTTTCCACAGCAAAGCTACCTGCGCGTGCGTGCCGCCCCTGGCATAACTTTCGTAAGCGGCGGCTATTTTCAGATCATAGCTGTTTCGGGCGTAGGCGGGGCCGTTGTAGCCGCGTGCGAAGCTTGCCCAGTCGTGGCTACGCAACGATGGGATCAGGCCTGCCTTGTCCACATAAAGCGCCATCAGCCGTGCCTGGCCGGCGACGCCTGAACGGGCCTCTGCGACCAGCGCGTCGACGCTGGCATAGCCAAGCCGTGCCCAATGTGCGCCCATGATCTGTCCCAGCCCCCAGGAAACCGACTCGTAAGCAGCCTTGGCGTCTATCGCCGCCGCCTGTTCCAGCATGCGCCAGCGCCCGGCTTGCGTCTTCGGATTGGCGATTGCGCCGGCTACCGGCGCGGCAAGGCCTTTTTCCCGCGCGACGGCCCGATCTTTCTCGCTCAGCCGCCTGTCGAAATAATGGGCTTCGAAGCGGATCAATGGCTCGCGTCTGCCATCGATCGTGCAAAAGGCGACGCCGGCGCTCTCCACGTCGGCCACGGCCAGTAGGGCTGCCGGTTCGATGCCGAGGCCTTGCACAGCCTTTGTGATTTCCAAGATGACGTCTTCGGCGAACATGGCGCATAATCTCCCGTTTGGAGAAATTGTCGGCCCATATTCCGGGGTGTGGACAGGCAATCCGTGCGCCGATATTCCGGTATTTCTGGCTGCGGCCCGCAAAATGCTGATTTACCAGGCGAATCAGCGCGGCCTTGAAACGGCGCGGGCGAGCGTTTAGGGGCTTTCGCGATGAACCTGTCCACCACCCCACCGCTGTTGCGCGTTGCCGCGCTCTATCATTTCTGCCGGCTGGCCGGCTTTGAAGAACTGCGCGCGCCGCTCGCCTCCTTCTGCTGCACGCACGGCATCAAGGGCACGCTGCTGCTTGCCCCCGAAGGCATCAACGGAACGGTTGCGGGCAGCGAGGCGGCAATTGACGGCCTGATCGCCTATCTTCGCTCGATCCCCGAATTCGCCGGTCTTGAGGTGAAATTCAGCGCTGCGGTGAAGATGCCGTTCCACCGCATGAAAGTTCGGCTGAAGCGGGAGATCGTCACCATGGGTGTGGACGGGATCGACCCCGAGCGGAGCGCCGGAACGTACGTGGCCGCCGCCGACTGGAACGCCCTGGTCGCCGACCCGGATACCATCGTCATCGACACACGCAACAGCTACGAAGTCTCGCTCGGCACATTCCGGGGCGCGATCGACCCCGGCACGGAGAGCTTTCGTGCGTTTCCGGCATGGGTGGAAGCGCATCGGGCCGAACTCGACGGCAAGAAAATCGCCATGTTCTGCACCGGCGGTATCCGTTGCGAAAAGGCGACCGCCTATGTGAAGTCGCTCGGCATCGAGGATGTGTTTCATCTCAAGGGCGGTATTCTCAAATATCTCGAAGAAGTGCCGGCCGAACAGAGCCTGTGGCAGGGCGAATGCTTCGTCTTCGACGAGCGGGTTTCGGTGTCGCATGGGCTGGTCGAGGGCGATGCCGAGCTTTGCCGGGCATGCCGCTTTCCCCTGACGGCCAGCGACCGGCTTTCGCCTCGCTATGAACCCGGCGTTTCCTGCCCGCATTGCTACGAGGTCCGTACCGGGGAGGACCGTGCCCGCTATGCCGAGCGCCACCGCCAGGTGGAGTTGGCCGAGGCGCGGGGTGAAGAGCATATCGGCGGCTAAAGCATGTCGCCCAAAGGTGCGCGGCGGTTTTGGGACAACGACATGCGCAAAGACAAAATCGTGCAGCACGATGCATGATCCGATCACATGCGGCGTGCCGTAGCCGCTTGGACACGGTAGGGTTGCGGGCAAACCGCGCCCGCGTCATTGTAATGTCACGGTTCGACCCCTACCTCACCCAAACCCGAAACCGGCCCATGCGGGCAATCTGGAGGCATTGATGTTCGACCCCAAGAAACTGCTCGACGATCTGCTCGGCTCGCAAATTCCCGGAACCAGCGGGACAGTGCGCGACAAGGCAGGGCAGGCAGTGCAGTACGCCAAGGACAATCCGCTGGCTGCCGGCGCGCTGGCCGCCATCTTTCTTGGCACCGGCACCGGGCGGCAGTTGACGGGCGCAGCGGTGAAACTCGGTGGTTTGGCGGCGATCGGCGGCCTTGCCTATAAGGCCTACCAGAACTACCAGAACGGCAAGACGCCGGCCGAAGCGCCCGCGGCGGGCGAGCCCGAATTGCTGCCGCCGCCCTCCGACACCGGCTTTCACCCCTCGCAGGCGCCGCAGGGCGAAACCGAGTTCGCGCTGATGCTGGTGCGGGCGATGATCGCGGCGGCCAAGGCCGATGGCCGTATCGATGACGACGAGCGGCAGAAGATCGGCGCCAGGCTCGGCGATGCCGGCATGAACGCGGACGCGGAGGCCTTCATCAAAAAGGAACTGGAAGCGCCGCTCGACATAGACGCGCTGGTCGCGTCGGCCCGCAGCGACGAACAGAAAGTCGAGCTTTATACGGCTTCACGGCTGACCATCGATCCCGATACGCGCTCGGAGCGCGGCTATCTCGATCTGCTTGCCGGGCGGCTCGGGCTGCCGGATGCGCTGATCGACCATATCGAGGCGACGATTTCCTCGGCGAAGACTGTGGCTCCGGCCGGCACTGCGCCCAATCCACGCTGGTAGCGGACGGCCACGGGCGGAGTAAGCCGCTCTTTGGGCGTTAACTTTCCGTTAACCCAGTAAGCGCACAATTGTACTCAGTCGGATCGGCTTTCCTCCTCCCAAGCTGGTCCAGATCGGGGCGGTCGCCAATGGCCGCCCTTTTTGTCGGGCAGCATGCTTGCCATCGGCGCTGCCTTTTGCGAAGCCTTTGCGTGATTGATACGGGAGGCGTTCGTGGCAACCAACAAGACAGCTATCGTCACAGGAGCCGGCACAGGGATCGGCAAGGCCGTCGCTACGGCCCTGCTCAAGGCAGGCTGGAACACTGTTTTCTGCGGGCGGCGCAAGGCGGTGCTGGACGCCGCGATCGCGGATGCCGGCAAGACCGAAGCCGGCGCGCTTGGCGTGGCCTGCGATATCACAAGGCCGGAAGAGGTCGAGGCGCTGTTCGAAACGGCGACACAGGCCTTCGGGCGGATCGACCTTTTGTTCAACAATGCCGGCATCGCCTACAAATCGGTACCGATCGACGAGATTCCGGTCGAGGTCTGGAACGATGTCGTTTCGGTCAACCTCACCGGCTCGTTCCTGTGCGCGCGGGCCGCCTTCGGCGCGATGCGCCGCCAGCAGCCGATGGGCGGGCGCATCATCAACAACGGCTCGGTATCGGCTCATGCGCCACGGCCGGGGTCGGTTCCCTATACGGCGACCAAGCACGCCATTAGCGGGCTGACCAAGACGCTGGCGCTGGACGGACGGCCTTTCGACATCGCCTGCGGCCAGATCGATATCGGCAACGCGCTGACCGAAATGGCGCAGCCGATGACGGTCGGCGTACCGCAGGCTAACGGCACCATCGCCGCGGAAGCGGTGATGGATGTCGAGCGCGTGGCCGATGCTGTGCTGCACATGGCCAGTCTGCCGCTCGACGCCAACGTGCTGTTCATGACAGTGATGGCGACCAAGATGCCGTTCGTGGGAAGAGGGTGAGGCTGTTACCCGCCCCGACCTCACAACGGGAGGGGATTGCCTTTGGCGAGGTAACCCCCCACTCCGTCGCGCTTCGCGCGCCACCTCTTCCCTAAAGAGGGCGAGGAACTACCAGTGCAGAGCTTGCCGCCTTTCCTCTACCCACGCGTGGGATGAGCGCCGGTGCTGGCTCAGCGCTTCAGGAACGCCTCGATGCGCTCCAGCGCGCGCAGGATGTTTTCTTCCGAATTGGCGTAGGAGAGGCGGATATAGCCTTCGCCGAGGGTGCCGAAGTCGGGGCCGCCGATCAGCGCTACGCCTGCCTCTTCAAGCAGCGCTGATGCCAGTTCCTTGGCCTTCCAGCCGGTGCCTGAAATGTTGGGGAAGGCATAGAACGCGCCTTTCGGGGTGACGCAGGAGATGCCTGCAATCGCGTTCAGCCCCTCGACCACGATCTTGCGGCGGCTGTCGAAGGCCCGCATCATCTTTTCCACCTCGTCCTGCGGGCCGTCGATGGCCGCGATGCCGGCATATTGGCTGGGCGCGTTGACGCAGGACCAACTGTTGACCGCCAGCTTGCGCACCTTGTCGTAGAGGTTGGCGCTTGTTTTCCCGTTCGGCCAGATCGACCAGCCCATGCGCCAGCCGGTCATCGCCCACGTCTTCGACCAGCCGTTGAGCACGATCAGTCGGTCGCGGATCTCGGGGAAGCGCAGCAACGAACATGGCGTTTCGCCGTCATAGGCCATGCTGTCGTAGATTTCGTCCGACAGGATGGCGACGTCGGGATGCGCCTCCAGCCCTTTCACCAGTTTCTCGATCTCGGCTCGCGGCGTCACGCCGCCGGTCGGGTTGGCGGGCGAGTTGAGGATCAGCAACCGCGTCTTCGGCGTGATCAGCGCCAGCGCTTCCTGCGCCGAAAAGGCAAAGCCGTTCTGCTCGCGCATCGGCACCGGCACGGGCTTTGCGCCGGTAAACTCGATCATCGAGCGGTAGATGGGAAAACCGGGATCGGGATAGAGGATTTCAACGCCTGGCTCGCCGAACATCAGGATTGCGGCGAACATGGTCGGCTTGCCGCCCGGCAGGATCATCACCGTTTCAGGCGAAACCTCGACACCGGTGGTGGCAAGCGTCCGGCGCACTACGGCCTCGCGCAGCGCAAGAAGCCCGTTGGCCGGCGTGTAGCCATGGTGGCCGTCGCGCAATGCCTTGATTGCCGCCTCGACGATATGCCCCGGTGTCTGAAAGTCGGGCTGGCCAATGCCGAGATTGACGATGTCGCGGCCCTCATGGGCAAGTGTGGTGGCGCGGGCCAGGACCGCAAAGGCGTTTTCTTCGCCGAGACGGTCGAAGGCAGCGATGGTGTGGATCATTTTGTTGGTCCAGTTTGGTGCTAATGGCGGGGCGGCATTTTTGGAAGGCTGCGCGGCATCTGTCAAACCGAAGGGAATTTTTGCGCGTGTCCGACGATCTCAAGAACTGGCAGCCACGCCTGCGCCCCGAGCGCAAGGTGATGGAAGGACGCTATGTACGGCTGGAACCTCTGGATGCCAGAAAGCACGGCGACGGCCTTTATGCCGCCTCCACCGTGCCGGATGCCGGTAGCCGGTTTGCCTGGCTGTTCGAAAACCCTCCGGAAAGCCGTGCCGAGTTCGATGCATGGTTGGATAAGGCGCAGGCCAGCGAAGATCCGCTCCAGTTTGCGGTCATCGACAAGGCGAGCGGCAAGGTGGCCGGCCGCCAGACCTTGATGCGCATTGACCAGAACCATGGCGTCATCGAGATTGGCAGCGTCTATTGGGGGCCGATCATTTCGCGCAAGCCAGCCGCAACGGAGGCGCAGTATCTGTTCACGCGCTATGTGTTCGATGAGCTTGGCTATCGCCGCTACGAATGGAAGTGTCACAATGACAACGCTCCTTCCAAGCGTGCGGCGGAACGGTTCGGTTTTACCTTCGAGGGCATTTTTCGCCAGCACATGATCGCGAAAGGCAAAAACCGCGACACGGCCTGGTTCTCCATCGTCGATAAGGAATGGCCGGCGCTCAAAGCGGCCTACGAAAGCTGGCTGGACCCTAGCAACTTCGACGGCGATGGCGTACAGAAAAAACGCCTCGAGGATTTCCGTAAGTAATTGAGGTGTAAGGTTATTTCATCACGCGGAAGGCTTTGTGATGACGCACGCCCACGATCACGGAGCCCCCAACCACAAGCATGATCACGATCATGGCGGGGGTGCTCATGTCCATGCCGGGACCGACAAGAAGAGGGTACTGATCGCCGCCTGCCTGACCGGCGGCTTCATGGTGGCCGAGGCGGTCGGCGGCTGGCTGACCGGCTCGCTGGCGCTTTTGGCCGATGCCGGCCACATGCTTACCGATTCGGTGGCGCTGGCGCTCGCCTGGTATGCATTCCATCTCGGCGACAAACCGGCCACCGGCCGCCATACCTATGGCTTTGGCCGGGTCAAGACGCTGGTCGCCTACACCAACGGCCTTGCCATTTTCGTGGTGGCGCTGTGGATCTGCTACGAGGCGTGGCGTCGCTTTGAGGCACCGGCGCCGATCCTCGGTGGCCCGATGCTGGTCGTTGCCGGGCTTGGCCTTCTGGTCAATATCGCCGGCTTCTTGGTGCTGCATGGCGGTGATCGCGAAAGCCTCAACATGCGCGGCGCCATCCTGCATGTGCTGGGCGATCTTTTGGGATCGGTTGCCGCTATCGCTGCGGCCATCGTCATCATCTTTACCGGCTGGACGCCGATCGACCCGATCCTGTCGGTGCTGGTGGCCGTTTTGATTTTGGCCAGTGCCTGGCGGCTGATGCGGGAGGCCGCCCATGTGCTGCTCGAAGGGGTGCCCGCCAGCATCGACCGCGACAGCGTCGCCGGCGATCTGGTCAAGAACATTGCGGGCCTGCGCGAAGTGCACCACATGCACGTCTGGTCGCTCGACGGCACCAGCAACATGGCGACGCTGCATGCCTGCCTCGACAACGGCGTCGATCCTTACGACGCGGTGCTTGCCATCAAGCAGCGGCTGACCGACGAGCACGGCATAAGCCACGCGACGGTCGAGCCGGAATTCGGCCGCTGTACGGACGGCGACGGCGATCACGACCGCCATCATGGCCACGGTCATGACCATGAGCACGATCATGAGGACGATGGTGGGCCTGGACAAAGTGTCCAGCCGTCCCGGCACTATCATTAACGGGCCGGGTTGGCTAAGAGACCGGTCGGCCACACAACTTTTGGACCGGGATATTTTCAATGGATCGCGACACCAGGAATTCGGCGATTGCAGCCCTTGTTATCTTGGTGCTGTTTTTTGCCTTCGCCTACTATTTGCCGGCCATCATGCTGACCGTCGGCAAGGTGTCGAGCCTTCTTGCCGTCATCGTAGCCGTTGTTTTCATGTTCGTGCTGTTCGTGGTGTTCTGGTTGCGCGGCCGCAGCCAGCGCGGCAAGGGCAACTGATATGCGTGTGCTGATCACGGGTGCGGCGGGCATGATCGGCCGCAAGCTGGTTGCGCGCCTGGCCGAAGATAAAACCTTGCGCGGAAAGACGGTCACCGCGCTCGATCTCCACGATATCGTCCCGGCCCACGCACCGGCCATGGCAGGCGTGGAAATTGCCGTGCATACCGGCGATCTCGGCGAAGCGGGCGCTGCCGCACAGCTTGTCGCGTCGCGTCCCGACGTGGTTTTCCACCTCGCCGGTATCGTTTCCGGCGAAGCGGAAGCGAATTTCGACCTCGGCTACCGCGTCAACCTCGACGGCACGCGGGCCTTGTTCGACGCCATCCGGCTCTCGGGATATTTTCCTCGTGTCGTCTTCACCTCGTCCATCGCTGTGTTCGGGGCTCCGTTTCCGGATGTGATTCCCGACGATTTCCATCCGACGCCGCTTACCTCTTACGGCACGCAGAAGCTGATTTGCGAGGCGTTGCTGGCCGACTATACGCGGCGCGGCTTCTTCGACGGCATCGGCATCCGGCTGCCTACCATCTGCGTGAGGCCGGGCAAGCCCAACAAGGCGGCGTCGGGATTTTTCTCCGGCATCATCCGCGAACCGCTGAAGGGCGAGACGGCGGTGCTGCCGGTGCCGCGCTCGGTCGTGCATACCCATGCGAGCCCGCGCTCGGCGGTCGGCTTCCTGACCCATGCCGCCGAAATCGACGGGCAGGCGGTTGGTCCGCGCCGTAGCCTGACGATGCCTGGTGTCGCCGTCAGCGTCGCCCAGCAGATCGAGGCGCTGGGGCGGGTCGCCGGCTCCAAGGCCGTCGATCTGATCAGGGACGAGCCCGACGAGGCGATCTGGAATATCGTGAAGAACTGGCCGATGCGCTTCGGGGCGCGCCGCGCGCGCGAACTGGGTTTTGTTGCCGAAGCCGATTTCGACGCCGTCATCCGCGCCTATATCGAAGATGAGATGGGCGGGCAGGCGACTCTTTAAGCCGTCAGGCTGGCGGAAAGCAGCAGCAGGCCGAACAGGAACACGAAGGCGGCGCCGCCGATTTCCACAATCGAGTGGATGCTGGCGCCCATGCGGCCGTCGCCGGCGAAATAGACGGCCCAATTCTTTGCCGTCACGGCCATCGTCGCCAGTATCGATACCGTGATGGCGGTGCCGAGCGCCATGGCAAGCACCGACAGGATTCCGCCCGCCCACAAGCCGTTGAGCAGGGCAAAGGAAAGCACGATCAGCGCGCCGGAACAGGGACGGATGCCCACCGCCGTCACCGCCGTCCACGCCGTACGCCAGTCGAAACGGTCGCCGGAAAGCAGCGCCGGGTCGGGCGCATGGCTGTGACCGCAGGTTTCGCAAACCTCGATGCCAACCTGGGGAGAGGTTTGGCGGCCGAGTGCAGGATGGCGCAGTCTGCTATGCGTCTGGGTACAGTAGGAACCGTCGGCATGGAGATGGCCCGCCGCCTGAGCGGCCGAAAGGCTGTAGGCGGGGCGGGCGCCGAACAGGCGAAGGACGGCTGGTCTCGCTTTCTTCCACAACAGCCAGGCGCCGAAAGCGGTGACGAAGACATAGCTCGATATTTCGAGGAACCACGCAGCGTCCGTCATCGACACCGACGTGCCGCGCAGCACGAAATAGGCAAGCAACATGACGACGATCGCGGTTACCGCCTGGAGCAGGGCGGAGATGAAGGAAAGTAGAATGCCGCGCCTGAGCGCCACTTCGTTCGCCACCATGTAGGAGGAGATCACCGCCTTGCCGTGGCCGGGGCCGGCGGCGTGGAAAATCCCGTAGGCGAAGGAAAGGCCGATGAGCAGCCACAGCTTGCTGCCGTCCTGGCGCATCGCCTTCATGGCGCCGGCCAGTGCCCGATAAAACTCCTGCTGCTTCAGGTTGATCCACAGAAGCTGGTGGGCAAACAGGCCCGTGCCGGCCGGCATCGCGTCGTTGGTACCGATGCCGAGCGAACTCTGGGCATGCGCGAGGGTGGTGAAATGCGACGCCGCGAAAGCGGCGACCAGCAGCCCTAAGCCTATACGCAGCGTGGTGGCCCTACTCACCTCACTACTCCTTCGCCTTGCAGTTCAGTTCCAGCTTGGTCGCGAAAATCTTGCTCATGTCGGTGCCGGTCGGGTCGTTGAAGAAGGCGTCCGTCAACGTTTTCTGGTTTTCCGCGATGGCTGTGTCGGGATCGGGGCGAATAACCTTGCTGGTGCAGTTTGCCGGCATCTCGTCCACCGTCATATTGGCGTCCTCGGTGAAATCGATTGCCGTGTAGAAGGTTGGGTCATAGACGCCGAAATCGATCTTGCCGGAAAGCCTGATCGGCGTTTCCGGCTCGGATTCGAACAGGATGATCAACTGGTCGTTGTCGAAATTGGCCATCAGGTGCGCGGGCGCCTTCATTTTCACGTCCTTGCCGTTCACCGTGACGAGCTGGAAATAGTCGTACTCCGCCAGCGAGGCGAAGATGGTGTCCGAAACGTCCTTCAGTTCGGCGTCATCGAGCTTGAGGTCGGAATTCTTGTCGAATTCCATCAGGACCGTACTCGAAAACAGGTCGTCGAAGCGCCATAGATGGCGCAGCGCCTTCACGCTTTGGTGATCCGCGTTCAGCACCACATCGAGGCGTGCTTCGGCGAAGACGTGGGGGTGCGCATTGGCTGCCCCGACACTCGCGAGCAACGAGGCCGCTGCCGCGGCCAACAGGAAAATTCGCCTTGTTCGGTGCATTCTCAATCGCGGGTTGTCGACGGCCGGGAAGTGTCGAGAGTTACCAGAAAGGCGGCGAAATTCAGGTGGATATGCGTTCAGGCGCAGTTATGAGACGTCCGTTGTCTTGAACCACTGCACCAGGAAGTCGACGAACACACGCACCTTGGCCGGCAGGTAGCGCCGGTGCGGGTAAACCGCAAAGATACCGCCGCCCGAAAGGATGCGCTCGTCCAGCGCGCTGACCAGGCGGCCGGCCTCGATGTCGGGGGCGGCTATGAAGTCCGGCAGGATGGCGAAACCCAGGCCGGCCACGGCCGCGGCCCTTGCAGCCATCGGGCTGTTGACCTCGATCGGCCCGGAAACCGGAACGCTGGTGGCGTCGCCATTGTCGCCCTTGAAAGGCCAGTTGGCGAGCGAGCGGCCGTTGGTGTCGACGATGCAGGGAATGCGCGAAAGATCCTGCGGGCGCGCCGGCACGCCGTATTTGGCGATGAGTTCCGGCGCAGCACAAAGGCGCACCGAAAATGGCGCCAGTCGTCGCGCGATCAGAGAGGAATTCTCCAGCCGCGAGATGCGGATCGCCATGTCGAAACCTTCCTCGACCAGGTCGACGAATCGGTCGTCGAGGCGGATGTCGAGAACAATATCGGGATATTGCCTGGCGAAATCGATCAGCGACTGGCCGATCGGCGCGTCGGCGAAGGTACGCGGCGCGGAGAGCTTGATGCGGCCGCGCACGTCGCCGGATGATTCGCGCACTGCATCCGACAGGCTGTCGACCTCGCGTATGATCTCCGAGGCCCGCCGGTAATAGGTGTGGCCGGCTTCGGTCAGCGAGAACTGGCGGGTCGTGCGGTTCAAGAGCAGCGCGCCCAGTTCGTCTTCCAGTTCGCGGACATATTTGGACAAGAGCGCCTTGGAACGGCCGATCTTGCGGGCGGCGGCGGAAAAACCTTCCGCTTCGACCACGTCGATAAAGGCGCGCATACGGGTGAGGGTATCCATGGCGTGGGTCTTTCAGTGCTGGGCGCTGCGAATCACTTCAGGCGCCGTTTCCGCGAAATCCATCCAGAGTGCGCTGGCTTATAGCCGAGCAGGTCGCCAGTTGAAAGAATGGGACGGATGAAAGAACGCGCGGCGGCGGCTTTCCCGGAAGGCCGGGCCGTGGCTCAAAAATAAATGCAGGAAGCGAATTTAGTCATTGATTGGACACGATTCTCTGCCTATATCGCGCTTGCCCAAAGTCGCACGTGCCTGTGGGTGTCCGCCGATCCTCGAATGGCGAGGGAAATCGGTAAGGTAACTGGAGCTAACCCCTCCAGTCGGTCTGGCGGCCAACCGCCAAATCGAGGACACCTTGAAGCAACGACGGTGCGGGCCTTTCTGGTTCTCTTCCGGTTGTCCAAAGACCGGGGTTACTCAAAGAGGCACACCATCATTGCCGGCAGTGCGGAACGGGTTCTCCCAATCCAAGCCAAGGCAGACAAAGCGGGTTCTGGCCGGGCAAAAGGCCATGACCCATCGCCGCGAGACGGCGCTTCATGGTCCCGGTATCTCCACCGGCCGGTTCCATGGATAACCGTCCCGCCTTTGTTTGACCAGCGTGTTCGCGAGGCCGAGGCCCGTGTTCCGCAGCCCTTTTGCGCGCGCGAATACGCGCGTCTGGAGAGACCCGATGGCCACTCAGCGCATTATCGACTTCCTTGCCACCCGACGGCCGGATGGCCCCTGCCTCGTCCTCGACCTCGATGTCGTGGCGGATAATTTCCGCGCCTTCGAGCGCGCGCTTCCTAATTCGAAGATCTACTATGCGATCAAGGCCAATCCGGCGCCGGAAATCCTGCGCCTGCTGGCGCAGATGGGCTCGTCCTTCGACGCGGCTTCCGTCGCCGAGGTCGAGATGGCGATGAATGCCGGCGCACCGGCCGGCCGCATTTCCTTCGGCAACACCATCAAGAAGGAGCGTGACATCGCGCGCGCCTACCAGCTTGGCGTGCGCCTGTTCGCCGTGGACTGCGTCGAAGAAGTAGAGAAGATTGCCCGCGTGGCAGCCGGTTCGCGCGTATTCTGCCGCGTTTTGACCGATGGCGAGGGCGCCGAATGGCCGCTGTCGCGCAAGTTCGGCTGCGTACCGGCGATGGCTGTTGACGTGCTGCGCCGGGCGAAGACGCTTGGCCTCGACGCCTATGGCGTGTCGTTCCATGTCGGCTCGCAGCAGACCGATCTCGGCGCCTGGGACCGGGCGCTGGGCGATGCCAAGCAGGTTTTCGCCACGCTGGCAGAAGAAGGCATCGTGCTGAAAATGGTCAATCTGGGCGGCGGCTTCCCGACGCGCTATCTGCGCGACGTGCCGGCGGCGGAGGCCTATGGCCATGCCATTTTCGAGGCGCTGAGCAAGCATTTCGGTAATGCCATCCCCGAAACCATCATTGAGCCGGGTCGCGGCATGGTCGGCAACGCCGGCGTCATCAAGTCGGAGGTCGTGCTGATTTCGAAGAAGGCCGACAACGACAATCTGCGCTGGGTGTTCCTCGACATCGGCAAGTTCGGCGGTCTTGCCGAGACGATGGACGAGGCGATCCGCTATCCGCTGGTCACCCGTCACGATGGCAGCGAGACGTCGCCTTGCGTACTCGCCGGCCCGACCTGCGATTCGGCCGACGTGCTGTATGAAAAGACGCCCTATCCGCTGCCTCTGTCGCTGACCATTGGCGACGAGGTGCTGATCGAGGGAACCGGCGCCTATACGACCACCTATTCGGCGGTCGCCTTCAACGGCTTCGAGCCGCTCCGATCCTACGTGATCTGACGGCTCATCGAGCCGTCAGATCGATCCGCCGCCGGCGTTGATGCCGGCGACGGATTCGCTTGTGGAAAAATCCGCTTGTGAAGGATCATGGAAATGCCCGCTGAAAACCTGAATTCCGCAGCCGCCTTCGAGATCGTGGCGGAAGTTGCCGTCGACGTTCCCGCGCGGGAAGCCCTGCTCGACCGCGCCATGGGGCCGGGGCGCAAGCGCAAATCGTCGGAGAAACTGCGCCGGGGCCGTCGCCCGTCGGAAGGTCTTGCCTTCGTGGCGCGCGACGTGTCCGGCGCGCTGGCCGGCACGGTGCGGCTGTGGGACGTGAGGCTTGGAGAGGGTGGCCCGGCGGCGCTACTGCTGGGGCCGCTTGCCGTCGATCCCTCGCTCAAGGGAGCCGGCATCGGTTCGGCACTGATGTGGCATGCCGTGGCCGAAGCCACGCGGCTTGGCCACGGAGCGATCCTGCTTGTCGGCGATGCGCCTTATTACGGCCGGTTCGGCTTTTCGGCGGACAAGACCGGGCTGCTTTCCATGCCCGGTCCCTATGAGCGGCATCGGCTGCTGGCGCTGGAGTTGGCGCCCGGTGCGCTCGACGGCGCCCACGGCACGCTGAAGCCGGCAGGCCGCAAACTGAAAGCAGCGGGCAGGCGCGAGATACTGGCGGCCTGACTAACTCAGGCGATCAACTGGCTCAGCGCCATGGCGACCGTCATGTCGCCCTCGATCTTTATCTTGCCGCTCATGAAGGCCATGGTCGGATTGAGGTCGCCGGCAATCAGCGATTCCAGATCGTCGAGCGACAGCTTGATCGTGCAGTCGGCGGGGCCATCCGTGGTGGAAAGGGTGGCGCCGTCGATGAGGATCACGCCGTCGGCGCCGGTATCGAATTTCACCGAGCGGTCGAAACCGCCGCTTTCGACCCGCGCCCTGATCTTCTCGGCAATATCCTGAACGCCCATTGCGCGGTCTCCTTGTGATCCGTGACGGCAAGCCTATAGCGTCCGTTTGACGTTTACGTCAACCAGACGCGGGTATCCGACCGTCACTTTGGCTTGAACGCCTTGGTCATCGCCGCCGCGGTTTCGCCGGCGCCCTTCTTGCGGCGAATGGCGTTGTTGCGGATCTCGTCCTTGGACAGGAAATCGACCTGATCGATCAGGACTTCGTGCACGAGTTCCTCGCCGACCCGTGCGTTGATCGAGTCGCGGATGTTCTTGCGGAAGGCGTCGACGTCCAGCGTCGAGTCCTTGGTGAAATCGATCTGCGGGTTCATGTAGAGATAGGAATAGACCTGGTCGGTGATCAGCGCTTCCGCCGGTATCGACAGCTTTTTCAGTTCCTCCGGCTCGACCGTGTAGACGAGCTTGGTCAGGAGGTAACCCTCGACAGCGGAATTGCGTATAAGCGGGACCGAAATGATGTCGGTCTTGACGTAGTCGAGGCCGCCCAGCATCGGCTTCGGCGGCTCGTCGGCGCCGCGCGCTCCGGCGGCCTGGAACGAATAGAACACCGCGCCGATGGTGGCGATGCAAATCCAGATCGCGGCGGCGATGAACTTGATCATCGCAGGTTCACGGCCGCGCCCAGCCGAACTCGCCGGCCGAATAGGTGCCGTCGGCTTCTGCCTGTTGTATCGCGTTCTTCAGGAGATTGGCGACTTCGGTGACCGCATTGAGGTGCGCGAGGATGGCTGCCTCGTTCCTGGTCAGCTTTTGCCGCAGGCGGGCTAGCCCTTCGCGGTGCTGCTCGGCAAATTCGGCCTGGCCCATGCCCTTCATGGCGCGGTTCAGTTCGTAGAGGCAGCGGCTTTTGCGCGCATTCGAAGCCTTGAGGTCGAAGGCGGGATTGGTTCGGATCGCGGCGGTTTCTTCCTCGACCGCCTCTTCGATACGGCCGATGATGGTGCCGAGGTTTCCGGCCATCGCCGCCGGGTGGGCCACTTCGGGCGCGGTCGCCAGCGCCGGCAGATTGGACGTGAATTCAGAATAGTCGGCCATGCTCTAGACCTTTTTGGCGGCTTGTGCGGTTTCGTCGTCACCGGTCATCGATCTGGTCATCCTGCGTTCCATCTCCTGGACCAGCGAGGTGGACAGCGCCGTCTGGCGATCGATCTCGGTTTTCTCGGGGCCTCCGGAAACGGGGCCGATCGGCACTTTGCGCTTGCCGTCGAGATAGTGGTCGGCCAGCATCGACCGGGCGATGCCGATGCCGCCGCGCTCGGCCATTACGTCCGCGATATGTTCGGCCAGTTGCGATTTCCACATGTCGCCGGCAAGGCCCTTGCCATAGACGCCCTCGGTGTCCTTCGGCAGCATGTTCTGGATGAAGGTTTGCAGCACCATCGCCTCGAAACGCTTGAATTTGGTGGCGTCGCCGGATTCGGTCTTGTCCATCGTCGTGCGTGAAAGCGTCGGCGTTTCGCTGACCGTGAAGGACGCGGAAGACCCGCCGGCCCGCCTCGTCAATGCCGCGCGCGCCTCGGCGATATCGGCCGGCCCGGCCGCGCGGGCGACGTCCAGAACAATGTCGCTGGGAGGAGAGATCGCCAAGAAAACCTGCCTTGCCTATCCTTTGGTCAGTCCGGATCATGCCAAAACAAGCTTGTGGCAGGCTTACGAGGAACCTTGCTCGTTTGTCCGCTTCTGGCCGATGAGGTCCAGCCGGTCGCGGTCGGACTGCTCGCGCTCGTCGCGGCGGCTTACGTCCCTGTAGGTGCGCTCGACCATGTTGGTGCGCACTGTGGCCGCGACGATCCGGCCAGCTTCCTGGCGGGCACTTTCCAGATTTGCCTGCTGGCGCTCGACCGCATTGGCGATGCGGCGATGGTAGAGGTCCGAAAACAGGCCCGCCAGCGAGCCCGGCGCGTCGAACTGCTCGGCCAGTTCGCGTGCCTCGGCCTCGGCGGAATGCGCTTGCGACAAAAACGTCGCGTGGCGGGTTTCGTGCAGTGCTTTCAGTTGCTCCTGCACCAGAACCAGCTTTTTCAACCTTTGCCTGCGCGTGGTCATGCGATCACCTTGCCAGCGTCATGGTGACGAAGCTGTCGGCGAACAGCGACAGCAGCGTGCCGACCGCGAAGTAGAATATGATCATGCCGCCGGCGATGACGAACGGCAGCGAGATGAAGTAGACGGGAATCTGCGGCGTCAGTTTGTTGACGAAGCCGATCGTCAGGTTGACCAGGATGGCGTAGGCAACGAACGGGCTGCCGAGCCGCAGCACCAGGAAGAACGAGTCCGAAAGGGTGTCGGCGACGTCGACGAGGGCGGCCTGCGGGTTAAAGAACACGTTGACCGGCGCCACGGTGTAGGACGACACCAGCGCCCTTATGACCTCGTGGTGAAAATCGAAAACGAACAGGAACAGGAGCGCCGACAGCGAAATGATTTCGGCGAGTGCCGCCTGCGGTTCGGCCTCCTCGACGGCCGGGCCACCCATGCTGGTCAGACCGATCTGCATGGCGATTGCCGCGCCGATGAACCGCAAGGCTTCCATGTAGAGCCTTGTCATGGCGCCGATCAGTCCGCCGACCAGCAGTTCCGATGCGATCATCGGCAACAGCACTCCCGGATGCGGATCGGCGAAGGGATAGATCTTGTCCCACAGGAAGCTGAGCAGGCCGAAGGTAACCGCGATCGCCACGAACAGCCTGACCTGCAAAGGCACACGCACGCTCGATGTTCCGGGCATCAGCATGAAGCAGGCGCCGACCCGGCAGAAAGCCAGGAACGCCGCAATCACGACGTTCTGGGTCATGCCGGCGAGAAGGTCGTTCACGAAATGGTGCCCAGCACCCTGACCTCGACGCCCTTGGCGATTTCGACATGGCTGAGCACGGGCAGGGTGGTGAAAAGGCGCTCGACGATCATGCGCACATAGGGCCGCGCGTCGGGTGCGGTGACGAGGACGAAACGCTCGCCGGCCTCGAGATGCTGGCGGATGACTTTGGTGGCGTCCTGGCCGAATTCCTCCAACTGGCGCGGGTCGATGTCGAACTCGCGCACCTCGCCCTTGGCGTCGCGCTTGAGCGCCTGGTGGAAGGCAAGGTCCCAGCGATTGCCGAGGCGCAAGACCTTGAGCACACCGCCTTCGGAAAGATCGCCGCAAATCTGCTGGGCCATCCGGACGCGCACATGTTCGACGATCTGCTCGGTGCGGCGCACATGCGGGGCGATCTCGGCGATGGCTTCTATGATGAGATGCAGGTTACGGATCGAGACGCGCTCGGCCAGCAGCAATTTGAGTACCGCCTGCAGGCCGGGATAGGAGATGTGCGTGGTGCAAATCTCGTCGGCAAGCTTGCGGTATTCGGGGTCCTGGCGTTCCAGCAGGGCCTTCATGTCCTTATAGGACAGAAGCTGCGGCAGGTTGTTGCGGATGACTTCCGACAGATGGGTGAGCAGAACCGACATGTTGTCGGCATAGGTGAAGTGCTCGCGCTTCAGATCCTCGGCGAAAGTGTCCATGACCGAATAGGCGCGCATGCCGAAGGCCGGTTCGCGCACCTCCTCGCCCGGAATATCGGGCAGGTCGCGGGTGCCGAGCAGCACCATGATCTCGCCGACGCGCATCTGGTATTCGGCAACGACGGTGCCGTGCACCTTGATCTGGTAGCTCTTGGGCGGGATGGCGAAGTCGTCCGTCAGTTTCACTTCCGGCACGACGAAGCCGTACTGGGTGGCGAATTTCTTGCGCATCTTCGACATGCGGAAGGCCAGTTCCTGATGCGATGCCAGCAGCTTGGTGGAAAGCTGCTTGCCGATCAGCAACTCGATCTCGGCGGTGGCTAGCGAAGCCTTGATCGAATTTTTTTCTTCTTCGACCTTGTTGGCGCTTTCCTGGGTTTTAACCGCCTGCTCGGCGGCGACTCGACGGTTTTCGCGCAGCGGGATCACGTAGCCGAGGGCTGCCATGGCGCTTGCCATGACCAGGAACGGGAACAGCGGCAGGCCGGGCATCAGGCCGAGCAGCATCAGCAGCGAGGCGGCCACGTACAGCGCGCGCGGATAAGCGCCGAGCTGGCCGAAAACCGCCTGGTCGGCAGAACCGCGCGTGCCGCCCTTGGAGACGAGCAGGCCAGCGGCGAGCGAAACGATAAGCGCCGGAATCTGGGTGACGAGGCCATCACCGACCGAAAGCTTGATGAAGACGTCGGCGGCCTCGCCCATGCCCATGCCATGGCGGATGTAGCCGATGGCGATGCCGCCGACGATGTTGATGGCGGTGATGATGAGACCGGCGATGGCGTCGCCGCGCACGAATTTGGAAGCGCCGTCCATCGAGCCGAAGAAGGAGCTTTCCTCTTCCAGTTCGCGGCGACGCAACTGGGCTGTCTTGTCGTCGATCATGCCGGCGGAGAGGTCGGCGTCGATCGACATCTGCTTGCCGGGAATGGCGTCGAGCGTGAAACGCGCGCCGACTTCGGCGATACGCGTGGCGCCCTTGGTGATGACGATGAAGTTCACCACGATCAGGATCAGGAAGACGATCAGGCCGATGACGAAATCGCTCGACATGACCAGCTTGGAAAAGCCGGAAATGACATAGCCGGCGGCGTGCGTTCCCTCGTTGCCGTGCGACAGGATCATGCGCGTGGTGGCGATGTTGAGCGACAGGCGCAGCATCGTGGCGATGAGCAGGACGGTCGGGAACGAGGAGAAGTCGAGCGGGCGCTGTATCCACAGCGCCACCATCAGGATCAGCACCGAAAGCGCGATCGAGAAGGCGAGGCCGACATCGATGAGGAAGGCGGGAATGGGCAGGAACAGCACGGCAAGGATGAAGACGATGCCGAGCGCAAAGAAGACGTCGCGGCCGTTCTTGGGCAGTGCGCCGGCCGAAAGTGTCTCGCTGATCGCCATTGGTGCTCCGGACCGAAAGTCTTTGCCGGGTGCGCGGAAAATGCCCGGAGCCTCGACCCTAGCCGGTCAAGCTTGCGCGAGGGTGGGAACCGGCGCGCGTCAAAGGAAACGACGGATACGGATATTTTGCAGCACGACGCGGGTGACCGGATTTATGCGTCGCGCTGCAAGCCTTTGTTTTTGGGCATGTCGTTGCCCGAAGCCGCTGCGCACTTTGGGGCGACATGCTTTAGTGATGGTCGGGGACTCTCGCCGCGCCGAGGCCGTAGTCGGCGCTGGTCGGGCGCTCGACCATGCGGCGCACGCGCGGCCGCTCGCTGCCGCTGTGCAGAGCGCGGATACGTTCGGTGATCGCGGCGTCCGCGTGAGTGGCGCGCGTGTTGTGGCGCACGTAATCGAGCCAGGTGGGCGTGTGGTAGCTTTCCATCCACAGTTCGGGGTTGCCGAGATCGCGGCCCAGCGTCCAGTTGCGGGCGCCGTCGCGGCGGCGGATGCGCCCGCGCTCGGCCATCAGTTCGATGAACTCCGGCAGGTCCTCCTCTTTGATAACGTATTCGATCATGATCGCGATGGGGCCGCTGCGCGGTTTCAGGTCGAGCGCCAGCATCGGCTCGGTCCAGCGGTTGAGCGGATCGAGGTTGAGGGCTGCGTGTTCGGGCAGCGGCAGCAGGAGGCCGATGGCGCCGCCAGCCAGCATGGCGACGCCCGCCGCGATGAGGGCAACCTCGACGCCGTGAGCGTCCGCCGTGATGCCCCAGACCCAGCTTCCGAGCGCGATGCCGCCGAAATTGGCGGTCTGGTAGATGGAAAGCGCCCGGCCCACCACCCAGCGCGGCGTCGACATCTGCACGGTGACATTGAAATGCGAGAGCGCGATGACCCAGCAGGCGCCGCCGATGAGCAGACCCAGCGCCGTCTGCCAGGCATATTGGCTGAGGGCGGCGTTGACCGCGCAGACCGCGAAGCCGGCAAATGCCCAGCGCACCATCGTCTCGCTGGAAAGCATCCGGCGCAGCCGCACGCTGGTCAGCGCGCCGCAAACCGCGCCCACGCCGAAGGCCCCGAGCAGGATGCCGTAGGTCAGGGCGTCGCCGTGGATCAGGTCGCGTGCGATCAGCGGCAGCAGGGCCAGTACGGAACCAGCCGTGAAGCCGAACGCGAAGGCTCTTGCCAGCACCTTGCCGATATTGGGCGACATGACGACGTAGCGCAGGCCCGCGCCTATCGCACTGCCGAACGATTCCCGCGGCAGGGTGGCTGCGGGCAATTGCGGCTTCCAGCGGAACAGAACGACGATCAGTGCGACGTAACTCAGCGCGTTGGCGGCGAAGGCCGCCGCAGCACCCGCGGCGGCGACGATGATGCCGCCGATTGCGGGCCCTACGCTGCGCGTCAGGTTGAAGCCCACCGAATTGAGGGCGACGGCTGCCGGGACCTTCGCGCGCGGCACGATATCGCCGACCGAGGCCTGCCATGAAGGGCTGTTGAGTGCCGTACCGGAATCGATGAGGAAGGTGAAGGCAAGCAGCGTCCACGGCGTCAGCAGGTCGTTATAGGCAAACAGGGTCAGGATGACCGAGGCGACCAGCATAAAGCACTGGGCGGTCAGCATGACGGTGCGCCGGTTGAAGCTGTCGGCGATGGCGCCCGCCACCAGCGAAAAAAGCATGATGGGTAGAGTGGTCGAAGCCTGGACCAGCGCGACCTGATAGGACGAGGTGGCGATCGTGGTCATCAGCCACGCGGCGCCGACTCCCTGTATCAGTCCGCCGAAATTGGAGACGAGGCTGGCGCCCCATACGGCGCGGAAAATGCCATGCTGGAAAGGGGCCAGGGCCGAAACGTTTTCGCTGCCCGGTTCGTCGTCGATCACAGATGCGGTTCCGCTTTCGTGCGGCATCGTCTTCCTCGGCAGGGCGATTCAGATGGGCGTCGTCCGATAATCTAGCCTATAGCCGACAAAGGTCGACCGCCTTTTCGGGGAAAGATCATGGGCCACGACGGGGTTGGGTGTGCAGTTCCGGGGTGTCGGCTGACAGAGCCTGCCCCGAGTATCAGAACCCGGTCTGGATGCGCTCGAAGATGACGTTGGTGAAGGCCGATATCTGGCTGCCGATGAAGGGGCCTGTAAGCGCCACGACGAGCATGATGGCGACGATCTTTGGCACGAAGGTAAGCGTGATTTCCTGGATCTGGGTAAGTGCCTGGATGAGCGCGATGCCGATGCCGACCGCCATCGCCACCAGCACGACCGGTGCCGACGCGGTCAGGACCGTCCATACCGCGAATTGGACGATATCGAGCGCATCGGCTTCGTTCATCGTCAGCCGGCCGGCTTTACCGTGACGCCGGGACCGACCGGGACTTCGGTGCCGTCGCCGAGGATGGCAATCAGGCCGGTGCTGGCGAGGCGAACCTCCGCTACCGTGCCGGTGGTGCTGCCGTCGGCGGAGGTGATGGAGCGGCCGATGATGCTGTCGGCCTGCGAAAGCGCCGACGATTGCAGGATCTGGTCGAGCTTGGCATTCGACTGCACCGTCTGCTCGACCTGCGAAAAGGTGGCGAGCTGCGCCACGTATTGGGTCGAATCCATCGGCTGCGTCGGGTCCTGGTTCTTCATCTGGGCGATCAGCAGTTTCAGGAAGGAATCATAGTCGACCGCCGTCTTCGACTTGGCATCCGTCTTCTGGTTGGCGCCCGCGGGGATCGTCGTCGTCATGTCCACGTTCATGTTCAGCGTGCTCCCACTGCCATCGGACGAACAGCGTCCTCGTTGTCGCTTTTCGCCGCGTCGTCGCTATTGCCGGACAGGATATTGCGTTCAAGCGGATAGAGCGAGCGGATTGCCCTCAGCGCCTCGTAGATCTGGCCCTCGCCAACCATGCGGTCGACGTTCTTGAGCGTGCCGCGAATGTGCTCGTCGGTAAAGTTCGCCAGCATCAGCGGCAGCGAACGGCGAAACATGTCGCGTGCGTCGACCGCCCCTTGCGGATTCATCAGCATGATCTGCAGGATGAAATAAAGCTGCCTGAGCGGCGTCGACGCTTGTTCGGGCTGAAGCACATGATTCTCAAGCAGAAACTGCACGTCGTTGAGAAGCTCCAGGGTCACCTTGCGGTCGACGCGGATGACGGCCCCGTTGATGTAGAGCTTTTCGTTTGGCTTCAGCGACAGTTTCAGCGAGTTGTTCATTGGATGCCGTCCCTTATGATCTGGGAAACCTCGATGATGCCTTCGAAGTTTTCGGTGCGGCCCTGGCGAATATCTTCCGCTTCGCGCAGCAGCCACATGCCGATGGAAATAAGGTTGGCACGCAGTTCCTTGGGCAGCGCATTGTCGCTCGAGCCCAGGTCCTCGATGAAGTTCGTCCAGACGCGGTTGGTGAAATGCAGCGCCTCGATCGCCTCCATCGACTGATGGCCGACCGCGGCGGCCGCCGACAACATGTCGATGGAGCGGGTCAGCAACTGCCGTTCGCGATCCTTTGCGTCCGCCACCGAGTCGGTCTGAATGTCGGCGTATGAAAATTGGTACATCGCTGTTTCCGTTGCGGGGTGGATCAGGGAGTCAGGAAGTTCAGCAGGCTCAGTTGCTGGATGCGCGCGGTGAGGGCGAACGAGGTCTGGATATGTGTCACCAGGTCGTTGACGCGGGTTGCGGCTTCGTTCGGATCGATGCCCTCAAGGTCGAGAATGTGCTTGTTGAACAGATCCACCTGGGTGTCCATTCGCGTGTTGGCGTCGGCAACGCGCTGCTGAACGATGCCGGTCTGCGCTCTCGTCTGGCCAAGGTCGCTCAGCGATTCTCCGACCAGCGACAGGGCGCGGGTGACCACCGCCTTCTTCGCATCGTCGCTGACGCCGCTGTTCATCAGCTGCGAGACGAGCGACGCCGCCATCGCGAATTTGCGGATGCCGTCGGTATTGGCGCTGACCGACGTTTCGGTGGTCTCGTTGAGCGCGATGCGGCTGACGATGGGCTGGTCGGTGGCGCTGGACCAGTTGGCCTGCCAGCCGGAACCCAGAAACTGCGGCTCGACCGCGGTGGTCAGGAAATTGTCCATATCCGTGGCACTGATACCGGCGGCCGCCGGATCTTCCGGGCCGAAGCCGAAATAGGTCTGGAAGGAAGCGTCGAAGGCGGCCTTGGCGGGGGAACCGGGCGCGGTGAAGTCGTCAATCGGCTTGACGTCGGTATTGGTGCCGGCGAACAGATATTCGCCGTTGATGCTGGTGTTGAGGATCGACGTTAACGATTGCAGCGCGGCCTTGCCGCTGTCGCTGGTGATCTTGTTGGTCAGATCGCCCGAAGCGGTAGACGTCAGGCTGGAGAGAAGCGTTTGCACCTGATCGGCGACCTGGCTTAGCGCGTCCTGGGTCGATGTCAGCCGGGAAGTGACCAGCCCGTTGGAATCGACGATCGTTTTCAGCCGGTCGAGATCGCGGGCGAAGGTTACCGACTGCGCGGTGCGGGCGCCAAGCGCTAGGCCGGTGTCGGCGACCCTGCCGGTATCCAGTTCCTTCTGCGCCTTGACCAGATCGACCTGCATGCGCATCTGCGAATAACGCATCGCGTTCGAAATGCCGGCGGAGGAGACGGAGGTGGCTTTCATGGTTTACCCCGCCGCCTGAAGGAGTGCATCCAGCATCTGGTTCACCGTGTTGAGGATGCGGGCCGAGGCTTGGTAGGTGTGCTCGAGGTCGAGCATCAGCGACATTTCCGTGTCGACGTTGACGCCGGTCTGGTTGGAGAGCGCCTCGGCGGTGCGCGTGGCGAGGGCCTCCTTGGAATCGGCGGCGGTCGAAGCCTGCTGGCGTATGCCTTCGAACCAGCCGATGGCGCTGGCCGAATAGCTGGTGACGCTGGAGGTGCTGGTTATGCCGGCCGCCGGGCTGAAGGCCATTGGCCGGTCGAGGCGATCGCCATAGGCGATGAGCTGGTCGGCGTAGGAGGCGCCGCCGCTCGTGTTGGCGACATAGGCCGCGCCGTTGGCGCCGCCGTCGCGCAGCTTTGCCGGGTCGCCGCCGACGGCAGGGTCCATCGCCGCGTTGACCTTGATCGAGCCCGCCAGGCCGTTGACCAGTGTGCCGGCTGCCGGCACGGCGGGCGGCGTCGGCAGGGAAGGGCTTCCGGTCCAGGTGAAAAGACCCGCCAGATCAGGGTTGCCGGGCGACGTCTCCGCGAACGCCGTTATGAGGCCGCGGGCGACCTCGTCGAGCTGGCCCTGCATGGTCGAGGCGACGTCGTCGCGAAGCTGGATGAGGCCGGCAAGCTTGCCGCCGGCATCGGTGTTGCCGCCGCTGCCGCCGGTGAGCGGGACGTTGTCGATATAGACGGTGTTTCCGGCCATGCCGGCGGCATAACCGGGGGACGCCGAGAAACTGACCGAGCGCGGCACGGTCTCGAACAGCGTCGTGCCGCTCGTGGTGGTGATGACCATGTCGTTGCCGCCGCGCGTGTAGGTCGAAACCGGCACGTATTCGGCGATCTTCTTCAGCAGGGAGTCCCGCTGGTCGAGCGCGTCGGACACATCTGAGCCCGACCGGGTTCCGGAGACGACGGCGGTGTTGGCGTCCTGGAACTGGCTCAGCAGCGTGTTCAGATCATCGACGGCCGTCGATATCTGGCCGTCGGTCTGCGTACGGAAAGCCTGGATCGCGGAGGTGCCGTCGTTCAGCGAGCGCACCACCTGCTTGGCCGCGTCGATGACGCTGGTGCCCAGATTCTGGTTGGAGGGCGATGTCGCGTAAAGTTGCAGCGCCTGCTGGAGGTTGCCGATGGCGGCGGAAGCGGACGAAGCGTTGTCGACGCCGTTGACCGACAGGCCCAGCCTGTCCATGCCATCGAAAAGCGCATTCTGGCCCGCCCAGGAAGACAGCGCGGACAGGTTCTGGCGAAACAGCAGATCGTTGGTGGCGCGCTGGATATCGACGGAGCGCGCACCGGGCGCCGTCGATATCACGGTAGCCGTCCGGCGCGAGTAATCCGGATTGGAGGCGTCCGCTACATTGCGTGAGACAACGCTGGTCTGGCGCGCCGTCGTCTGCAGCGCCGACTGGGCAATGTTCAATGCGGAACTCAGCGACATGCGGGTCTTTCGGAAGCCTCAGGCTTCTCCTCTATCTCTTCAGGTTGACGAGCACGTCCATGAGGTCCGAGCCCGTCTGGAACACTTTCGAGTTGGCGGTGTAGCTGCGCTGCGCCGCGATCATGTCGGTCAGTTCCTCAGCAATATCGACATTGGAGTTTTCGAGCGCGCCGGAAACGATGGCGCCCTGCTTGCCTTCATTGGCGAAACCGATGCGGATGGCGCCGGAATCGTTGCCCTGCGAGTAGACGTTGCCGGGCAGCACGGTGAGATTGTCGGGGCTCTGGACGTCGGCCAGCGGTATCTTGTAGAGCGCCTTCGTCGAGCCGTCCTTGTACTGCGCGTAGATCGTGCCGTCCTTGCTGATCTGAACCTTGTCGATGGTGCCCGGCGCGCTGCCGTTTACGTCGCCGTCCGACACCGTGAAGCCCGTGCCCAACTGACTCATCGTCGAGAGGTCGAGGGTAAAGGGTGCGCCGCCCGGAACGGTGAACGAAACGCCGGTGGTCGGCCCGGTCATCTTTCCGGTGGTGGTGTCGAAGGTCAGGTTGGCCGAGCCGAGCGCGCCGCCTGTATAGGGAAAAGAGGTGCCGGGCGTTGCCTTGGACTGGTCGAAGACCGAAACCTGCCAGGTGCCTGCACCGGTATTGGTGAAATAGACGTCCAGAAGCTTCTTGTTGCCGAGGTTGTCATAGACGACCATCGACGACTTCGCCGAATATTCAGCGGTCGAGGCGTTCGCGGATGGCAGATCAGCAGCCGCGACCGGCGTGGCATTGGCTGCCAGATTGCCGCTGTAAAAACCTTTGGTGCTCGGCGTCGCCGACATTTCCTTGTCGGAAATCACGACCGGCTCAAGCCCCTCGAAGCCGTTGACGGTCGCGGAGGGCACACCGTTTTCGTAGCTGTAGGCCATCAACTGGTAGCCCGCCGCGTTGACCAGCTTGCCCTCGCCGTCCGGCACGAAGGCGCCGGCGCGTGTCAGAAAGGGCGTTCCGCTCGGGTTCTGCACGACGAAGAAACCGTTTCCGTCCACGGCAAGGTCGGAAACGGAAGTGGTGTATTGCAGCACGCCCTGCGCGCTGATCGAATTCATGATCGTGGTGGAGACACCGCCGGAATTATACGCGCCGCCCGTGGTGGGCATGACCAGCGTGGAGAATTCGGTCGAAGCCCGCTTGTAGCCGGTGGTGTCGGCGTTGGCGATGTTGTCGGCGGTTGTCGACAGGCGGTTGGCCTGCGCGTTCATGCCGGAAACACCGGTCCGCATCATTCCATAGAGGCTCATCCAGACGTCTCCTCAATTCCAGCACATTTGGTCATGAGGATAGTCTGTGTTTCTTGCGCGAAGCTGGTGCGGTCGCGCAGTTGTAGTTGCTGCGTTCATCAAAAAACCAGCCGGTAGCCGAGGAAGCGCTTGGAATCGATCGGATCGTTGCCGAGCCTTTCGCGCAGTTTCTTGCGCAATTTGCTGATGTGGCTTTCCACCACGTTTTCCTCGACCTGTTCGTCGAAGATTCCGTAGATGGCGTTGAAGACCTGGGTCTTGGTGACACGGCGGCCACGGTTGCTCGCAAGATATTCGAGAATGCGCCGCTCGCGGCGTGGCAGCGGCAGCGGCTGGCCGTCGATCTCAGGATCGCGACCGTCCATGAAGATGCGCATGGCACCGATCTCGGTGTAGGAAACGTCTTCCTGGGCGCGGCGGCGGATGGCGGTGATGCGGGCCAGGATTTCGCGGATGTGGACGGGCTTGCGAATGACGTCGTCGACGCCGGATTCGAAAAGCCGAAGCGTGTTTTCAAGCGAATGCTGTTCGCTGAGCGCGATGACTGGCGCGCCGGTGCGGTCGCGAATCTGGCGCGGCGAAATCGTGCCGTCGCGGCAGTCGCCAATGAGGAAGGCCCTGACCGATCTCAGATCGTCGTCGGCCGCACTCGTCACCCACTCGCCGAATTCGCCCGGCGCGAACCCCGCGCATGCCACGCCTTCTCGATCGAATAATGAGTTGTAACCCTCGGTTACAAGTTCGCGCTCGTCAACGACCACGATCATCGGCCCGCCCTCCGAATCAGTTCATCTGCCCCGTGGTCAAAGGGGTAGTCGCTGTCGGGAATCCTGAACAACCGTCAATTCTTGTAGCTAGAATATTGGGAGTCTGGCGCGACGGCGGCGCCGGGGGTGCAGACGCCGCCCGTGTTGGTCAAAGGTCCTGGGGGCTGTGTATCCGTTGCTGCTTAATCGTCTACGGGTTGCAAAAGGAGCGCGCGTTAGTCGTCCATTTGCCGAAGCCCACGGCGACCATGTTGGTAATGACGCGGCAGACATAGATCTTCTGCGCCGGGTCGTTGTTGGGGCCGGCATGGTAGCGCGCCACCGCCATCGACCAGGTTTCGTGACGGGCATGCAAGCTGGCCAGAAAACGTGCCGCGTAGTCGACGTTCTGGCGCGGGTCGAGCATGTCTGCGACGCTGCGAAAGTGCGAGCCGTGATAGTACTGATTGATCTGCATGCAGCCGAGATCGATCAGCGTTTTGCCTTGGCTCCGCGCGTTCCTGAAGGTCGCCAGCGCTTCCGCGCTGCTTTTTGGGAAAACGGCTTTTCCTTCTATATTCAAGGCATTGGGTTGGAGACTTCCCTTTTTACCTGTCTCGGTTAGACCTACCGCATAGAGGATGCCTGCGGGAATGCCGTAACGGTCGGAGGCGCGCAGGATCTCCGCTTCGCAGGGGTTGGCCGAGGCGTTTGCACGAGCGCTGAACAGGCTAGATAAACAGATCGCCGCCAATGCGCTCGCGAGGATGCGGGGCGCTGCGCCCGCTATTCTGGCCATCATTGCCATGGTTCCTTCCGGATTGCTGGCCGCCCGAAGCGCCGTTATTGCCGCCGGAATTCCCCGGCTGAAAGGAGGATGGATCGCGCCCGGCAGGGCTCGCCGCATCCGTGCGCGGGGTGGCGTTCACTGCTATTGCAGGTTGTAGAACGGTAACCTTGTCGACATTGAAACCCATCCCCTGCAACGACTTGATCAGACCATCCGTATCGGACGAAAGCTTGCGGTGGGCCTCGTGATTTTCCGGCTTCAGTTCAATGGAAAGCTGCCCCCCGGCCAGGCGCAGGCTGGCCGTAACCGTCCCAAGCTCGGCAGGATGCAATTCGATCTTCAGGATGTGTGACGGGAGAGCAACAGAAGGGGCCGGCTGGGCGAGCCCGGCGGACGCCGAGAGTACCTGCCTCGCCCCATTGTCAGCCGCGATGGCGCTGGCGAGGCCGGTTACAGTCTGGCTGGCCGGGTGGGGTGCGGGGGCCGGAAAGCTCTGCGCCCCGGTGACCGTGACGTGGCTAGCCGATGCGGCCGGCTTGTCGGCGGCTGCGGAATGTTTGACCGATTGTGCCTCGATTGCGGCTTCCGGTTTCTTTCCGGCCGCGGCCGGATCGGGCGAGGGTGCCGATGGCTGCGCGGCTTCCTCGCCGACGCCTGCGGCTTGTGTCGAGATGGGCGGGAGGGGGCCTGCGTCCTTCGCGGTGTTGCCCGGCGGAAGCATCGCGGGTTTGGTGCCGTTAGGCGGCGTTGCGGATGCGGCTTCCGTTACGCCTTTTATCGTCGGCAAAGGCGCTGCCGTCGAGGTTGCGCGATCAGGAGCCGGCAACCCGCCTTCGGTCGCCGGTAATTTCAATGCACTCTCCGAATCCGGTTGGGCGCTCGCTGAGGCGGTGGCGGTATCCTTCCCGTCCGGGTCCGCCGTGATATGGCGGTGCGGGCCGGGCAGGGCGGTCAACATCTGCGGCAGGCCTTGTGCCTGTGGCTGGTGCTTGTCGCTTTGTTTCGCCTTGCTGCCGCCGGTCTTGGGATCGTCATCCGTGGGCTCCCCGGCATCGTCGCGCGACGAAGTTGCATGTTCCGGGTCCGTTTCCGTGGCTTTGTCGGCCAGTCTGGCGGCAAAATCCGGCCAGAGCGGTTGGCGGGGCGTGGCCTCGGCGGCTTGCCTGGCCTTGGTTGGATGTTCCTTTCCGGTGTTCCGCAGGACATGGTCGAAGCCGGTTTCAGCCGCGTCGTCGGCGGCCTGCCTGCCGCCACGGCCGGATGAGACAGGCGCGGATATGGCGGGGTCGGCGCTTACTTTCATTTGGGAGACACTCCAAGAATCTGGTCAATCGAATCCAGCTTGCGGCGGGCATCGGCGATAGCCGCGTCGGTAGCGTCGGGCGCGGCTGTGGTCGCCTTGACCGGCGTGGGCGATACCGACGCTGCCTCGACCGGCACCAGGTTCGCCGGAGTCGCAGCTTGGTCCGGAGCGGGTGGCACCGGAGCGGTAGCCTGAGTGGGGGCGGAACCCGGCGCAGCCGGCAGCGGAACCGGCGCCCCGCTGGCCGGCTTTTCCTGCAATACGCCTTCGACGGGCGGAAGGTCTGTTTCGGCCGCGGCTTGCTTGACCGAAACGGGCGTTTCCGAGGCCGCCGGCGCTTCCAGCGACATGGCGGCCGGCTTTTGAGCCGGCGGCGCAGGTACGGCGACCATTTCGCTGACGACGGCACGGGCTGCGTCGAGCAGCGACTGGTCGCCCTCGGAAAGCCGGCTGCGGTCGATTGTCTTCAGCTTCGCGCGCACGTCCTCGACCGTGGCGGAGGTCACCGTGGAAAGGCTGGCATAGAGCAGAGCGCGGGGGTCGTCGTCGTTACTCTCGCCGTTGCGCCCCTCTTCCGCCTTTGCCGAGGCGAATTTCGAAAGGTCGTTGAGCCCGTCGATGGCTGCGCGGCGGGCGATGCGCAGATAGATCACCTTCTCTCGTTCGGCGTCCATCATCGAGGTGATGTCGGCAAGTTTGTCCTGGCTGATTGCTTCATGCATGGCTATCACGCCGCTGACGAAGGCGTCGGCGAACTGGCTGGCATAGGGCGAGTAGAGATAACGCTCGACATATTGCGTCGAGGCCAGCGCGAAACGGGCGGCATCGCCTTGCGTGGCGTCGATGGCGACCGAGCGGCGAAGGGCTGCTTCCTCGACAAGCGTGCCGGGGCTGAGCAGGCGTGCCTGGTCGAGCAGCACAAGGGCCTCCGCCGGCTTTTCCGCGGCAAGAAGCGAGCCTTTCACCAAGGCCAGGAACGCACCGAGATCGGGCGACAATTGCATCGGATCGACAGGCGTCAGCGCTTCGATCGCCGCTGCCGGGCGGCCGTTCAGATAATCGACGATGCCTTGCGCGATGGCGCGATTCTGTTCGTCGAGTTCGATGCGGGAAGTGGCCACCTCGACGGTCACCGGATTGCCGCCGCTCATGCCGTAGACGAGCAAGGCGCGAAAATTCTTTGGCTCCTTGAATGTGTCGGGCGAGGCGGTGCGCATGCGCGCATCCACCATTTCCAGTAGTTTTGCCTGCATTGGCAAGGCGGCATGGTCGCCGGAGGCGATCCGGTCCTGCACGAGTTGCAGCGAGCGCACCAACTGGTAAGGCTGCAGCGTCTCTGCAGCGTTGGACGGGCAAGGCAATGCCATGGCCGAAAGCGCAAGGCCGATTACGCCGCACAGGAGCGCCGGACCCCTCATCCGTCGGTCTCCATGAGGATTTCGATGCGCCGGTTGACAGCGGCGAGCGGGTCGGCCTTGTCCTTCGGCCGGCGGTCGGCGAAGCCGGATACTTCTACGATCCTGCGTTCCTCGACACCGCCGCGCACCAGCATGTAATAGGCCGATTGGGCGCGAGCGGTGGACAGCCGCCAGTTGTCGTAGGTGTCGCTTCGGAAGGGGCGGGCATCGGTGTAGCCCTGGATGGTGATCTTGCCCTTCTGGCCGTTGACGATGCGGCCGATCTTGTCCATGGCCAGCACCAGATCGCGGTTGGGCATGGCCGAGCCGATCCTGAACATGCCGAAATCCAGCCGGTCGGTAATGGAGATCACCACGCCCTTGTCGGTCGCCTCGACCGAAACGCCGTCATGGAGCTTGTCGCCGGCCTTGAAAGCTTCGGCAAGTTGCTGCCTTACTTCGGCTGCGGCCTTGAGGGCTTCGGCGGACGGCGCATGTTCGATTTTCGCGTCGGCGGTCGGCCCTTTTGTATCGGGGTTTTGCGCTGTCTCAGGGGCGTCGTCGTCGGCCTTGCCGGCCTTACCGATCTTGGGGGCTACAGCCTGCGCTTCCTTGTCCTTGGCCAGCGGTTCCAGCGGCGCGATGTCGGATATCGGGCCGGGGGCCACGGCCTTGACCTTTGGATTTTCGGTCTCGGCGACTTTGTCGCCGGGCTGCGCCGGGTCGCCTTCGATCTTGGCCCGTTCGGCGCTGGCTTCGGCGGCAGGCGCCGCCATCTGCTGCGACCAGAAATCGGGGGCGAAGGGATCGCGGTAGGACGTGCCGCCCGAAGCGCCGGTGGCTGGGCCGGCGTTTTGCGCGCCGCCGTCGCCCTTCTCGCTGACGTTCTGCATGACGCCGGTATCGGTGGCGATTTCCGACAGCACGGCATAGGGGTCCGCGAAAAGATGCGCGTCGGAATTGTCCGATCTTTTCGGGGCGGCGGTCGAATCCTGCGTCTGCGACGATTTCGCGCCGCCATCGCCGCCCTGACCGGATTTGTCGGCGTTCTGCTGGGGGCTGTCCGCTGTCAGCCCCGATTCACGCGGGCCGTCGCCGAGGTCTTCGAGGCCCTTGCGGCTGGCGTTGCGGTCGATCAGCTTGACCGGGTTGAAATAGCTGGCGACGGCCGCCTTCGTCTGCTCGTTGGCGGCGTTGATCAGCCACATCACCAGGAAGAAGCACATCATCGCGGTCATGAAGTCGGCGAAGGCGATTTTCCAGACGCCGCCGTGATGCGCTTCGTCGTGGTCGCCATGGCCGCGCTTGACGATGATGATCTCGTGCGGGGCGTCGCTGGTTTCGGTGGTGCTCATGCCAGCACCTCGGCAAGCGCGGCGGCCCATTCGGCCATTCGGGTTTCGAACACCGCATCGTCGACGACGACGGTGAGATCGAAGCCGGGCGCGTCGGTGAAATCGAGGTGGCCGGCATGCCGACCAAGCGCCGTTTTCAGCGTTTCGAACATCGATTGCGGGCCACGCACGCTGACGCGGACGGCATCGGTGTCGCCAATGCTTTCGCGAATGGCGCGGGCGAGCGCCTCGAGCGAGCGTTTCTGCAAATCCTCGCTGAGCAGGCCGCCGACGATACGGCCGACGGTGGCGCCGACGAGGTCGCCGACATGCGCTTCCATCGCCTCGATGCGCGAGGCGACGGTCTTGCCGACATCGTCGCCCAGGCTTTCAAGAAAGGCCTTCGCTTCCGCAGCGTTTGCCTCGCGCTCCGCTTCCATGGCCGCCTCGTGCGCCAACGTCAGCCGCGCTTCGGTCGCGGCTTCGGCCTCGGCGACGGCA